>JBBDIE010000107.1:0-8889 GCA_040880545.1 Bacteroidales bacterium | reverse complement strand
CAAGTACTCCAAGTACTTCAAGTACTTCAAGTACTCCAACTAAAACAGGTGAGTCATGAAAGCAGTTATTACAGGTGATATTGTAAAATCAAGTTATATCAGTGAGCCTGCAAAGCTCATCAAGTCGCTGAAGTTGATCCTCAATGAAATGGATCAACTTGGCATCATTGAACGGAGAATGTGGGAAATATTCAGGGGCGACAGTTTTCAGCTGGTAACAGCACCTGAGAAGGCATTACTGGCCTCGCTGGTATTGAGGTCGGGTTTGCAGGGTGGTGTTTACAGGCTTGCTCCGCCCCTTATTGTTGAAGATATGCTGAACGAAACCATGGACGTACGGCTCAGTATTGGAATCGGGGCAGTGGGTGAACTTTCTGATCATCTCTCCGAATCATACGGTGCAGCGTTTACAATTTCAGGAAAGATGCTGGAATATATAGCCAGGGATGAATTAAAGCTTCTTATCACTACAACCGATGAATCCCTCAACAAACATTTCGAGGTAATTTGCAGGTTAACCGATATCATTATCAGCGACTGGAGCGAGAACTCATCCCAGGCAGTTTATAGAAATCTGCTGATGGATGAAACACAACAGGAAACAGCCGGCTTTTTAGGAATATCCCAATCATCGGTCCAGAACAGGTTAAAAATTGCACATCTTGATGAAATTCACCATATTCTTGCTTATTTTGAAGAACAGATCGGTGCATTTACTGCCAGCAAAACGTGAATAATGTATTTTTACCGTAGATGGAAAACCTGGAGATACTGATAAAGCTGTTCATTGCCCATATATTGGGTGATTTTCTGCTGCAGCCAGGCCGTTGGGCCAAAAAGCGTAGAGAGGAGAAGTTCCGGTCGGTTCATCTTTACCTGCACCTGGGGATCCATGGTATACTGGTATATGTATTGCTGGGACAATGGAGCAACGTGATGCTTCCCCTGATCATTGTAGCAACGCATTTTGTGATTGATGTGGGCAAGGCGTACCTGAAGGAGCGACCGTGGCTGTTTTTTGCCGACCAGGGATTACACTTGTTGGTGATCTTCATTATCTGGGTGAGTTTTTACGGGGATTGGCAGGCCCTTACAGGTAGCAGCATACAATTTGATACTTATCGGGTAATGGTGGTGGCAATGGCATATTTGCTGATCCTTACCCCTGCTTCGGTAGTTATTCGGATCATGACCGAAAAATATCAGCCGGAGATCAGTAACCGTAAGGCCGGTTTTGCCAGCGCCGCTGAAACAGAAAAGACCCTTGGACTGAAAGATGCCGGAAAACTGATCGGCATGCTGGAGCGGGTATTGATTCTTACGTTGATATTGGTACAACAATATGCTGTCATCGGGTTTTTAATTGCCTCAAAATCAGTATTACGATACAGCGACATCAAGTCCAATTATGACCGGAAGCGGGTGGAGTATATTCTGATAGGTACGCTATTAAGTTTTTCTTTTGCAATAATTACAGGTATTTTTACTATCTGGATGTTAACTATAAATTAAATGGGACTGATCAGGATTGAAGGAATGGAATTTTATGCTTTTCACGGTCATTATAAAGAGGAGCAGATCGTGGGCAACCGTTTCCTTGTGGATCTGGAGATGGAGACGGATATGACCATCCCCGCGGCGAGTGATTCCCTGGACGATGCTGTAAATTACCAGGTTGCTTACCGGCTGGTGAAGGAGGAGATGAAACAACCCAATTCCAACCTGCTGGAAAATATAGGGAAGCGCATACTTGATGCTATCTACAGGGAGATGGAAGGCATCATATCAGCAACGATCACCATCCGTAAAATGAATCCCCCCATGGGAGGACCCATTAAAAATGTAAGTGTAAAAATGACCCGGTAACCATGGCCATAAAAAAATGTCAGAAATGTGGAGCAGCGTTCACCTGCGACGGTGATAATGACTGCTGGTGTGAACAGGTTCAGCTTCATCAGAAGGAGATGATAGAGGTGATGGAACGGTATACCGACTGCTTGTGCCCTGCTTGTCTGAAGGCTTATGAACGGGAGTGAACCGGGGTCCTGATATTTTTGCTGATCTGGTATGTTTCCCAATCCAGCGGTACGAAAAATCAATTCCACCGGGACAGTTCTGTGCTTTAGTGATTCCGGAAGCTGCTAGCATGATCCTGGATGCCGGTTAATTGTGGCTGTGTTTGGACAAACCGTCAATTTTCATTATTTTTCAGCACCACAAATACCTCCCTGAATTATGACCAATGATCAATGGAACACGCTGCTCCAAATTGTACAGGGTAATTATACAGGGGATCCTGTCACCGGATTTATCATAGACAGTCCGTGGATCCCGGGATGGTACGGAACTTCCCATTTAAATTATTACGGATCGGAGCGTGTCTGGATGGAGGCCAACAGGAAGGTAATCGACACTTTTCCCGGTACCATTTTCCTACCGGGATTCTGGTCGGAATACGGGATGTGTACCGAGCCATCGGCATTTGGAGCGAAGTGTATCTGGAAGGAGAACCAGATGCCGCATGCAGACAGGATCATCAGGGATGCTTCCCAGATCGTGGAACTCCGTATACCCAATCCGGCGACCGACGGTCTGTTACCGTTGATGATCCAGCGACTTGAAGCACTGCAGCCGGAGATCAACGGGATGGGCCATGAAATAAAATTTGCCATTGCACGGGGGCCGCTCAACATTGCCTCCTTCCTGATGGGCACATCGGAACTCATGCTTGCTATGATGCTTCAGCCCGACGAGATACACAACCTGTTGCGCATCATCACCGATTTTACTTCCGGATGGATCCGGCATCAGCATGAAAAGTTTCCCACCATTGAAGGGATTTTACTCCTTGATGATATTGTTGGTTTTATCGGGGAAGAGGAGGTAAAATCTTTCGCAGTACCTTATATCACTGAAATATTCACCTCCATCGATGCCAAAATCAGATTCTTCCACAACGATGCCAATGGACTTGTGAGTACCCCGTTCATTGGTGAGATGGGCGTAAACCTGTACAATTTCAGTTTTGAACACAGCATCAACCAGATCAGGCAGCTGGCCGGCGAAGGGGTGGCCCTGCTGGGTAACTTGCCCCCACGAGATGTGCTCGCGGCAAAGTCGGCAGATGAGGTGCGGGAAGAAACTGTTAAAATGGTCAATGAGGTAACCGACAAAAGCAGGATCATCTGGTCGTGCGGAGGAGGGATGCCGCCTGATGTGGCCACTGAAAATATTGAGGCATTTATTGAAACCATAAAAAATTCGGTGTGAAAAAATTATTTATCATTATCCCGTTTCTCTTCTTTTTGATTGCCTGTACCGAAAGAGAAAAGGTTGTATTCACCGTGACCCCGGGGGACTACGCTTACCTGGATTGCCCGGTGAATCTTGATCTTCAGTATTTGTTTTCAGAAATCCCCGAGTATATGGTCCTCTATGAAGATACACCGGACGGCCAGGTACAGCTTCCATTTCAGTATGACATGAACCATCCCGGAACGGTGATCTGGTTCACGGTTACCGGAGAACTCAATGTGGGTGAAACGAGAACTTACTACCTGGAAAAGACAACCAAAAAGCGGGGTTCATCTCCTCACACAGTAAATATCACACAAACGGAAGATGAGGTAATGGTCACTGAATCGGACCGCCCCATTCTCAATTACCGGAAATCGGAGATGATGCCACCGGAGGGCGTGGATGAGATTTACAGGAGATCCGGTTATATTCATCCTATCTGGTCGCCTGGTGGAGAGATACTTACCAGGATACAACCTCCCGACCATTACCACCATTACGGGATATGGAACCCCTGGACAAAGACGCATATCCAGGGTCGTGAGATAGACTACTGGAACCTGGCGAAGGGGGAGGGAACAGTTAGGTCGAAAGCTTTGCTGACCATGTCTGAAGGGCCGGTATACGGCTCCTTTACAGTGCTGCAGGAGCATGTTGACTTTGGTCATGAAGGCGGCGAAAGGGTGACCATGGACGAATTCTGGGAAATTACTTACCGTGGTTCATTGGTAAGCGGCGATCGTTATATCCTGGATCTTAACACCACACTCAGAAACGTTCTTCAGGATACGATACTGTTTGACGCCTACCGGTACGGAGGGGGGCTTGGATTCAGGGCCACGGAGAAGTGGAAAGCTGAAAGTTGCACGGTACTCACATCCGAAGGGGATGACCGCAGTACTGCAGATGGAAGTCGGGCCAGATGGTGCATTGTGGAAGGAGAATCATCGGCCGGCCAGGGGCGTTCCGGAATTTTGTTCATGAGCCATCCCCGGAACAGGGAACACCCGGAACCGATGCGGGTATGGCCCGATAATGTACATCAGGGTGAAATGTTTTTTGAATTCTGCCCCATCAGGCACAACGACTGGATCATTGAACCAGGTGTGGATAAATATTTAGCATACAGGTTGGTAGTTTTTGATGGCACCATGTCGGCCGATGAGGCACAGAGGCACTGGAACGGATTTGCACATCCGCCGGTGGCAGGAAAAGAGACTACCGGGGTGCTTCCGGTTCATCATTGAGAACCATTAGATTCTTAAATAAAAGTTGCAACATGAAAAATATTATTACGGCCATTCTAATATTAATTTTTACCGGAATGAACGGGCAAGACGGAGTATTCAAGGGCAAATCGATACTGATCTATACCCGGAACGGGGAGGGATATGTACACGATAATATTGCTGCAAGTGTTGAGGCACTGGAGGAAATTTGTGCGTCCATGGATATCCGTACCAAAGAGACGGATGATCCCGCTATTTTCGAGCAGAAGAAATTAACAGACTTTGATGCGATCATCTTTTCAAATTCAAACAACGAAGCATTCCTGAACGACAGACAACGGGAGAATTTCCAGGCATACATCAGGTCGGGAAAGGGGTTCATGGCGATCCATTCGGCCAATGCTTCGGAACGAGACTGGGTCTGGTACCGGCAATTGGTGGGGGGAAAGTTTGTTCGCCACCCCAAACTCCAGTCATTCGACATCAGGGTGATTGATGGTACGCATTTGTCTACGGTACATTTGCCGGATGTATGGAAATGGGAAGATGAGGTCTATTATTCCAACCACCTGAATCCGGCCATTCATGTACTTCTGGCAGCAGATCTAAACACAGTGAAGGACAACGAAAAGGCGGAGTACCCGGGGGAGGTTTTCGGTGATCTGTTTCCGCTGGCCTGGTACCACACATTTGAAGGGAGCCGTGTTTTTTATACGGCGCTGGGACACAAAATTGAGTATTACAAGGACGAAAATTTCAGAAATCATCTAAAAGGCGGCATTATTTGGATACTTCATTAGGAGCGGGCTAATCCGGATACGACAAAACGTTGGAGAAGGAATTCATAAAAATATATTATTATGGAAAGACGTAAATTCATCAGAACAACTGCAGCGGGAATGGGAGCCATTGCCGTACCCACCATTGTACCTTCCACCGTATTCGGAAGATCCGCACCCAGCAACAAGATCCAGATCGGCCAGATCGGTTTTGGAAGGATAGCCAGATCACATGATATGCCTGATACGATGCGGTACGACAGTTCCCGGATCATCGCGGTGTGTGATGTAGATTCGAAAAGGGCCGATGATGGTAAGCTTTTTGTTGATGGATATTATGCTGAGAAAACGGGTAAGAAGAAATACATGGATACGCGTATCTATGAGGATTACAAAGAGATGCTTCAACGCAGGGATCTGGATGCGGTGATAATCAGTACCCCGGATCATTGGCATTCACAGCCTGCAGTTGAGGCTGCACTTGCCGGAAAGGATATTTACCTGCAGAAGCCCACTTCACTTACGGTGAAGGAGGGGAGGATACTGAGCGACATTGCCAGGAAAAAGGGGATTATTCTGCAGATGGGCACACAGCAACGCTCCTCACCGCAGTTTCGAATTGCGGCCGAGTTGGTTCGAAACGGCAGGATAGGGAAAGTACATACTGTGAAAATCGGTTTGCCGGGAGATCCGTCGGGTCCCGGGACATCACCCATGCCGGTACCTGCCAATCTGAACTACGATATGTGGCTGGGTTCAACCCCGGAAGTATATTACACGGAGACCAGGGTTCATCCGCAAGATGGTTACGGCCGGCCTGGATGGCTGAGATGCGAGCAGTTCGGAGCGGGGATGATCACAGGCTGGGGACAGCACCATATAGATTCTGCAAACTGGGGGATCGATACGGAATTCACGAATCCTCTTGAGATCGAGGCGGTAGCACAATTTCCCCGTTCAGGAATGTGGGATGTACATGGCGATTTTATGGTGAAGGCGATGTATGAGAACGGGATAGAGATGCTGATCAGCGGCGGGTATACCAACGGGATCAGGTATGAGGGAAGTGAAGGGTGGATCTTCGTTTCACGTGGAAATTACCAGGCCACGGCCAGCGATCCGGTTGCGGCCGCCGAAAGCAGCAAAGCCCTGGACGCCAGCGACCCCGCAATTCTCAATTCCGGGATCAAATCCAATGAGATCAACCTTTACAGAAGTGATGACCAGCATGGGAACTGGCTCGATTGTATCAAAACCAGGGAAGAGCCCATATCTCCCGTTGAACAGGGGCACCGGGCATGTTCAACCTGTCTTATCAGCCATATTGCCATGAAAGTTCCCGGACGGCTGTTATTTGATCCAGTGAAAGAGGTATTTACAAATAATGATACGGCCAACACCATGTTGAGCAGACCGAACCGGGCACCCTACGGACTTGATTATGTTGATCTTGGTTAACAGGGAAAACGTGTAATGCAGCCTCTATCGTAACCGGGGAAGCACCGGGGCACCCTCTCATCATGAGGATTCCCGGCACAGCTTAGCGGATATGGGGAGCAACACCCTGAAGCGAGGAAGGCCGTATGAAGGATTCACTATTCAGGTAACCTACTGCATATTAATAATAACATGATGGTTCACAGAAAAATATTCAGCATTTTAACCATAGTAATAATCATCTTCCTGGTGACAGGATGCGGAGCAAAAAATCAGCAGGCAATAAATGACAACGGGAAGATCAGGTTGATGGTCCTTGATCCGGGCCATTTTCATGCATCCCTGGTTTTGAAGGTGATGTACCCGGAGGTTGACAGCACCGTGTATGTCTATGCTCCCGATGGCATGGAGCTTTCGGATTTCCTGGCCAGGGTGGAGTCATACAATACCAGGGAAGAATCACCCACAGCCTGGAACGTGGTTACATACAAGGGCGATAATTTCCTGGAGAAGATGGTGGAAGAACAGCCGGGCAATTTGGTGGTACTGGCGGGAAACAACCGGGATAAAACCGGCTACATTGAGGCTTGTATCGATGCCGGATTACACGTATATTCGGATAAACCAATGGCCATTGACCCTGCAGGTTTTGAGCGATTAACCGGAGCATTTGAGCATGCTGAAGAGCAGAGGCTTCTGTTGTATGATATTATGACAGAGCGGTTTGAGATCACGACGATCCTTCAGAAGACTATTTCGGAGGAGGAGCATATATTCGGTGAATTGGTTCATGGAACTGTAGTAGAACCGGCCATAACCAAGGAGTCTGTACATCACTTTTTTAAATATGTATCGGGTGCACCGTTACTGCGACCGGCCTGGTTTTTTGATGTGAGCCAGGAGGGGGAGGCCATTGCTGATGTGGGCACACACCTTGTGGACCTGGTTCTGTGGGAAGCGGTACCCGACGGGATCCGCAACCGGGAAGAGCAGATACAAATTGTCTCTTCCAAACGCTGGACCACAGACCTTAGCCCTGAACAATTCGGACGGGTTACAGGATCTGAAGTATTTCCGGAATTCCTGACTGATTATATTACCTCCGGTACATTACGCGCCATGGCCAACAGTTCGGTGGATTTCAGGGTAAAAGATATCCACGCGCATGTTTCTGTGGAATGGGCCTTTGAGGCTCCGGAAGGGACAGGAGACACGCATTATTCGATAATGAGGGGCAGCCTGAGCGATCTGATCATTAAACAGGGCGCAGCTGAGAATTATCGTCCCGAACTGTATATCAGGGCATCGGAAAATGCCGACAAGGAGTTGATTGAAGTAAATCTGCAATTGTACCTGAACGAAGTTCTGAATGAAAAATATCCTGGTATGGCCATTGAAAAGGTGGATGCGGGAACATGGAAGATCAATATACCCAACAAATTCAGGGAAGGACACGAGGCACACTTTGCCAGGGTAACGGAAAAGTTTTTGGAATATATGGAAAACGGGGAAGTCCCTCCATGGGAGATCGACCAGATGATCGCGAAATATTATACTACCACCATGGCGGTGAAAATGGCACAGTAGAGGAGCGATATTTTCAGATGACCGGTTGGGTTGGGTCAAGATTCCAAGCATCGGACCGTTTTTTAGTTTTTTGACCATTCAGTAAACATGTATGAATAAAGAATATAAAGGGCTATTTTATAAACAGTATAAATAATTACACCAAAAGCGTACTTTTAACGCTTTCTTTTGATACTCATAGAATATTTTTCTTATATTGGACGCTACAAATAAATTTTTAATTAACCAATTTATAAATTTAAACTAAACTACTATGAGACTAAAATTACTTCTTGTTAGTTTGCTAATGATTAGTGGAATACTGCACGCGCAGGATACCATTAAGACATTGGTGATCACTGAAGCAAAGATTTCGGAGGCGCGGTTTAACTATATTGAGTTTACCAATATGGGTGCCACGACATTGAATCTTGTCGACTTTGAGTTTGGAGCCATTTCTCCATGGAATGATCCCTATTTGCCGGGAAGTTCCGAATTTATCATGATCGGTGATTACCTGAAGACGTATCTTCCGGGTAAAGACACCCTGCTTGCGCCGGGTGAATCATTCTGGATCTCTG
>JBBDIE010000106.1:0-3657 GCA_040880545.1 Bacteroidales bacterium | reverse complement strand
CCTTGCAATGTCAAATGACATTAACACGTGGAGAGGGGGGCCGGGGGGGTGAGGTCTATAACACGGAGAGGGGAGACGCTTCGTTTTAAATTCTGGAAATTCGACGATATTTCGTGGTTCTGTCGCTTTGACTCGATATTCAGAGTAGACATGTATTCTTCGTTTATGACCTTTTTTTACCACAGAGTTTTGGGAGTTTAAAACTATTCCTGTATCCAACCACTCAAGAGCTTGCTCTAACTCCCCCGTTTTAGCACGTCTGAAAATCCTTCAAAAAAACGCTGCCCTAAACTCTGTGCAAGCTTGCTCTCTGTGTCCTCTGTGGTTAAAAAAAAGTCTCATACAATGAATACCGACCCCATCTGACGCATCCCAGGCTCATACAATGAATACCGGCCCCATCTGACGCATCCCGGTTCAGACTTCCTCTGTGGTTAAAAAAAAGCTCTTACGATGATCCCGAACACGATGATCCAGCCACGCTACTATATTGACAGCCAATATTTTATAAATAAGATATTTTCTGTCTTTTCTTTGAAATACCTATTTTTTCCAGGAGAAATTCTCAAAGAAATCCAGCGTTCTTTTCAGTACCCTGTAATAAAGCAACAGGTATAATCCGATGGTCATGATCCAGATGACCATCACATTGATCCAGATTGTCGGCACAAACTTTCCGAATAACATTTTCCTTGGAGCGTAAAAATGGGCTTTGATAATTTTTGATCTTGGATCCTGGTAGATGGGATCCGTTTTTTGGATAAGCTTCCCCTCGTATTCAACTATTTTTTCAAATTCATTCTTATTGGTTACAAACTCTTCCAGGCTTGAATTATGGTGTTTCCTTTTCAACTCCTGGAGCTTATTCAGATCAAAGTTTTGTTTAATGTCATTGCTCTCCCTGAATGCAATCCTGTATATATCCGTGTATGCAACCAACAAGGCTTTAATATATTCATCCGTATATTGAAGCATGGAATCGTTTAGTTTTCCAGGCACAAGGCTTTCAATATTTTTCATTTTATAGCCAGGAGCTTCTTCACAGTAGGTCCTGAATACCATCCTGTCGTCGTACTCCTTCTCCAGTTCATTCCTGATCAGTGCCAGGTGTCCTTCTATCAGCTCATGATCCACCTCGTCCGATGAATAATTTTCCATGACCACATTTAATTTATTCTGGATATTTTTTAGCAGGTAATTTGATTTGAAGCCGGCTACACTTTTCTTTTTCTCTGCCATGTAAAAATGAGATTGGTATTTGTTCTCCATAAACTGGTAGGTGGCAAGCGCCTCATAGGCCCATCGTGCTGTTATTATCTCACCGTACACGGGGATCCGGTCGGGAGAAGAGATCTTCGGGTTCAGATTTTCGAATTTGACAATTATACCACTTAAAATGATCTGGGGGATCACCAGGAATGGGATCAGTATATAGATTGTTACAACGGTTTTAAAGCTGTCGGAAATTAATAGTCCCATTACATTGGCCGCCGCCCAGGATGAGAACAGGACAAGCCAGTATTCAAAGTACATTCCCCTGATTTCCATAATGGAATTCCCGATAAGGACAAATGTGGCAGCCTGAATGGAAGATAGCAAAAGCTGTACCGCTACTTTCGAGAGGAGGTACCCCGACCAGCTTAGATTCAGGAATGCTTCCCGTTTCAGGATTTTCCTGTCCTTGATGATCTCTTCTGCACTTACCGATAATCCCATGAAAATGGCAACAATTACCGACATGAAGATATACACCGGAAGGTTACTGTTGTCTGCAATCGTATAGTCATACCTGTTGGTTACACTCACACTGTAGTATTTCACGATAAAAGCAAGCAGAAAAGCAAGCAGTGGCGCTTCAAGAAAATTGATCACCAGGTATTGTGTGTCGCTGATTTTTTTCAGTATATCGCGTTTGAGAAAAACCTTGAACTGACGAAACCGGGATGGCGTTTTAAAAGAAATTTCCGGAAGGTCCTCCCAGGTGGCAACCGGTTGTTTCGACTCTTTATATTCTTCCCGGAAATGTTTGCTCCATTGTTGTGGTGAAATGCGCCGGGTATGTGTTAGCTTTCCAAATTCATCCAGCACACTGGTTTCCACAATGTTAAATACCTGTTCCGGGTTTACGTTCCCGCATTCATGACATTCACTTTCATTCCAGTCGGCATGCTGAACCCTGGTTTTAAAATACTGTATGGAATCAATGGGATTTCCATTATAGATCAGGTATCCACCCGTATCGAGGATCAGTAACCTGTCGAACATCTTAAAAATGTCGGATGATGGCTGATGAATAACAACAAATACCAGTTTTCCTTTCAGGGACAGTTCCTTGAGCAGGTCCAGGATATTTTCACTGTCCCTGCTGGAAAGTCCCGAAGTGGGTTCATCAAGAAAGAGGACCCCGGGTTCACGGATCAGTTCCAGCGCAATGTTCAGCCTTTTTCGCTGTCCGCCGCTGATCTTCTTGTTCAGGGGAGATCCAACCTGTATGTCGCGAATCTCGAACAATCCAAGGTTCCTCAGAACCCCGTTGACCGTGCTTTCAAGCTGTTCTTCTGAATAATTGTCAAAGCAGAGCTTTGCATTGTAATAGAGGTTCTGGTAAACAGTAAGTTCCTCAATCAGGAGATCGTCCTGAGAAACAAAACCGATGATCCCTTCCACGGCCGGTTCTCCGCTGTGTATGTCTATACCATTGATCAGAACCTGTCCACTGGTTGGCTGGTTGCCCCCATTGAGCACATTCAACAATGTAGATTTACCAGCACCGCTGGCCCCCATGATACCCACGAGCCTGCCTGAGGTCTCGGTAAAGCTTATGTCGTGCAATCCGATGGCTCCATTAGGAAATTTGAAACCTATATTATTGGCCTGAAATACAATTTTTGACTTCACCCGGTCTTCCACGAAGGAGCTGACAATATCGCTGTAATAAATAGGGACAATCTGTTGGTTCCTGATCGAGGCGCCTGTATTCAGGGGATAGGTCTTGAACTGTTCCAGTAACTGTCCATTAATGTACATTTCAGCATGCCCAATATATTTTACAAAATATAAATTGGTTGAAATATTATGGAGAACCCTTACCTGTCCTGCAAGGTTTTTACGCTGAATATGTTTCGCTCCCTGGGGAAGGGCTCTTCCTTTTTCGGTATTGTCAATAAACAGGTAGTGGGGTGATGCATCTATCTTTTTGTCATTCAGCACAAATTCCCTGATGGCATTATACTCCTCACTACTGATATTGAAGGTTTCCGAAACTGTTGTCACAAATTCCATCTCCTGACCGGTGTCTACCTCGGCATCCGACTTGATAAACTCCAATAACTGGATCAGGAAAACCACTTTCTGCTGCTGTGTCAGTTCTTCGTTTATGTTTGTACATATTTTGAGTACTCTGACAGACCTTCTCGAGAGGACCCTGCTTGCCTGCTGCGATTTTTTCTCATCTTCTTCAGCAAATTTCTGAACAAACCTGTCATACTCACCCAGGAATTCATCAGCAAGTTCCTTGTTCAGCTGCTTTGTGAGAAAAGATTCGACAATGGCCCTGCGGTCATCCACAGAACTTTCGGGCCTTGCAATGATAGCAAAAAGCTGCATTAACGCTTTCAGTATCTTTTCGCTCATGGTACAATTCTTTATATATTAAAG
>JBBDIE010000105.1:0-23467 GCA_040880545.1 Bacteroidales bacterium | reverse complement strand
TAACACACCAAACCCACATCATAAACAGCCACAGTTAAACCGTTCCGTTTTTAATGAATAATCGTTACTTTTACGGTCGTTTAGAATAAGCCATTAAAAAGAATAATAGATGATAACAGAAACGCACACAAAAGCAGCAGACAATATCAGGATCTTATCAGCAGCCATGGTAGAGAAGGCTAAGTCGGGCCATCCGGGCGGTGCCATGGGTGGAGCAGATTTTATTGAGATATTATATGCCAGGTTCCTCACTTTCGATCCGGACGACATGCAATGGCCGTTCAGGGACAGGTTTTTCCTGGATCCGGGGCACATGTCACCCATGCTTTATTCGGTACTCGCCTTAACCGGTGTTTACAGCATGGAAGATCTGGCCGGTTTCCGCCAATGGGGAAGTCCCACGCCGGGTCACCCTGAAGTCGACACAGCCCGGGGCGTTGAAAATACTTCGGGGCCGCTGGGCCAGGGCCATACAAATGCTGTTGGTGCGGCCATTGCTGAACGTTTTCTGGTTGAGCGCTTCGGTGAGTGGATGGCGCATAAAACTTTTGCATTCATTTCCGATGGCGGGGTCCAGGAGGAAATCTCCCAGGGTGCAGGCCGGGTGGCAGGATACCTGGGACTGAACAACCTGATCATGTTCTATGACTCAAACGATATCCAGTTGTCGTCTCCTACCGATGCAGTTACGTCGGAGGATACTGCTAAAAAATACGATGCCTGGGGATGGCGTGTATTCTCCATTGACGGCAATGATTCAGTGCAGATTGAAACAGCGCTGCAAGAAGCGATCGGGGAGCAAGAGAAACCGGTGATCATCATCGGAAAAACCATTATGGGTAAGGGTGCTGTAAAAGAAGATGGCAGCGGATTCGAAAGACAGACTTCCATGCACGGCATGCCCATTTCGGCAGCCGGTGGGTCCTATGAAAAAACCATTGTCAACCTGGGAGGTGACCCGGAAAATCCGTTTGTGATCTTCCCGGAGGTAAAGAGCCGGTATGAAGAGATCCTCAGGGAAAAGCGCGCCCTGGTTGCGGAGAAGAAAAAACTACAGGCTGCATGGGAAAAAGAAAATCCGGACCTTGCTGCAAAACTGAAAAAATTCCTGACCGGGGAGATTCCCGGGATTGATTTTTCAACCATACCACTGAAGGAAAATCTTGCCACCAGGGCATCCGCCGGGACCGTACTCGGTGCATTACACGACAAGGTGGAGAATCTGATCGTTGCTTCAGCCGACCTGTCAAATAGTGACAAGACCGACAGTTTTCTGAATAAAACCACGTCATTTACAAAAAATAATTTCGCCGGATCCTTCCTGCAGGCAGGGGTAAGTGAATTAACTATGGCAGCCATTGCAAATGGCATGGCACTGCACGGAGGTGTGATCCCTGTGGTGGGAACATTCTTTGTATTCAGTGATTTCATGAAACCGGCAGTAAGGCTGGCTGCATTAATGGAACTTCCGGTGATCTATATATGGACACACGATGCATTCAGGGTGGGTGAAGATGGACCGACCCACCAGCCGGTGGAACAGGAGGCGCAAATCAGGCTCATGGAGCACCTGAAGAACCACTCGGGCGACAATTCCATGCTGGTTTTGCGACCAGCCGACGGAACAGAATCGGTTGTTGCCTGGAAAATGGCGCTTGAAAACCGGAATACCCCTACGGCACTGATCCTCTCCAGACAGGGTATCGCTGATATACCTGCTCTGCCTGGTTCGGACCGGTACAGTGATGCCCTGAATGCTGAAAAAGGTGCTTATATCGTGAAGGATTGCAAGGAGATACCTGATATCACATTGGTGGCATCCGGATCGGAAGTATCCACCCTGATCGAAGGTTCAAAAATTCTGGAAGAGAGAGAAAACCTGAAAGTGCGGGTAGTTTCAGTGATATCAGAAGGCAGGTTCCGTAACCAGGATGAAGCATACAGGGAGAGCGTAATCCCAACCTCGCTACCCATTTTCGGCATGACTGCCGGGTTACCGGTAACGCTGCAGGGGGTTGTGGGCCCGGCAGGAAGGGTATTCGGACTTGAAAGCTTTGGTTATTCCGCTCCCTACAAGGTTCTGGATGAAAAACTTGGATTCAACGGAGAGAATGTATACACCCAGGTTTTGGACTATCTTAAAAAATAATTTACGGAAGGAAAACCCCGGGGCCGGTTCATGGGCCGGCCCTGCCTGTATAACTTTAAATTAGTTATACCACCCCCGCTTTATTTTCAAATTCAAAATCAGACAACAATTTTTGTCTGCTAATTTTGTAACTTGCAACATGGCATTCATTGTTAATGCGTTATGAAGATAATGGGACGTTTTAAAAAGTTGGTATTTGCACTTATACTGGTCCTTTTTACGCCTGCAATTCAGTTTGCCCAGGGATCAGGGACAGGGGATGAACCCAGTTCCAGGATACTTTTTATTTTTGACGCATCCTACAGCATGTCCGGGCTCTGGGGAGGAGAGACCAAGATCAACATTGCAAGGAGGATACTGACGGAAATGGTAGACAGCCTGGAGACCCTTGGAAAGATAGAGATAGCTCTTCGGGTATATGGACACCAGAGTCCAGTACCACCCCAGAATTGCAGTGACACGAAACTTGAAGTACCTTTCGCTCCGAACAATGCATCCAGGATCAGAGAAAAGCTAAACGTCCTTTCACCCAAAGGGACCACTCCCATCGCCCATTCACTTGAACTTTCGGCTGCAGACTTCCCGGAATCCTCCTCCTGCAGAAACATTATCATCCTGATCACCGACGGTGTGGAAGCCTGTGACGGTGATCCGTGTGAAGCATCACTTGAGCTGCAGAAAAAGGACATAGCGCTCCGTCCATTTATTATAGGGATAGGGAATGACCCTAATTTCAGGGAAACTTTCGGCTGTATCGGATATTATTACGATGCCCCGAATAAGGAACAGTTCCGCGAAGTGATGAAAGTGGTGATCATGCATGCATTAAACACAACAAGTTCCCAGGTGAACCTCATAGATTCGGATGGTATGCCAACGGAAACAAATGTGGCCATCCAGTTTTACGATCAATTTTCCGGAAAAGTGAGATACAACATAATTCACACGCTGAACAGCAAAGGCAATCCGGACACACTGTTACTGGATCAATTAAATACCTATAATATTATTGCACATACCATTCCACCGACTTCCCTCGACTCGGTTACCCTGGTGGAAGCGAAGCACAACCACATCGGTATAGATGCCCCGCAGGGTTACCTGCTTATAAAATCTATGGGGAATGTTTATAATAAAGAGAAAATACTGGTCAAAAAGGCCGGTGATCCTTGGACTATCAATATTCATCAGATGGGGCACAGTGAAAAATACATGGTTGGAAAATACGACCTGGAGATCCCTGTTTTTCCATTGATCTACCTGCGTGAAGTTGAAATCAGGCAAAGCTACACCACATCAGTGGAGATCCCTGAGCCGGGTATGGCACGGATCTCATCGAAAAATCACGGTTACGGTGCACTTTTCAAAATTACCGCCGAAGGGGAACAGCAGTGGGTTAAAAATATCCGCTCAAATGTAAGCAGGCAGGATATATACCTGCAGCCGGGGCTTTACAGGATCGTTTTCCGGCAGGCCGACCTGATGGCTACCAACTTCACCCAGGTTCGTGACTTCCAAATCAGATCAGGATTGACGGAACTGGTGGAATTGAAATGACCAATTAAACCATTCACTGTTTCAACGTTCTAACACTAAGAAAAAGAGAAGATGCCCGCAAACGCTGACAGGGAAATTATAGATCGGTTCAAGGATCCGGAACAACGCGAGTCCGCCTTTAACCTTCTTGTCAGTAAATACAAGGAGCGATTATACTGGCATTGCCGACGGATAATGATCAATCATGAAGATGCGGACGACGCAGTGCAGAACACCCTTGTTAAAGTATGGCGAAACCTGGATAATTTCAGGGCGGAATCGGGGTTATACACCTGGCTCTTCAGAATTGCCACCAACGAGTCCCTGAGCCTGATCAAGGAAAGGAAAAAACATTTTTCAGGATCGGAGGGCCATGAGTACGAGGCCTGGCTGACCGACAATCTGATTACAGATCCTTATTTTGATGGTGATGAGGCCCAATTGAAACTACAGAAAGCGATTCTCCTGCTGCCTGAAAAACAGCGAATCGTTTTCAACCTGAAGTATTATGAGGATATGAAGTACCTGGAGATGGCCGATGTACTTAAAACATCAGTGGGGGCCCTGAAAGCATCCTATCATCTTGCAGTGAAAAAACTGGAAAAGTATATATTGAATGAATAAACCTTTTATTATTTTAACAGTCTTAGTGACAGGGAGGTAAATTATGGCTTCAAATAAAAATATCAAAACTTCAATGCCGTCTGCATCCGAAAATCCATTCAAAGTACCCGACAGGTATTTCGATGAGTTACATGGAAAAGTGATGGCAAGGATCATGGAAGAGCCTGAAGAAAAGGAACGGGAATCTACCGGCCAAGGGAAAAAAATATACCTTCGCCCCTATTTTGCTCTGGCAGCATCCATCTCGGGTGTTGCGCTGATAATTTATATATTGCTGCAAACTATGGCTGGTGTCGGATTGGAGGAAAATGGTGCATACGACCTTGCTACACTGGATTTGATGGGTATTATGCAGGATGAATCGGTGCTTATTGAGTCGTACACAGGGGATGAAGTACCTGATTTTACAGAATGGGAGGAAGAAGCCATATTCTACCTGTCGAGTAACGAAGTTGACCTCATACATTTACTTGGATCGGAATAAAAACAGACCTAATGAAAAAAGAATCAAAAACTACCCGAATCCTGATCATTGCATTGATAATGGGCATTGCAGGTACCACCGTAATTGCCCAACCTTATGACAAAATGGCAAAATATAAAGAGGAGAAGATTAGTTTTTTCAACGAAAAACTGGAGCTTTCAAAAACTGAATCTGATCTTTTCTGGCCCGTATATGAGGACCTGCACAACAGGTCCATGAAGATCAATGAGGATGAGCGAAGTTTGCTCAACTATTATGAATGCAATTATAAGGCCATGTCGAAGGAGGAGATTGATGAAACTATTAACAAATTCCTGGATCTGCAGAAAAAACGGAATGCGCTAACGATGCAATATCATAACACATTTGTGGAAGTCATCGGAAAAAAGAAGACCATGCGAATGTATGCACTTGAAAGGGAATTTAAAATGTATATATTAAGAAAGTTCCGCTCAGGTGGAGGAGGCGGAGGCAAAGGGGGCAGAGGCCCGTACCACGATTTTCATTAGGTGATATTATAATAATCTGTCTGATAATTCCGGCCCCAGATCAATCTCTCTGAGAAACTGCACAGATTTGTTGATATCCTCATACATGACTTTGTCTTCATCAATGAATGCCACTTTTTTTCGGTATTGAGACACGATCCTTTCAAGGTATGGTGAAGTTTTTACCGGCCGTCTGAAGTCCAGCGCCTGGGCGGCATTGTACAATTCAATGGCCAGTATACGTTCCAGGTTTTCCATCACCTTGTAAGCTTTCACGGCTGCATTTGCCCCCATACTTACATGATCCTCCTGTCCCTGTGATGATTCAATGGAGTCCACCGAGGAGGGAGTGCACAACTGCTTATTGTGGCTCACCATGGAGGCTGCGCTATACTGGGGTATCATGAATCCTGAATTCAGGCCTGGACTGGCAACAAGAAAGTGCGGAAGTGACCTGGTTCCTGAAAGGAGCTGGTAGGTCCTCCTTTCGGAAATATTCCCCAGTTCTGAAAGTGCGATGGCCAGATTATCGAATGCCAGTGCCAGTGGTTGTCCGTGGAAATTTCCCGCCGAAATAATCAGATCATCATCCGGGAATATAGTTGGATTATCAGTGACGGAATTGATCTCATTCTGAAAAACATAGGCAACATAATTGATCGCATCCTTTGAGGCCCCATGCACCTGGGGTATGCATCTGAAGGAATAGGGGTCCTGGATATGCTCCTTCGGACGGTTTATGAGCTCGCTACCCGCCAGTAAGTCCCGGACACGGGCAGCAGTATTTATCTGCCCCTGGTGCGGCCTGATCTGCTGGATCAATTCATGAAATGGCTCGATCCTTCCGTCAAAAGCATCCAGCGACAATGCCCCGATGATGTCAGCAAGCCTGGAGAGTTTGAATACCCGCAGGCATAGATGTACGCCATAGGCACTCATGAACTGGGTGCCATTCAGCAGCGCAAGGCCCTCCTTGGATTGCAGTTCGATGGGGTCCCACCCGAATTTCTTTAACATCTTTTCTGCAGTGACAATCTTCCCGTTCAAATACACTTCTCCCATACCAATAAGCGGCAGACTGAGATGCGCAAGCGGAGCCAGGTCCCCTGATGCCCCCAATGATCCATATTGATAAACCACTGGTATAATATCATGGTTGTAAAAATCAATCAGTCGTTGTACCGTGGCCAGCTGAACCCCCGAGTTTCCGTAGGAAAGTGATTGCAGTTTCAGAAAGAGCATTAGTTTTGTTATTTCTGCCGGGATCTTCTCTCCCACCCCGCAGGCATGCGACATCACCAGGTTTCTTTGCAGTTTTCCCAGATCTTCCTCAGAGATTACCTTGTCATACAAGGAGCCAAATCCTGTATTTATCCCGTATAGTTTTTCCTTGTGTAAGGTCATCCGCTGATCAAGATATTTCCTGCACTTAACCACTTTAGAAATACTTTCACGCGACAGCTCCAGTTTTTTATTCCCGTCCAGTAATTCACTGATGATCTTCCAGTCAATTACATCGGAGCTGATCCTATGAATTTTTGTCATAATAATACATTCGTTTAATACGGGAGTGAATTACGGAAAAAAGGCTGAGAAGTGAAATGTTATTTGACAGTTATGGCTGCAGAATCGAGAATAATTCCTCCAGAGAGTGCATCTGTTGATCGCCCGTCTCCATATTTTTTAGCGTAACCTTTCCTGCCCTGATCTCCTCTTCACCGATAAGGGCCACATAGGGAATGCCCGATTGGTCGGCGAAGTTCATCTGCTTTTTCATTTTGGCCCGTTCGGGATAGATTTCAACTGTAATTCCGCTGTTTCGCAGTTTAGCAAGAATTGGCAGTATATAGGAGACCTCTTTTTCACCAAAATTGACAAACAGAAGTTGGGTTTTTATTGTAGTCGAACCGGGAAAACGTTTAAGCTGCATAATCACATCATAGATTCTGTCGGCACCGAAGCTGATCCCTACACCGGATACCCCGGGCATTCCAAATATACCGGTGAGATCATCGTAACGGCCACCTCCACAGATACTTCCAATTTCCACTTCGTTTGATTTTACTTCGATAATTGCACCAGTGTAATAATTGAGACCCCGTGCCAGGGTAATGTCAAGTTCAGGAGCAGTAGATACCGGATTTTCCGACAGGTAGCCAAAAAGATCACGGATCTCCTGAATACCTGCCAATCCGGTTTCTGAGGATGAAAGATAATTTTCAAGAAAATCCAATTTTTCGTCATTATCGCCCTTCATCTCAAATACAGGGTTAAGCAACCCCAGCGACTCATCTGAAATTCCTTTGGAAGCCAGTTCTTTTTTTACATTAGCCACGCCGATCTTTTCCAGCTTATCGATGGCCACTGTAATATCAACGATCTTTTCCCGCTCCCCGATCACCTCCGATATCCCTGCCAGGATCTTCCGGTTGTTGATTTTAATGGTCACCGCCAGGTTCAGGCTCAGAAATACTTCGTCAATGATCTGAACCAGTTCAAATTCATTAAGTAATGAGTTGCTCCCTATCATATCGGCATCGCACTGGTAAAACTCGCGGTATCGGCCCTTTTGTGGATTATCCGCACGCCAGACCGGCTGAATCTGGTATCTTTTAAAGGGGAAGACAATTTCGTTCCTGTGCTGCACAACATACCTGGCAAATGGAACAGTCAGATCGTAACGGAGTCCGCGTTTCGATATCCTTGATGCGAGCCCGGCCGGTGACAAATTCCCGATCCCGGACAGATCCACGCCACGCATAAAGTCGCCTGAATTGAGAATCTTAAACAATAGCTTATCTCCTTCCTCCCCATATTTGCCTGTGAGGGTGGACAGGTTCTCCATGGCTGGTGTTTCAATTTGCGGGAACCCGAATTTTCTGAATACCTCCCTGATGGTTTCAAAAATATAGTTTCGGCGCAACATTTCAACCGGTGAAAAATCACGGGTACCCTTAGGAATGGATGGATTTTGAGAAGCCATAAGCTGGAGCGTATTGATCAAAATTTTAAATCTGTGGCAAATTTAAACTTTTGAATGCAATTCAACCAATAATATCACTTTTTCACAAACCCCACCCATAGAAAAGCCGGTTAACTATTTTGCCCTGGATAACTTTTTCAGGTCAGCCTCAAGGAATGCATCCGGTCTCTTCTTATTAATTTTGTGGAAATCGAAATAGTAGAAATTTGAATCTCCTGCACCGATCAGGATTTTATATACCCTGGCATTCAGCTTTTTACCTTCCGGGCCTACCTTATGAATAAAAACAGCATCTTCATCTCCCTGCATGATCGCCTCTTTGATTTCATCCGGAGTTGCCAGTTTGAATTTATAGGGATAAACCGATTTTATGCGCGCCTCTGACCCAATGGATTGTTCTATCTCATCCTCGAGCAGGTAAAGTGTTTTATCATGAATGTCAGACATGTTATCATTGTACTCTTTATAAATATTCTGGGAGATCATATCGGGATTTTCCGTGATCATTCTGACATGCTTCTGCATGAAATTTACCAGGGTTCCCAACTTATAAGAATACCTGTCTTCATCAACCCCGTAATAACTCAACGGAATATTGGCAATGTCCTTCATTTCATCCATGGACGGATAATCGCCCCCAATTGACAGACAGAGGAACACATACCTGGTGCTGGATTTATCCTTTTCAAATGAGACGGTTGCCGTGTAAAGAAAGGATGCCGTGGCATCGTGTGTCTTCGCTTCAAACTCATCGAACGCAAGAAATTCATATTCCGTAATATCCCAATATTTCTTAATGGCATCTGTAATTTCGAAGTTATAATCCGACATGGGATTATCCTGGAGCACAATATAAGTTTTTGTGGAATGAAAAACGTTGAGATCTTCTACTGTGGGAAGGTATTCTCTTTGTGCAGCAATATTTACGATCGGCAGGGCTACAAACAGGAGGGCGATTAATTTTTTCATCAATTTATTATTTTAGTTAGAGTATGTCAATTAAGTGGAGTGGCTTGATCATAATGTTCGAGATCAAGCCTTGCCATTGACGCTTTCTTATCAACACTACAATATTTCATTGTTCTTCTAACAGATTCGATTATTCCTTCGGGAAATATAGTGGATTTCTTTCATTGAATTTCCGAATATAAACAAATTTATACTGTTTCTTTTTCTTTTTTCGCAGTGAAACATATTCATCATAGAGTTCAGGGTCTTTCATCAACAGGATCTCAACGGATGCCACGTCAAACTCCATAAGCTTCCCCGTTTCAAAGTCGATCAGGTATTGTCTTACCTCGGTGGTTGCATAATTGGATGTGGGAGACCGGTAATACCTGTTATTATAGTAATTCTGGCTGTAGTAGGGATCGTAGTACCCGGTGTTGTATGTTGTCAAAGTGGCGACAAAGTGACTGATATTCCCGACAAAACTGATCCTGTGAAATTTTGAACCAAGGTTAATATAAAGCACCCCGTTTCTTCCATACCCCCATATCCTGGAAGTCTTCAGTTCCTGCTGTACCCCATAGTCATCATAGTAAACAATCCGGTTCTCCTCAGTTACCCTTTCATAGAAATCCCTGGAAAACAGGTCAGCATTTGTGACAAGCCTGGTCTTGGCAATGGGGTTATTATTTTTTACATACTGAAAATCCGGATAGATACCTTCCCTGAATTTAAAATCAGGAGAATACCTGGTCATTCCCTCCGGAGCCTCTTGTGAATAACCCGGGACCAGTAAAATCAAAAGCAGTAACCCGCTGAAAAAATATTTATATGGAGATCTCTGCATAATTCAGTAAATTTATCAAACTCCTCTGGTTAATTAAACGTATAAGTGGTAAAAATGATTCCGGATAATAGATTTTTTTTACCTGCGTTAATCATTTAGTAGAAATATGTGTAATAAAGCTTATATTTGAGATCAGGAAAGCCTCTATAAACAACATGGAATTAATTCAACAACTTGTTAATTACGGGATCTCAAAAGAAAAAGGGGACCGGCAAACTGAATGGATCAGAAACAGGAACATTTTTAACCTGATTACTGCTCTGTTCCTTATTATTTCAGGCATTACCGGTCTGGTTTTCGGGATTACTTATCTGGCCATTATAAATTTATCTTCGTTCATACTTTTTGCCATAACATTTGTGATCTATCCGCCTTTCAGGGCAGAAAAGACAGGGGGATTCGCCGGTTTATCCATCATTGGAGTTACCCTTATACTGAATTATTATCTGGCTGTTGAAGCTTCCCATGTGATCATGATCTTTATCATGTTATATCCGATTGCTTCCGTAACCATCGCATCCTCAAGAGGAATATGGTTCTCCGTTGCACTGCTCACGATGATGGTTGCTGGCAATATTTTTCCGGTTAATGGGATGATAGCTCCTCTGGATACCCTAAATCTGTTAATGTATGTATTTACATACCTGCTTATACTGATTGCCACCATGGTCATTCAGAAGAACCAGGAACAAAATATTAAAATTCAAACAGAAAAGGTCCATTTTTACGAGCAGGAGATAACGCAACGTGATGAGTTTATCGCTAAACTTTCGCATAAACTAAGGACTTCCCTGAGTAATATCACCCTGATAAATAACCTGGTGCATGACTCAAGGATGAGTACTGCCCAGAAAGAGCTGCTGGATACATTAAAAACATCCACACTTGACCTCAGCAACGACGTAAATGAACTGGTTGAGATAGCCACACCGGCCATCGTTGATTTTAAGCAGAGTATTCTGAGCTTTAGTTTTATGGAGGCGTTAGGTGGAATTGCAGACATACTCAGGTCGGATAAGCGGCACCCCATAAATTTTGAAATTGTGGTCAGCCAGGAACCGGAATACTACATCATCGGTGATCCCAGCCTGCTACGCACCATCATGTTGAACCTGGTCAAGGGAATTACCGATTTTGGTCTTAAAGAACAGGACATCAAATTAATTGTGTTACTGGATTATGAAACCCAGAGCATGTATGGTCTTAAGTTCGTGCTGGAATTTGATGTGGAAAACAAGGCTGGTATTGAAAGGGCGATTCTGAATTTAAAGAGAGATCCGAATGCTCAACAAACACTCTTTTCGGTAGCCAACCGGCTCCTGTCGCTTACAGGAGGCAAACCGATCATACAGACGCAGGATGACAAACATCTCTTATTTTTCTATCAGGATTATTCCAAGGATCTGACCCGGAAATCGGAAAAGGCTTCGACAGAAGGTGAATCTGAAGGGGAAAAGAAGAAAAAGGCACTGATCGATTCCAGCATTCTGCTTGTGGAGGATAATGCCGTAAATCAGAAAATAGTGATATTGAGCCTGAATAGACTGGTGAAAAACATTGATGTGGCCAATAATGGAAAAGAGGCCCTTGATATGTTTGGAACCAAAAAGTATGATGCCATTCTTATGGATATCCAGATGCCGGTAATGGACGGCATTACAGCAACAAAGAAGATGCGGGAAATTGAAAGTACAACCGATAACCGGATTCCCATTATCGCCATCACTGCCAATGCATTATCGGGTGACAGAGATCACTGTCTTGCCGCAGGCGCCGATGATTATCTGAGTAAACCATTCCAGGTAGAAGACCTTGTTGGCAGAATCACCTCACTTTTGGAAAGATCCTGAACCAATCGAATTTGAATAAGGCCTTACGCCAATCACCAGGATATCATCTACCTGTTCCTCGGCCCCTGTCCATTCATTGAAACTATTTTCAAGTATCTGGCGTTGTACCAGCATTGGTTTTTCAAATATTGAAAGCAGCAGGTGCCTGAACCTGCGGTATTTGAATTTTTTTCCTTCAGGTCCGCCAAACTGGTCGGCATATCCATCGGAAAACATATAGATAATGTCATCTTCCTGCAGTTCAAACTGATGATTGGTAAATGTTGTTCTCCCGTAGCCGAGATCGGGTCCCAGCACACTTTTATCACCTTTAATCTCAAGAATTTCACTATTTCTGATGATATACAGAGAATTGAATGCCCCTGAGAATTCCAGGATATTGGTTTCGGTATCGATCACGCAAAAGGAGAGATCCATTCCATCGCGCATTTCCAGGTCATCCATATTGTCGAACACCAAATCAAAATTCCTGTTTATCTCGTTTAAGATATCGGATGGTTTATCAACACCCTGGTTCCCGATGATCTGTCTGAAAAACTCCAGTCCGATCAAAGACATAAATGCACCAGGCACGCCATGGCCTGTACAGTCTACAGCAGCCAGAAATACCTTGGTACCAAACTTTTTTGCCCAGTAAAAGTCTCCACTCACAATATCTTTTGGTTTCTGAAGAATAAAGGAATTGGGGAACATCTTCCTGATCTCTGATTCACTTGTGAACATGGCATTCTGGATCCTTTGTGCATACTTCAGACTATCTTCAATGCTCTTATTCCTCCGGCTGAGAAGGTTTTTTTGTTTCAACACTTCCCTGGCTGCAATCTCCTTCTCACGCAACGCCTTGTTACTTTTTCTCAATGTTTTGGTCCGATACTCAAAAACGAAATAGACCAGCAGCATAATGGGTAAAAATATGATGCCGATAAATATCTTTCTCCTGTACACCGGTGCTATTACCTTCAGATCAAAAGATGCCGGATACTCCCCCCACTGACCATCGATATTTGAGCCAAGTACTTCAAAAGTATATGTGCCATGGTTCATTCCCGAAAGAATGATGCTGTTTCCTTTCCCGATATTCCGCCATTTTCCAACACCTTTACTATCCGATAACCGGTACCTGAATGATTTGTATTCCGGATCACTGTAATCAAGCCGGGAAAAGAAGATCTGAACAGACTCATGATCCCTGATCGTTAACTGTTCAGGAACGAAGGGTTGGTATGACTTATTATCCCTGCTGAAATACCTGATTCCCGTAATGACCGTATTTATGGACGAGGTTATCTGGATTAAACTATCCGGATGAAAGAAGTTTACACCATTGATGCCGCCAAAATACATCACCCCATCCCCGGAGACTGCAGTTGCATTCAGATTAAACTCCATGTTTGAAAGACCATGCTGTATACCGTAATTCAAGACATTAAAATTGTCCGGATCCAGGTTTACAATGCCCTTATTCGTTCCCAACCATAATTTGCCACTCTTATCCTCTTCAATTGAGTAGATATAATCGTTGGCTAATCCAACCTGAACCGAATAACCATAAAAGGTACTGTCTTCCTCAACAAACCTGAATAATCCGGCAGGGGTTCCCACCCATAAACGGCCCCTGGAGTCTATTTTCAAGGTCTGAACCCTTTCATTTAAGCCATTGCCGGACTCTGTGGGGTAAAATTCATGCGCACCTCCAGTCAGACTGTATTCAACCACGCCTGCTGTTAACCCCAGCCAGAGGTGGTCCCCTTTAATTTCAATGGAAGTAACGCCGGAAAGTTGTAGTATGATTTCACCTGTTTTAATGGAGGTGATATTCCTGAACGTACCCTTCAATTCATCGATATAATAGAAGCCATTACTATGACTGATCACTTTAATATTTTTATCGGGTTCTTCCATATCATATATTCTGGATCCGGTGATCTCCTCCAATCCGGGAATGTCCAGTACCTTGCTGATATGAGTAAAGTTTTGCTTTTCATGATCGTACAAATAGGCCCCTTCGGAGAAGACCCACAGTCTTCCCTTCCTGTCCTTTCTTACCAGGTTAACTGTCCTCTCAGGATAAAAATTACGCTTATCACTGTTTGAAAAGAACAGTTTTTTCCTGGTGCTGAGATCAATCACCTGAAATCCACCACTCCAGGAACCCAGGTAGAGTTTATTATCATCGCTTTGGATACTTGAGATCATATTGTTATCCAGGGTGATACCCTCAGAACTTGTATTGTAATAGGAGAACCGGAGTGGTTTCAGATCTGCATGGCATACCCCGCCGAATGTACCAACCCAAAGGTTAAATGCATTATCCATCAGGACATCGCGTACTTCGGGAAGTTCTTTTTGGCCTTCCAGTAATATGAATGGTTCTGAGATTACTGAATTTGAACCAAGATCAAACAATACAGTGCCTGTTCTGGATGCCAGTACCAACCTGTTTCCGGTCAATTGCGCCATACCTCTCACTTGTGATCCCTGGTATACCAACTGACCATCAACGGGAACCTCAGTACCTGCCGTGATTGTACACCGGTAAAGACCCTCCCCGGTACCAAGCAAGGCGGTCCCGTTCTGATCCAGCAACATATCAAAAATTACACTGTTCCCGTGCATTGCCGTTTTCACTTTCCCGGAATTCAACTCCAGGTATTTAAGTCCTGACAGTGTTCCAATAAAAAGCAGACGGTTCTGCCGGTCATAATACAATGAATTTCTCCGATATCCTAAAACTTCACTTCCCTCTGAAACAAATGAATAAACATGGAACGTTTGATCCGCTGTATTAAAAGACAACAAGTTATCGGACTGCAGGCACCATAGCGTTTCAGGATCGCTGAACACCAGGCTGAATGTCTCATTCTTCATTCTTCCAAAGTCCGGTAAGTGAAATATGAAATTTGTGAAGCTGTTTGTAGTGGTATTATATTTACTGATACCTTTATTTGTGGCCACCCAAATATTTCCGTGATAGTCCTCGGTAATGTCATGAATCAATCCTGAAGCGATACTTGTGGAATCATAGATATCATGACGAAAGACTACGTACTCATAGCCATCAAAACGGTTTAACCCGTCATGGGTTCCGAACCAGATAAATCCATTTGAATCCTGATAAATGTCGTTGATATAATTATTGGAAAGTCCATTTACCGAATTGATCAGGTAAGCATTGGTTGTTGTTCTGGCTTGCAGATTAATGAAACCAATCCAAAAACCAAATAAGAGTAAAAGGGTATGGCTTTTCATAGCAACAACAACTCTTTGTTTAGGTGAACGGGTTGAACCTGATGACAAATATACTTTTTAAGCAGATTAAAAGCCAATTTATAGTTAAAGTGTCATAAAGAAAATGCATAATATATTGTCGTACCTGAAAAGAAAGCGATAAGAGCCAGGTAGGCAGTGACTGATTTGAAGTCGGGCATAACGCAACTGTGGACGTTTTCCTGCAAGCACTAATACCAATTAAAAAGCCGGGGTGTTGCTACCCCGGCTGTAGAGGAATTCATTCGGTCATTTAATTTTTGATTTCATTGCCATTTTCTCCAGCATTTCTGTGGTAACGGATTTGGGCCTTTCAAGCGGATATCCCAATGCCCTGTCCCACACCAGGTTGGCCGTTATGCCAATGGACCTTCCAATTCCAAACAGGACAGTATAGAAATCGTATTCCGTCACACCGTAATGCCATTGGATAACTCCCGACTGTGCATCCACATTAGGCCATGGGTTTTTCGCTTTGCCATGTTCCTTCAGTATGTCGGGTACCACCTGGTACAGCATATCGGTATACTTGAACAGGAGATCATCCTGCAGGTGTTTCAGGCTGAATTCCCGCTGCAGGGCATACCTTGGGTCTGTTTTTCTGAGTACAGCATGGCCATAACCCGGAATCACATGACCAGAGTTGAGTGTGTCCCATACAAATTGTTTGATCTCTGCTTTGGTTGGAACTTTTCCATCCATGCGATGCACCAGATCCTGCAGCCAGCGAAGCACCTCCTGGTTGGCCAGGCCGTGCAATGGACCCGCAAGTCCGTTGATCATGGCTGAAATTGAGAGGTAAACGTCGGAAAGTGAACTTCCCACCAGATGCCCCGTATGGGCACTTACGTTCCCGCTCTCATGGTCTGCATGGATGATAAAATGCATTCTGGAAACATCGTCGTAAGGTTTGGGGATACCCATCATATGGGCGAAATTACCTCCCAAATCCATATTCGGGTTGGACTGTATTCTTTGTCCGCCCCTGTACAGTTTTGCATAGATATAGGTGGCAATTTCAGGTAGCTTAGCCAATAGGTTCATGCTGTCTTCAAACATGGGGTCCCAGTAATCGTTCTTGCTGATACCGGCATAGTATTTTTTTGCAAAGAACGATTCACGATGCATCGTAAGAATCGCCGTTGAGAAAATCGCCATGGGATGAGAAATTGAAGGGAATGCATCAATAACTTCATACACATACCGTGGTAAAATTCTTCGTTTGTTGAATTCATCCACCAGGTCAGCTACTTCCTTATCGGAAGGTATTTCACCGGTAAGGAGCAAGTAAAAGGCACCTTCAACATAGGGCATTTCTGAACCTGGTGGTTTCGGAAGTTTTTCGAACACTTCGGGGAGTGTATATCCCCTGTAGCGGATTCCTTCCTGGGGGTCAAGGTAGGAAATGTCAGTAACTAAACTTTTTAGTCCCCTCATTCCTCCAATTGCCTGGCCAATGGTAATCTGATCGATTACAACATCTCCATGATCCTTCAGAAGTTTTGCTGTTCTCGGCCTCCACAAATCAATTTTGTCCTTAAGTTTTTGTTTTAGATTTGACATTTTGTTACTCGTTATAACATTAATTGCAAAAGTGCCCTACAATATACTATATATATGCAATTATATCAATAATTAGATGAGAAACCGGTCGATTTATTTACAGATTGGCCTGAAGTATTTGGAGTATTTGGAGTACTTGGAGTACTTGGAGTACTTGGAGTACTTGGAGTACTGAGAAATTCTTCGTTTGAGCCCTTTTTTTAACCACAGAGGGCACAGAGAGCAAGCTTGCACAGAGTAGGGGGCAGAGTCCCGACATTTGTCGGGATTAGAGATTTTTTAACGTGCTAAAAGGAGGGAGTTAGATTAAACTCTTGAGTAAATGGATACAGGATAATTTTAAACTCCCTTAACTCTGTGGTTAAAAAAAGGGCTCAAACGATGAACACCGGTCCCCTCTGCCCCATCCCGGTTCAGGCTTTTCCTCTGTGGTTAAAAAAACCCCTGCTCAGTTTCCTGGCAGGGGTATCCTGAAACTATGTGATGCGATTGCTCTTAGTATCCGTAGATTGCCAGGTCACCCAGTTCCTCTTCAATTCTTAGCAGCTGGTTATATTTTGCAATACGGTCCGAGCGGCTCAGAGATCCGGTTTTGATCTGACCCGAGTTTGTTGCAACAGCAATATCTGCTATGGTGGCATCTTCGGTCTCCCCTGAGCGGTGCGAAGTAACCGATGTGAAGCCGGCCCTATGCGCCATTTCAATGGCATTCAGTGTTTCGGTAAGGGTGCCTATCTGGTTCACCTTAATAAGAATTGAATTGGCACATTTCAGTTCAATCCCTTTACTCAGGTATTCAACATTAGTTACAAAGAGATCATCTCCCACCAGTTGAATCTTACCACCGGTTTTTGCTGTATGGATTACCCATCCATCCCAATCACTTTCGTCCATTCCGTCTTCAATGGAATCAATAGGGTATTTTTCAACCAGTTCATCGAGATATTCAGCCTGTTCCTCACGATTTCTTTTGGCGCCCTGTGTCCCTTCGAATTTCGAATAATCGTATACACCATCGCTATAAAACTCAGATGCAGCACAGTCAAGTGCAATGGTAATATCTTTACCCGGCTCGTACCCTGCCTTTTTAATTGCTTCAAGAATACTTTCAAGAGCATCTTCGGTTCCTTCCAGTTTTGGTGCAAAGCCACCTTCATCACCCACGGCAGTGCTCAGGTTCCTGGCTTTCAGCACACTCTTCAGGGAATGAAATACTTCTGCTCCCATACGAAGGCCTTCCCTGAAAGTTTTTGCTCCAACGGGACGTATCATAAATTCCTGGAATGCGATGGGTGCATCGGAATGTGATCCCCCGTTGATGATATTCATCATCGGTACAGGCAAATGTTTGGCGTTTGTTCCGCCAATATACCGGTACAACGGCATGTCGTGGTACATGGCAGCAGCTTTGGCCACAGCAAGGGAGACCCCAAGTATGGCATTTGCTCCAAGCTTACTTTTTGTTTTTGTACCGTCCAGTGCGATCATTTTGTTGTCGATACCCACCTGGTCCAGTGCATCCATACCCAATAATTCGGGTGAAATCAGATTATTTACATTATCAACAGCTTTTGTTACCCCTTTTCCGAGATATCTTTTTTTATCTCCATCGCGAAGTTCCAGTGCTTCATTCTCACCTGTGGAGGCACCTGAAGGAACTGCCGCCCTGCCAACAAAACCACTTACCAGTGTAACTTCCACCTCGATGGTTGGATTTCCTCTTGAATCGAGGATCTCACGTGCATGAACATCAACAATTTGTCCCATAATAATTTCCTTTAAATATTTATATATCAATTAATCTGTATCTATCATATATTCCGTAGCGATACGCGAGGCGGATCGTGATGGAGGAAAACACAAAAGGGATAAAGCACCAACCGATACCTCATCCCCCTGTATAATCAAATTCCGCCCTGGATTTTTTAGCTTTACGCTTTTTTCTCCTCTTCAGATTCGTCAGCATCTGCTGCTTTATCATCAGAATCCGCATTGGCGGAAGGTTTATCCTCTTTTTCGGTATCCTCTTCGGCTTTTGTTTCTGTTGCTGTGGTATCCTCCTTCTCTTCAACCAGAGTCTCCTCAACCTCAGTCTCTTCAGCGGTGACTTCTGCCTCCTGGGTCTCCACTTCAGTCACCTCCGCTTCTGCATCGGTTACTTCAGCGACAGGTTCATCAGCAACCATCTCTTCTGATGGAACAGTCTCTTTCACGCTGTCGGGGGTAGCTTCCGTTTCAGTAACCTGCGATTTTTTCTTGGCTCCCCTTCTTCTCCTGGCTGATTTTGCAGCTGATTCTTTTTCCGAGAGGAGATTCTCATTATAGTCCACCAGTTCAATGATGCACATATCGGCGTTATCGCCCAGGCGGTTCCCAAGTTTTATGATCCTGGTATATCCACCCGGCCTGTCGCCCACTTTGGCTGCCACTTCACGGAAGAGTTCACTGGTTGCCTCTTTATCCTGAAGATAACTGAAAACCTGTCGCCTTGCATGGGTGGTATCATCTTTCGCTTTTGTTATCAGCGGTTCGAAGTACACCTTCAGTGCCTTTGCCTTGGCGGTGGTTGTTGTTATTCTCTTGTGCAGGATCAGAGAAGCTGCCATATTAGCCAGCATCGCATGCCTGTGTCCTCTTTTTCTGCTCAGGTGGTTGAATTTCTTCTTATGTCTCATTTCAATTAATCCTTGTCAAGTTTGTATTTGCTGGTATCCAAACCGAAACTGAGGTTCATGGATGCCAATAATTCTTCAAGTTCTGTCAATGATTTCTTACCGAAGTTTCTGAATTTCAGCAGATCATTTTTATTGAATTTCACCAGGTCACCCAAGGTTTCCACTTCAGCTGCCTTCAGACAATTCAGTGCTCTGACAGATAGATCCAGGTCAACCAATTTGGCTTTCAGAAGCTGCCTCATGTGCAGTACCTCTTCGTCGAACTCTTCATTTGCAAAGCCTTCATCGGCATCGAGTGTGATCTTCTCATCAGAGAAGAGCATGAAGTGGTAGATCAGAATTTTCGCAGCCTCTTTCAATGCATCTTTCGGATGAACGGAACCATCTGTTTCGATATCGATCACGAGCTTCTCGTAGTCAGTCTTCTGTTCAACCCTGTAGTTTTCAATTTCATACTTTACATTTTTCACAGGAGTAAAGATTGAATCGATCGCTACCAGTCCGAATTCAGATTCCGCAGGCTTGTTTTCATCAGCGGGCACGTAACCACGACCCTTATTGACTGAAACTTCCATCTGGAATTTCACATCGGATTCCATATTACAGATGACTAACTCAGGATTCAGAACTTTAAATCCATTCAAAAATCTTCCCAGGTCACCTGCCTTGAAGGAGTCCTGGCCTGAAATTGTAACAACAACTTTTTCTTCGTTGACATCCTCAATCTGTTGTTTAAAACGGATCTGTTTCAGGTTCAGGACAATATCTGTAACGTCTTCAATCACACCTGTTATTGTAGAGAATTCGTGTTCCACACCCTCGATTTTCACCGTGGTAATGGCGAACCCTTCCAGAGAAGCTAGTAAAATTCTTCTCAGAGCGTTTCCTATTGTAATACCGTAACCTTGCTCCAGGGGTCGGAACTCGAATTTGCCGCGCTTATCGTCGGCTTCAAGCATAATAACCTTATCTGGTTTCTGGAATGCTAGTATGGCCATAATTAAATATGTATATTATTTCTATTTAGAATATAATTCAACAATGAGTTGTTCCTTAATGTTTTCAGGAATATCTTCTCTTTCGGGACGATTCAGGAATTTGCCCTGCATATCGTTTCCGTTCCATTCCAACCAACTGGAAGAACCTGCGCGGTTACTTTCCAATGAGTCAGCGATCACTACCAGAGATTTTGATTTTTCTCTCACACCCACCAAGTCACCTGGTTTAAGGATGTAAGAAGGGATATTCACGATCTCTCCGTTCACGGTTATATGACGATGGGTTACCAACTGGCGCGCTCCGTCTCTTGAGGGGGCGATACCGATACGGTATATTACGTTATCGAGCCGTGACTCGAGCAACTGTAACAAGACCTCACCTGTAATACCTTTACTGGCTGAAGCTCTTTCGAAAAGGTTTCTGAATTGTTTTTCCAGAACTCCGTAAGTATATTTAGCTTTCTGCTTCTCTTTCAGCTGAATCCCATATTCGGAAGCCTTTCGTCTTCTTTTGTTCATGCCATGGAATCCCGGGGGATAATTCTTTTTTTCAAAAGACTTATCGGTACCATAGATTGCTTCACCGAATTTCCTGGCAATTTTTGTTTTTGGTCCTCTATATCTAGCCATCTGTAACTATTTGTAATTTGATTATACTCTTCTTCTTTTAGCCGGTCGGCAACCATTGTGTGGCAATGGTGTAACGTCGACGATCTCTGTAACTTCAATTCCGGCACCATGAATGGTACGGATCGCAGATTCTCTTCCCGAACCCGGTCCTTTCACGTATACCTTCACTTTCCTGAGTCCAAGGTCGTAGGCAGTTTTGGCACATTCCTGTGCTGCCATTTGTGCGGCATAGGGAGTATTTTTCTTTGACCCGCGGAACCCCATTTTACCGGCCGATCCCCATGAGATCACCTGCCCCTGACTGTTGGTCAGAGATATGATAATATTATTGAAGGAGGCGTGAATATGCGCCTCTCCAACTGGTTCAATCTTAACGGAACGCTTTTTTGATGATCCTGTCTTCTTAGCCATGTTATGCTCTTCTTATTTAACTGCTTTCTTTTTATTTGCAACTGTCTTTTTACGACCTTTCCTGGTACGGGCATTATTCTTGGTACTTTGTCCGCGCACAGGCAACCCGATACGATGACGAATACCACGATATGAACCGATATCCATCAGTCGCTTGATATTCATCTGTACGGATGACCGTAACTCACCTTCCACCTTATAGGTGTCGTTAATGATCTTACGGATCTTGTTCACCTGGTCATCGTTCCAGTCCTGGACCTTGATACTCCTGTCAACACCTGCTTCGTCGAGGACCTTCTGGGCGGTACTTCTTCCGATACCGAAGATATAGGTTAACCCAATTTCTCCTCTTTTGTTTTTCGGCAAATCTACGCCAACGATTCTAGCCATATTCTTAATTTAATTTTTTCAGTTAACGATTATCCCTGACGTTGCTTGAACTTGGGATTCTTTTTGTTAATTACATACAAGCGTCCTTTTCTGCGAACGATTTTGCAATCGAGACTACGCTTTTTCACTGATGCTCTGACTTTCATTTCCTGTATCTTTATTTATATCTGTATGATATTCTGCCTTTTGTAAGGTCGTACGGTGACATTTCAACCTTTACCTTGTCGCCAGGCAGTAACTTTATATAATGCATTCTCATCTTTCCTGAGATATGTGCCGTAATAACGTGTCCGTTCTCCAGCTCTACCCGAAACATTGCATTTGATAATGCTTCTGTTATGACACCATCTTGTTCAATTGATGCTTGTTTTGCCATATTTTTTTAGTTATTTAAAACTTCGTCGATAAATGAAAAGGTGGATAAAATATCTGCCTTTCCCTGATCAACGGCAATTGCCAGTTCAAAATGCGCTGATGGTTTATTGTCAGCGGTACTGATTGTCCATCCGTCTGCACCCTGGTTAATCTGTCTCTTTCCCATATTTATCATCGGCTCAATACAGATCACCATTCCCTTCTTCAGTTTCACACCTGTTCCTCGTCTACCGTAATTGGGAACTTCCGGTTCTTCATGCATTCGTTTTCCGAGTCCGTGCCCGACCAGTTCCCGCACCACTGAATACCCGTTTCTTTCGGCATAACGCTGAACCGCATAACCGATATCCCCGACACGCAGACCAGCTACCGCCTTTTCGATCCCCTCACTGAGACTTTCCCTGGTCACCTTCAGCAGTTGCTTAACTTCCGGGGCAATCTCTCCAACCGGGAACGTAAAAGCGGTATCACCATAAAACCCGTTCCTGATCACCCCGCAATCCACCGAAACAATATCTCCCTCTTTTAAGAAAATCTCTTTCGAGGGAATACCATGAACAACCTGTGAGTTCACAGATGTACACAGTGTTGCCGGATAACCCTGGTATCCTTTGAACCCGGGTACCGCATTATGATCACGGATAAATGTTTCTGCAACTTCATCCAGTTCACCGGTTGAAATGCCGGGTCTGATGCGTTTTGCGATCTCTGCCAGTGTTTTTGATACCAGCAGGTTACTCTCCCGCATCAATTCGACCTCTTCCGCTGACTTTAAATAAATCATCAAAGAACTATTCCCAGTTTAGATGGCTGAGGAAGTACCACCGGCACGTCCTTTAATCTTACCTGATTTCATTAAGCCATCATAGTGACGCATCAACAGGTGACTTTCAACCTGCTGAAGCGTATCGAGTATCACACCCACCATAATCAGCAGTGATGTACCTCCAAAAAACATGGCAAAGGCCTGGGATATTCCAAACATCATTGCAAAAGCAGGCATAATCGCCACAAATGCAAGGAAGAAGGATCCCGGAAGGGTGATCTTCGACATCACTGAATCGAGGAACTCCGCAGTCTTTCTTCCAGGTTTAACCCCGGGAATAAAGCCTCCATTCTTCTTCATATCCTCAGCCATCTGGGTTGGGTTCACGGTAACTGCCGTATAAAAATAGGTAAACAGGATGATCAGCACTGCATTGGTAAAGTTGTACCAGAAGCCCACCGGATTAGAGAAGGCTGCTGCCAC
>JBBDIE010000104.1:2559-3667 GCA_040880545.1 Bacteroidales bacterium | reverse complement strand
GCCCATGGTGAACGAAAACAGGCTGGAACTCCTGGAGAAGATTCTGAAACAACGTACCAGGTACATAACTGTGGTGTTGGAAGATATTTTCCAACCTCATAATGCAAGCGCTGTACTACGCACCTGCGATTGCTTCGGAATCCAGGATGTACACATTATTGAAAACCGAAACAGATACGAACTGAATCCTGAAGTGGAACTTGGAGCTGCACAATGGCTCACACTCCACCGCCATAACAAGGAAGAAAATAATACCAAAAGTACGATAACTGAACTCAGACAAAATGGATACAGGATCGTTGCCGCCACACCTCATACCCGGGATGGTAGCGTTGGGGACTTCGAATTGGCCCATGGGAAAACCGCAATTATGCTTGGTACCGAAATGCAAGGGCTTAGTAAGGAGGCGTTGGACATGGCTGATGAATTCATTGAAATTCCCATGGTGGGATTTACCGAAAGTTTGAATATATCCGTTTCGGCAGCAATAATATTGTATGACCTGAATTTGAAACTACGTAGTTCCAACCTGGACTGGAGTCTGAAAGATTCTGAAAAAGAGGCAATAAGGCTGCAGTGGGTTAGAAACTCAATTAAAAATATCCAGGTGATCGAACGCGGATTTAAGAATAAGTATGTACCCTGATTTTTTAACTTTTGAACCAGTTGCAAATAGATATTATTAATTACCTTTGATAAATTGAGATTAATGAGTGGTAAGCTCAAGGTTTTTGTAGATAAAGCTTTCGACTATGAATTGTATGATATTAGATGATGATGACCTCTCCAGGAGAATTCTTGAGGAATTCATTGCCAAAACAGATGGGTTGATACTGAAACATTCCTGTTCAGACCCTGTGCAGTGTATTAATATATTGAAGAAGGATGATTCCGTTGACCTGATATTCCTGGATATTGAAATGCCTGAGATGACAGGGATGGATTTCCTGGACAATCTTCTGCAGGAACCCCAGGTAATTATTTTCTCGTCCAAGGGGAAATATGCTATAGATTCATACAATTACGATGTAACTGACTATCTTCTGAAACCTGTAACATACAGCCGTTTCCTCCAGGCCATTGAAAAGGTGGAAAAAAGATCCAAAAC
>JBBDIE010000104.1:0-2459 GCA_040880545.1 Bacteroidales bacterium | reverse complement strand
GGCAGGATTGAGGTTATTGAAGATAATTCAGTGATCCTGAAAACCGAGGAATCTGCAAAGTCAATTCCTATTGGAAAATCCTACAAGGAAAAATTGATGCGAGATATTAATCTGATCATCAGATAACCTTCCCTTTTTGTAGCTGTAATTCAATGACGCTTTCAAACCGGCAATTGTTTCTGAAATATGTAGGACAGACCTCCGGGCATCCGCTTCAGCTGGAGATTGAAAGAGCTGAAGGAATTTACTTTTACACTCCCGGGGGCAAACGATACATTGATCTGGTTTCGGGGGTGTCTGTATCCTCTCTGGGCCATAACCACCCCGCTATTATTGAGGCCGTTAAATCGCAGGTTGATAAACACATGCACTTAATGGTGTATGGTGAATTTGTTCAGTCGACACAGGTAAAATATGCAGCCTGGCTGTCCGGGCACCTGCCCGATGACCTGGATGTGGTCTATTATGTGAATTCGGGAAGTGAGGCAATTGAGGGTGCCATGAAGTTGGCGAAAAGGTACACCGGAAGGCCGGAGATACTGGCTTTCAATAAAGCTTATCATGGAAGCACGCACGGTGCGTTGAGTATTCTAGGTGATAAAAAATTTCATGCCGGGTTTTTGCCTTTGCTGCCGGGGATAAATCATGCTGAATTTAATGACCCTGCAGCACTTGAGATGATCACGGAGAATACTGCTGCCGTGGTTGTGGAGCCTATACAGGCTGAGGCCGGAATTATCGAACCCCACGAAGGATTTCTAAAGAAACTAAGAGAAAAGTGCGACCAAACCGGCACATTGCTTGTTCTGGACGAAATTCAGACAGGATTCGGAAGAACAGGAAAGCTGTTTGCTTTTGAACATTACGAAATTGTTCCTGATATCATCTGTTTTGCAAAAAGTTTTGGCGGAGGCATGCCCCTTGGAGCATTTGTAAGCAGTGGGGAGAAAATGAGATCGTTGACCCAAAATCCTGAACTGGGTCATATAACTACATTTGGAGGTCACCCGGTAAGCTGTGCTGCCGGACTAGCGGCCCAGAAATTCGTCGAGAAGAACCAATTAATTGCGCATGCCAAGGTGATGGGTGAACTATACAAGGAGCTTATGGTGCATGATGGTATCTGCGAAGTGCGAGGAAAAGGGCTGTTCCTGGCTGTTGAATTCAATAATACCATATCCGGGAAACGGCTTATGGAGAACATCTTTGCCAATGGCATTATTCTTGATCAGTTCCTGTTTTGTGATAATGCATTCAGGATAGCTCCCCCGTTCATTATTACAGAGGAGGAGGTGCGGAATTCAGCATCACTGCTATTGGATGCAATTGAAAGTTCACGGATATAAGTTTTTCATTTTAAATACGTTTTCATAAGAAACCACAGGCATGAAAAAAATATGTTCCATCGGTTTGATCCTTATCATGTGGATTCCGGTACAATCTCAGGGTGATGCCACGTATATTGATATTGTAAGGGCTGAAAGTGAACTTAAAACCATGTTTGACAAACTGTATAACGAAGAGGTTCCCGGATCGAACCTGGACCTGTATCATATTATCGATTCAACTTTTCAAAAGGCACTTGAATTGCCGGGTTCATTTGATTATGCATGGAGAAAGCTTGATAAGATCGGGAAGCTCAGCTCAAGTGATGGTGAAGTAAAAGTATTTTCATGGTTGTATATGACGGGGGAAAATGATTACCACTATTCTGCCTACATTCAATTGAATAAGAGAATGGAGGAGTCGGAGAGCTTCAAACTGATCACGGGTAATGCTGAGAATATCAAGTCTGAAAATTACAATCAGCAAATCGACGACTGGCACGGAAAGATTTATTATGAAATGGTTACAACCCAGTTCAAACGAAAGGTGTTCTACACACTGATTGGAGCTGATTTCAACAACAGTTATACCACCATGAAAACCATGGAAGTGTTTGCAATTCAGCGTGGGAAACCTGTTTTCAGGAGCGACCAGTTCATGATTGGGGGTACTGTTAAAGACAGGATCGTATTGGAATATTCGGCGGATTTGTCGATCTCCGTCAGGTATAACAATAATCTGAAAATGATCGTGTTTGACCACCTCGCACCTTTGCACCCTATTTATACCGGCAATTACCAGTTCTACGGTCCTGACGGTTCCTACGACGGACTCAAATTTGAGGAGGGCATTTGGATCCTGGAAGAAGATGTGGATGCCCGAAACAGATAACATTGCGAACAGAATGTTGAGGTATTCTGCGGTTCCGGGTTATTCAATAGTGTAGCCATGTAAAATACTCCGTCCGTTATTCTGTCAATTCTTACCGCCGGGTTAATTCTTTATGACTTATTGTCAGTTTAATCTGGTTGGCATATTCTTTGAAAACATGGATACGGATAGAAATTTAATAAAACAGAATACAATGCAGAAAGGTAAAATCAACGTAACAACGGAGAATATTTTTCCGATCA
>JBBDIE010000103.1:0-23892 GCA_040880545.1 Bacteroidales bacterium | reverse complement strand
ACCCTAACTAGTCGAAGATAATAAATTTATAGATTTAAACCGACAAGTGGAGCCAGATCATACTGCCGGACCACCTGTTTTGTCGTCACCAGAGATAAATTATGAGGAAAATCAGGGGTACGATGATCCCAATGGCAAGCAAAATTCCTCCCGGACCTTTAATGCCATGTTTTCCTTTTACCATATAGAGACCCGTAACAGACAGAAGAACCAGTGATAATCCAAACAGGTCGGAAAAGTAGGTCCAGAGTTGTTTTGGCTTATTGTAGTGAAGAAAATTCATTTCCAGGAAAACCCGCCTGTTCCTGATCTTTACAAGCTTACACTCCCCCGATTCCAGATCCACTGTAATATGTCCCTTATTCAGGTAGATAAGCAGGGTATTATCGGATGGAAAGAAGTATTGTTTGTAATTCGCTGTTTCACCGGTGATCTCCAGGATACCCCGGATATAATCCTCTGAAACATCCTCCCGGTTTACCTGGCCCGGTCCATACAGGGTTTCAGTTCTTTCCACAAGAGACGGGTTCCAGTGACGTGTGATATGATGGTTGAGTGCAATGCCTGAAATCCCGTAAATAATCGCCATTCCAAAAAACAAATATCCCATTCTCCGGTGTAACCACCGGCTCGATTTACGCCAATTCATACTTTACATGCAGTTTTATAGCCCTATGCAGGTATGACCTCTTTGAAAGAAACAGCCTCCACATGATAGGTAATATTTGGAGCACAACACCCATTCTCCGAATCCTTCATGGCCGCTTCGGTTTCGCATTCTTCCTCTGTCAGACCAACACCGGAATCGTCATCATGATCATGCCCCATTCCTTTCTCAGAATTGTCGGCAACCGAAACCACAAGAATACCCGTCACTTCAACGATACTTCCTTCCAGGGTTGTTTTAAATTCAGGTATTGAATTGGTAACTCGTACCAACAGGCTAACGCTTTTATCCTCGTTGGTAAGAAACATCTTTTGCCCGCCATGCTGGCAGACATGGGTTACCAAACCACTGATCCGGATCATATCATCGTCGAGTTCAAGTGCTGAACCTGCCAGGTTTTCCAGGGTTATGTCCCGGATTATCTCAGATAAAGAATTGCCGGATTTATTTTCCGAATTACAGGAAATTAGAAATATTAATGCAATAATACTTATCAGGGTGCTTTTCATGGGGTGTAATTTTGCGCTAAAATAAGAAGTTTTCTTGTGATTTGTCTGCTGATCAGTTAAAACTTGCGATACAATCGTCCAGTGTATCGTAAATTTCAAAAATATTATGCAACTGAAGTACCTGAAATAGTTCTTTTACTTCAGGATTCACATTACAGATTTTTAGTTCTCCGTAATTGTTATTTGCTGCTTTCATCAGTGTTAAAAAAACACTGAATCCCGAACTGTCAATAAATTTAATTCCATGCAGATTTACCGCAAGTCTGGTATTGGGCTTACTGTAATATTCAAGCAATTTTTCTTTCACAGGTTCAGTGATCAACGCATTGAACCGGTCTTCATCAGTAAAGCTGGCAATAAGTACTCCGTTTTTTTCTTTAACTTCGATCATCTATTTAGCTTTTTTTAAGTAATCATCCAGTTCTTCCAGGGCAAGCCCGGAATTTTCAATAAAAGTTTTTATCATATCCCGAAACATCGCTATATCCGTTCCTGTTTTTGCGTCTATTTCAAGTTTTTTTAACAACTCTGCTTCCTTAGTCATCCCCATTACCGCCACGGATGACTTGGCTTTGTGTGCTACTCTTGATAGGTTTTCATAATCAGATTTCGCTAATAACTCCGGCATCTGTATTGAAAACTCATCAACCTGTTCGCGGAAAATGTCTACCATTTCGCTGATAAATTTTAAATTCTTTCCAGACATCGATTCCAGGTACGAAAGATCAGTGATCATGATATATATCGTTAGCTAAAGCATGGTTGAAAATTAATTTCTAAAGTATAAATTTATTTTTTTATTTTTAGAAATGAAACCCTTTTGCGATTATTTTAGTTTAAAGTAGGGGAGCAACGCACATTTCTATACTCCGATTTATATGATTGTTCCCTGCAATTTTGTTAATTTTACAATATCTCATGTAATCTGAAATCATGGTTGGAATGAAAAAATACTTCACCTTATCAATTATCCTGTTCCTGTTTGCTCAAACAATGCAAGCACAGTTGTCGGTGACAGAAAGGCGACAGATGGAGCGGTTATACAACGCAGGGATTGAACAGTTTCTGAACAGGGATTACCTGGAAGCAATGGCATCATTTGATCAATGTCTTGCAATGGACCACGCAAACGCCAAAGCATATCTGAACAGGGGAAAGGTTAATGCTGCACTGGGTAACCTGGAAGCATCCCTGGCCGATTTTGATCTTGCCATTCAGCATAACGCTGACTTTGGAGAAGCCTATTTTTACAAGGGATATTTCCTGTTTGGGAGAGATACAGCCGGGGTTAGCAGGGAGATGCTGCAAATGTCTCTTACCAAAGGGTTTGAACTGGCCGAATCCCATTATTTACTTGGACTGAGCAATTTACTTGAAGGAGAGGAGGATAAGGCATTGATGAATTTTAACAGGGCCATCAACCTGAAAGACGATTACGCAATCGCCTATCACGACCGCGCTGGCATAAAACGTACAATGGGAGATTTTAACGGGGCGTTGTATGATTACAAAGCAGCCGTAAATTACTGGGAGGATTTCCCTGTTGCTTACAATAACATGGGTTCAGTGAAAATGGTGCTGGGTGATTATGAAGGCGCCATTACAGATTATAATAGGGCCATCCAACTGGATGCAGGTCTGTACCTGGCATATAACAACAGGGGATATGCCAGTTATCAGTTGGGCATGCTGGATACGGCCATGGTCGATTTTACAAAGGCCGTTGAGCTTTACCCGGGGTTTATGGAGGCCCGGATGAATGCCTCCAGTGTGTACGCCAAAAAGGGAGAACTTGAAATAGCCCTGGATTTGCTGAATGAGGTCATTACGATCCATCCCGGAGTTGGCATATTGTACCTGAACAGGGGATTGGTAAAGGAGATGTCGGGAGATATAATCGGAGCTTGTGAAGACTGGCAGATGGCCCTTGATCTGGGCGAAGAAAAAGCTACCGAATTTTTAGAAGAATGCAAATAAAAAACAGAATATCATGAGTGTTAATAGAATCAATCTATTCATTCTTACCATATTTTTAGCTACTGCCCTGCAAGCCCAGGAAGAGGTGGTGATCAGAAAGAAGGAATTTAAAAGTACTGATAATTCAGAAGGTTTCAAAGAGGCCTGGAAAAGCGTGAAGGAAGGGAATACCTATTTCGAAGAGGGATTGGGAACCTATACACTCGCCCGTGATCATTACCTGTTTGCTAATCAGTATAACGGGTATAATGCTGAACTAAATTACAGGATCGGAGTATGTTACCTGTTCAGTGATGACAAGTTCAGGGCCATCGATTTTTTTCTGAAAGCCTATGAACTCAAAACCGACGTAAGCAGTGATATCAGACTGATGGTGGGTAAGGCATATCACCAGGCAGAAGAGTTTGATAAAGCCAGGCAGTTTTATTTGGAATATAAACAGAACCTGACCATCGATGACGATATCCTGATGAAGAATAATGAGGTAGAAAAGCTGCTCATTGAATGTACCCATGGCAAGGAGCTGTCCAGGGAACCCAAAAGGGTGATCATTCAAAACCTGGGGGAAGCAGTAAATTCAGTGTATGATGATTATAATGCACGATTTGCCTATAACGATACAGCATTGATATTCACCAGCCGCAGGCCGATGGATAAGCGGGCAAAAAGGAATGAACTGGATAATAAATATTATGAAAACATCTTTATAAGTTCCTATTCCGGTGGAAAATTCATGGGAGCCAGGGAATTGGGGAAACCATTTAATGCCAGGGGGAATTATTCTATTGTGGGGATCGCCCCCGATGGCAGTTCCCTGTTTGTTTATGATGGAAGTTCCAATGGCGGCGATATTCTTCAGGCTTTCTATTTGCATGAGAAGGGTAAATGGAAGAAGCCCAAAGCGCTCTCCAAAAAAATCAGAACAGATGCCTCTGAGACCACGGCAGCTCTTTCACCGGATGGTAATGAACTCTATTTTGTTTCATCAAACCCTGAGATGACCAACGGGGGGAAAGATATCTTCGTTACCAGGCTGAATGCAAAGGGAAAATGGGATGTGCCCCGTAACCTTGGAGGGTTGATCAATTCAAAATACGATGAGGAAGGGATCTATCTTACAAATGACGGGAATACACTTTACTTTGCTTCAAAGGGACACAATTCAATGGGAGGTTTCGATATTTTTAAAGCAGTAAAGGACGAAGACGGAAGTTGGGGAGCACCTGAAAATCTTGGCTATCCCATTAATACACCGGAAGATGAAGTGTTCTACGTAACCGATTCGGCAGGGGTCTACGGTTATTACTCAACCATCAGGGAAGGTGGGTTTGGCGGAAAAGATATTTATAAAGTAATTGCGCTGGGGGCTGAAAAGGACGTACTTACTTTGACCAAAGACAAACTGATCGTTGGTATGGATTACCTGGAGCGTGACCCACATCTTACAACTCCAGAATTGCTGAATATTGACACCACCCTCATGCTCTCCGGACAGGTGCGTGATACAGTTGGTGATGCTGATACACTGGTAATGGCTGCACTGAGCTTTATGGATCCGGCAACCGGTGAAGTGGTGGCAAGGGCAATGACCGGCACCGATGGCTATTACCGGGCCAGAATTCCGGAACCTAAGGTATACGGGCTGGAGATTAATGCTACCGGCTACCTCTATTATCTCGACATACTCGACCTTTCGGACCTGAATCCGGATGAGCCGGCAGAGAAGGATTTCTTCCTCCAGCGCATTGAAGTCGGAACCAAAGTCGTTCTGGATAACATATACTTTGAAACCGGAAAATCGGTGCTTACTTCCAGCTCTTATGAATCCCTGAACCAGGTGGTCAGGTTCCTGACTAATAACGAATCGGTGCGGCTGGAAATTTCTGGTCATACCGATAACACAGGTTCCCTGAGAATCAACACCAACTTATCGGAGGCACGGGCCAAGGCAGTGGTGGATTATGTGGTTGGAGGAGGTATACCCGCCAGCAGACTGGAATACAAAGGCTATGCCGATTCACAGCCTGTTGCCCCCAACGATACCCGGGAGGGCAGGGAGATGAACCGAAGGGTGGAGTTCAAGGTGCTTAGTAAATAGTACAACAAATCCTGCTCTGTAACAATTCAATTCAAATTAGAAATTGCTACTTTTGTTGCGATTTTTAATGCTTGTTCCAACGCTTATCAGACTATGAAGAAAACAGTCTTCTACGATTCCCATGTAGCCATGGGAGGACGTATGGTACCTTTTGCCGGATATGAAATGCCGGTGGAATTTTCTGGTGTAAAAAATGAACATATCCATGTAAGGAAAAAAGTAGGATTGTTTGATGTATCGCACATGGGCGAGATATGGGTAACGGGTAACAAGGCCGCTGCCTTTGTACAGCAAATGACATCCAATGATGTTGCAGTACTAACACCGGGAAAGGTGCAATATTCCTGTTTTCCCAATGGACGGGGGGGCATTGTGGATGATCTGCTTGTTTATAAAGTTGAAGAGGACAAATTTTTACTGGTTGTCAATGCATCCAATATTGAGAAGGACTGGAAATGGCTGGTTGAAAATAAAATGGACGGAGCTGATTTGATCAACCGTTCAGACGATACCAGTCAACTTGCGATACAGGGGCCGGATGCAATCAAAGTGCTTCAGAAGATTACAGAAATTCAACTGAATTCATTATCGTACTATACCTTTGTAACCGGAAATATTGCAGGGGTCGATAATGTGATTATCAGCAATACCGGATATACCGGGTCAGGTGGTTTCGAAATCTATTGTGACAACGCAGACGGACGACCCTTATTCCAGGCAATAACAGAGGCAGGAGAAGAATTTGATATGCAACCTGCAGGCCTGGCTTCCCGGGATACATTACGCCTTGAAATGGGCTTCTGCCTGTATGGTAACGATATTGACGATTCAACTTCGCCCCTGGAAGCAGGATTGGGATGGATCACAAAATTTGTTGAAGGAAATGATTTTACAGACCGGGAATATCTTGAATTACAAAAGGAAAACGGGATAAAAAGAAGACTGGTTGGTTTTGAACTGATGGAAAGGGGGATCGCAAGGAAGGATTACCCGATTCTGGATGAGCATGACCAGCAAATTGGCAGGGTAACCTCTGGCACAATGTCTCCGCTCTCATCAAGATCCATCGGTATGGGTTATGTAAATATTCCTTATAATAAAACCGGAAACATGATCTATATTGGTATCAGAAACAAAAAAATTCCCGCAACGATTGTGAAAACTCCATTCTTACAGACAGAAAAAGCAGCAGATACATGAAAAAGGTTGAGGTTTGTTTTAGTCCGGCACTGTACAAAGATTACGAGAATCGTGATGCCATCGTAGTGGTTACCGATATTCTGAGGGCAAGCTCTGCGATCGTTACAGCATTCATGAACGGTGTGGAACGTCTTATTCCTGTGGGTACCCTGGAAGAGGCTAAAGCTTACAAGAAAAAAGGGTATATGGTTGCAGCAGAACGTGACGGAATCGTACGGGATTTTGCAGATTTTGGCAATTCTCCATATAATTTCAGTGCTGAAATGGTGCGGGGTAAGGAAATTGTCTACTCCACCACGAATGGTACCCATGCCATAAACCTTGCCTCCAGCGGACATGAGGTATTGATTGGCGCATACCTTAATATAAGTGCATTGGCCGGGTACATCGTTGACGCGGAGCGCGACCTGTTGATCCTCTGCGCAGGATGGAAAAATAAGTTCAACCTTGAAGATTCGCTATTCGCTGGGGCGCTTGCACAATTGGTACTTGAAAGCAACAAGTATTCCACCAACTGTGACTCAACCTTCGGGGCCATGGATCTGTATGATGTCGCAAAAGTAAATATGATGGCTTATATCGAAAAAGTGGCCCAGCGACACCGGTTAAAGAAGAACGGACTGGATGATGTGATCGAATATTGTCATGAAAAGGACAGGACCGGATTAATACCTATATTTCGAAACAACTCCATCCTGTTAATTTAAAGTCTGTCAATAGTGTGGAGTGGCTGGATCAGAATGTTCGTTGGCAAGGGTTAATCCCTGCGGTCATGAGCTTAAAACTTTCAGTTTTTCGGTTGCGAAGTCGGGAAATGCGCAGTTTACTTTCGTAAAACGAGCAAATTCCCGACGAGCATAACGCAGAACCGAATGCAACGAGCTCACGAATACCGCTGAAAAAAAACTATTCATGCGTATATCGGAGATTATGGAAAGACACTAAATAGGAATGTTAACTTTTAGTTTATAACTAAATAAGAATGTTTTTGTGATAATTTAACGAATAACTACCTTTACTGTTATTAAAATAACGATATAAAAATAAATTTAATCAAATGAAGAAGCACAATTTTTACGCGGGGCCGTCTATTTTGTCAGACTATACAATCAGGAACACAGCTGATGCCATTTTGGATTTTGAGGGAATGGGATTATCGATCATGGAAATATCACACAGGAGCAAAGAATTTGTGGCTGTAATGGATAATGCCATCCAGCTTTTTAAGGATCTGCTCGGTATCCCTGAAGGATATACGGTTCTGTTTCTCCAGGGAGGCGCCAGTATGCAATTCTGTATGGTTCCTTACAACCTGTTGGCAAAAAAAGCTGCTTACCTTGATACAGGGTCCTGGGCTGCCAAAGCAATTAAGGAGGCGAAGCTATTTGGAGAGGTCGATATTGTTGCTTCATCAAAAGGAGATGGCTATGGGTATATTCCAACAGGTTATAAAATTCCTGAAGATGCTGATTACTTTCACATTACTACCAATAATACCATTTATGGAACCGAAATAAAAGAGGATTTAGATTCCCCGGTTCCGCTTGTGGCAGATATGTCATCGGATATTTTCAGCCGTCCTATGGATGTCTCCAAATACGCGGTGATTTATGGAGGCGCACAGAAAAACCTGGCTCCGTCGGGCGTTACTTTTGTTATTGTGAAAGATGAAATTCTTGGAAAAACCGGCAGGGAGATACCTACCATGTTGAATTACCAGACGCATATTGAAAAGGAATCGATGTTTAACACACCGCCGGTAGTTCCTGTATTTGCAGCGCTAAAGACACTGGAATGGTATAAGCAGCAGGGTGGTATCGAAGCGATGTACAAGCTGAACCTGGAAAAGTCAGCATTGCTTTATGGGGAGATCAGCAGGAATAAACTGTTCAGGTCCAATGTGCAAAATGAGGCCGACAGGTCCATAATGAATGTTACCTTTGTTATGGATGAAAATTACAAGGATCTTGAAGCAGCGTTCCTGGCATTTGCAACAGAACAGGGGATGGTTGGATTGAAGGGTCACCGGTCAGTCGGTGGGTTCCGGGCTTCCATATACAATGCCATGCCCGTTTCCGGTGTACAGGCCCTGGTGGATACAATGAAAGCGTTTGAACAAAAAAAATAATGTAAAGGCATGACTAAAATATTGATAGCTACTGAGAAACCATTCTCAAAACAGGCAGTTGGTGAAGTAAAAAAGGTTTTCAAAGAGGCCGGATATGAATTGAGGATATTGGAGAAATATTCTGAAAAAGGAGAGTTGGTCAATGCTGTTTCTGATATTGACGGATTGATTATCAGGAGTGACATTATTGACAGTGAAGTGATCGGATCGGCTCAGCAGCTAAAGATCATTGTCCGGGCAGGAGCCGGGTATGATAATGTTGATCTTAAGGCGGCCACTGCGCATAATGTAACTGTAATGAATACACCCGGTCAAAATTCCAATGCAGTGGCAGAACTGGTATTCGGGATGTTTATATATCTGAATCGCAATGGCTTTAACGGAACTTCAGGTATTGAACTGAGGGGTAAGAAATTGGGAATTCATGCCTATGGCAATGTTGGCAGATTTGTGGCCAACATCGGAAAAGGGATGGGTATGGAGGTTTTTGCCTATGATCCGTTCATTGATAATGCAATGATGCAGAACGACGGCGTAACCAGTGTTGCATCGGTGGAGGAACTCTATGAAACGTGTCAGTATATTTCACTCCATGTACCAGCTACGGACCAGACCAGGGGATTGATCAACGAAAAGTTGTTGTCACTGATGCCGGAAGGTGCCACATTGGTTAATACAGCCAGGAAAGAGGTGATCGATGAATCTTCGTTGCTTAAAATTTTTGAGACAAGAAAAGATTTCCGTTATTTGTCTGATATTGAACCAGACTGTAAAGATACGATAGAACAGAAATACCAGGGCAGATTCTTTTTCACTCCAAAAAAGATGGGCGCCCAGACGGAAGAAGCAAATTTGAATGCAGGAGTTGCTGCAGCTAAACAAATAGTCGGTTTTATTGAGAAAGGTGACCAAACCTTTAAAGTGAATTAATTTTATTTCAAACAAAATATTCCTCTATGGCAGTTATAAAACCTTTTAAGGGTTTTCGCCCCCCTGTTGAACATGTAAAAGAAGTGGCATCAAGGCCTTATGATGTGCTGAATTCGGATGAAGCACGAACGGAAGTGACAGGAAATCCACATTCTTTCCTGCATGTTGTTAAGCCCGAGGTAGACCTTGCAGAAGGAGTTGATATCCATGCTGAGATTGTGTATCAGAAAGCCAGGGATAACCTTGTAAAACTGATCAGCGATGGATTCTTTGTTCAGGATCAGAAGGAGCTGTTTTATGTTTATGCCCAGACCATGTTCGGGCGAACACAATATGGTATTGTGGGGTGTGCCTCTGTTGACGATTATATGAATGAATTGATTAAGAAGCATGAGCTGACCAGGCCCGACAAGGAGGAAGACAGGATGAACCATATCCGGGTTACCGGTTTTAATGCAGAACCTGTATTTTTTGCCTATCCCGATCATCCAGGAATCGACGCCATTGTTGCCAGGGTTATAATGGGTAATCCGGTGTATGATTTTGAGACCAATGACAAGGTGGGGCATCACTTCTGGATGATTGACAATGAAAAGGATATTGCAGATATAACCAGATACTTCGCTGAGGATATTCCCTTTGTTTATGTGGCCGATGGGCATCACCGTACAGCGGCGGCTGCACTGGTTGGGAATGAACGGAAAAAGAATAATCCGGACCATACCGGCAACGAGGAATACAACTACTTCCTTTCAGTTAATTTTCCATCCTCCCAGCTTACAATCATTGATTACAACAGGGTAGTATCTGATCTGAATGACCTGACCCCCAAACAATTCCTGGGTGAACTGGACAAAGGTTTTGAGGTAAAACAAATTGGAAAAGAAATCTACAAGCCTGGGGAACCCCATACATTCAGTATATACCTGGAAGGCAACTGGTTTGCTCTGAAAGCCAAGCCCAACACCTATAATGATGCTGATCCCATTGGCTGCCTGGATGTTACAATCCTTTCGGAGCAGATATTGGGCCCAGTGCTCGACATAACTGATCTGAGAAAATCTGACCGGATTGATTTCGTCGGCGGAATCCGCGGATTAGAGGAGTTGAAAAGATTGGTTGACCAGGGATTAATGGAGGTGGCTTTTGCCCTCTACCCGGTTTCCATGAAACAACTGATGGATATTGCCGACAATAACCTGATCATGCCACCTAAAACAACATGGTTCGAACCCAAACTAAGAAGTGGATTGGTGATTCATTCACTGGATTGATATGGATATAGTTCAAAACCTGAAGAATATTAAGGAATCGCTCTCTGGGCAGGCTGCACTGGTGGCGATCTCAAAAACTAAACCATCATCCATGGTGCAGGACCTGTACAATGCCGGACACCTGGATTTCGGTGAGAATAAGGTGCAGGATCTACTTGATAAACAGCGGGAACTTCCCGGAAAGATCAGATGGCACATGGTTGGGCACCTTCAGACAAATAAGGTCAAGTACATTTCACCATTTGTCTACCTGATTCATAGTGTCGACAGCTTAAAATTACTCCGGGTGATCAACAAGGAGGGTATGAAAAACAGCAGGGTGATCAGCTGCCTGTTTCAATTGCATATTGCCAGTGAATCCTCAAAATTCGGACTAAGTGAACAGGAATTAATTGAAATTCTGGAATCTGATGAATTCAGGGGAATGGAATATGTGGACATTCGGGGTCTCATGGGGATGGCCACATTTACAGATGATTCTGAGGTAGTCAGACGCGAATTTAAAAATCTAAGAAGTATCTTTGAGAAGGCAAAATCGAATTTTTTTGCAGAAAAAGATAACTTTTCAATTTTATCTATGGGTATGTCGGATGATTTCAGGATCGCCATTGAGGAAGGCAGTAACATGGTGCGGGTGGGTAGTTTGATTTTTGGACAGAGGTATTATCCCTAATAAATATTGTACAATATGATCGATCTAACAGTAAAGTATGCAGGTTTGGAACTCAGGAGTCCTGTGATTGTTTCAAGCAGTGGACTGACCGGCACCGTCAGCAGGATAAAAAAAATAGCTGAAGCAGGAGCAGGAGCAGTGGTTTTGAAGTCACTCTTCGAAGAGCAGATTCAGTTTGAAATTGGTAATATGGACACCGGAAAGGATTATCCCGAAGCAGCAGATTATCTGAGAACCTATGCCAGGGAAAATTCAGTAAGTAATTACCTGGCCCTGATCAGGGCTGCAAAAGACGCTGTTGATATTCCGGTAATAGCCAGCGTGAATTGTTATTCCAGTAATGAATGGATTGATTTTACGGCTAAAATGGAAGAGGCCGGTGCGGATGCCATTGAACTCAATATTTATTATCTGGCCAATGATAAGAAAAAGGACCCCCGTAAATATGAAAACGTTTATCTGGAGATTCTTGAAAATGTAAAGAAACGCGTTGCTGTCCCGGTAATAGTTAAGGTTGGCATGCATTTTTCAAACCTCACATGGCTGGCTGATCAGATGGAGATCAGAGGTGCAGCTGGCATCGTTCTGTTTAACCGGTTCTATGCACCCGATATTAATACGGATGATCTGACCATGGGATCCGCTGAAGTGTTGAGTACACCATCTGATATCCGGAATTCTTTGCGATGGGTAGGAATCATTTCATCTGAAGTGGATCGTCTTGATATTTCAGCATCCACCGGTATCCATAGCGGATTGGGTGCAGTAAAACAGATACTGGCAGGGGCAGAAGCCGTACAGGTTTGTTCTGTGCTGTATAGAAACGGGGTAGGGTACCTGAAGGATATAATCGGAGAGATCAAAACCTGGATGGAGAAGAAACAGTATCATTCTATCGATGAATTTAAAGGGAAGATGAGTTACGGCAATATAAAGGATCCTGCAGTTTATGAAAGAGCTCAATTCATAAAGTATTTTTCAAAAATGCACTGATCCAGGTTCAATAACTGCGAATCACCAATAGTAGTTCTGAGACCAATGCCTTTTTCTCTGCGGGTACTGTTTTTAATCCGCTTTCCAGTAATCCGGTTAGTTGAACTATATCGCGATCGGTCAGCTCTCCAATACAATTTTCCAGCACTGTGAAGGCTTCTATGGCTGTGGCGTAATCATCGGAAAGAAAGATTTCAGCAAACAACAGGTAATCTGTGTGAAAGTCGATCCCGCTTTGCCAGCAGGAAGAAACCAGGATTTGTCTTACCGGGATATACTTTTGGTCTTTCAGGGCTGGTATGATATATTCGCTTGCTTCATCTATCTTCAGGTCATTCAATAGTGTCGTACATGCCGCTATCACATCCTGGTCCATTGTGATCAACAACAAATCAAATATTTCAGGAAGAATGGAAGCACGTCCTCTGCCCTTAATTTCATCAATGGTATCAATGATTGCTTTTGAGTTCCCGGACCGAAGGATACTGATCTGTTTTTTCTCCGTTTCCCCCAATTGCTTGTTATGGTCTTTGTTGTATTGCTCCATCTTAATTTCCACAAATCCGGTTTATATAATCTCTTGCTTCAAACTTTCCAAGCTGTAGTGCTTTTTTGAAATTGTAACATGCGATCTCTTTTTTTCCAAGTTCCAGGTCCGTAAGTCCTTTAAAGTACCATGTTTCCGGGTCTGCCGGATCAAGATCAAGTGCCATGGAAAAGTCTTTCTCAGCGTATTTATAAGTTTTTGCTGCCGCGTAAGTTCTTCCACGGTTAAAATAATATCCTGCCTCTCCACTTTCCAACTCCAGGGTTTTATTAAACGAGGTGAGTGCATCCAGGAATTTTCCATTGTCATATTGTATTTCCCCCAGTTCATTATAAGCCTGGTGAGAATCGGGGTAGAGTGCCAGGTAAAATTCAACAGAACGGAGGGCGTCTTTATAATTTCCAAGTTTGCTGCTGATCCTGGCAGAGACAAGATAGTGGTCAAATTCATCAGGTGCCTGTCTGAGTAACCGGTCACAGTCCTTTTTTGCATGCGCATAATCCCCATTCAGCATGTATAATTTGATCCTCAGTTTCAAGGCCTCCATATTTCTTGTGTCGGAAGCGATTGATTTATCCAGTACTTTCAATGCTGCCTTCTGGTTCCCTGATGCCATATAGATCTCTGCAAGCTGTTGGTTTACATCAGATCTCTTGAATCCTTTTTTGTCCAGATCATGCAATAGGTTGATTGCCTCCGGTGTCCTTCCCTTTGATCTCAGGTAACTGACCTCCTGCAAGTCCCTGTCAAACTGTGTGTACCATTCCTTTTCCTTCCACAGGGATTTCCATGCAGCAGTGTTTTCAAGGGAAGCGAAGTCCTTTTCCAGTAAAATTTCTTTTTCCGGAATTCTATAGTAGGAACCAAGGTGCTCCTTCAGGTATTTTATGGCCAACTCCTGGTGGTTTAATCGTGCTTCGGTTTTGGCAAGCATCAGGCTGGCCTGTGCGCTTCTCCGTTTATTTGTAAAAAGAAAGTCCGAAATGGCAGCCTCATACCGTTTAAGTTCATAGTTACATATACCCCGGTTGTATATGGCATCCACATCTCCCGGGTTTTTCTGAACTGCCAAATTAAGAAATTGGAGCGCGGAATCATACCGTTCAATTTTCATCAGTGATCTTGCCTTCAGGTAATTCTCCGGCTCTCCTGGTCCCTGGCCGAAGGTGGCCTGGAGTATAAATGTCGCTATGATAACTGTCAGGGTTCTCATTTTTCAATAAATACTTCATTTTCATTACCAGAGAAAACATGAATAAATCCTGTAAGGGCATAAGATTCCAACCCTCCCAGGCGATGTTCAAACACTTCGCAGATATAGTAATAAACGCCCGGCGAGACAACTTTGTTGGTGCCGGTTATTTTACCGTCCCAGTTCAGGTCAGGGTCTTCGGTTTGGAAAACCAATATCCCCCACCTGTTATATACTTGAAAATCAACCCTTTCAACATATGCGGTCCGGTTTGGAATGAAGAGATCATTCATCTGATCATTGTTTGGAGAGAATACATTGGGTAAAATGTAATTGGAGCACTCATCCAGACATATCCTGGCCGACATGGCCGACTCATTACCGAAAGAATCCACGGCAGTGATATAATAACAACCCGTCAGGGTCTCTTCTGTTTTCAAATCGATATAGGAAGTATCTGTACGCTCACTTTGATAATCTTCAATCAACATGGGTTGACCGGCTTCAGTAGATGAATAGTATAGGTTATACCCAACAACATCTTCAAAACAGGCTTCATCTGTAAAACCCCATGTGAGCAGATTGTAAAATTCATCGCAGAAGGACTTGCCATTGAGGTTGGGTGCACATGGAGGTATTGAATCCACTGGTTCCGTACAGTTGATATGGCTGATATTTTCATTTTCGAAGAGCCGGCCGTCGATACTTCGCCACCCGGTACTTTTCACCCTGTAGCAATACTCTGTGTTATTCTTTAACCCAGTGTCGTAATATACAGGATCAGTGGTGTATCCAATTGAATCGAACAGCCCGGTACCATTATTATACCTGTAAACGGTATAATCGTAATTGATCCACGGAACATTCTTTACCATGTTGATCTCAATCTGGTTATCAGTTCCAATAAGCGCAGGATAGGTAGAAGAAGCCAGTTCTGTCATATCCACATTACTGATGGGGAAGCGATTTTCCGGTGCGTCATTATTATAGAGTTCAACTTTATAGGAATAGGGGAAGTTTACGGTATTCACATCCGTATCAGTGAAAATGGTATCAGAAATATCCGCGGTGAGTTTCGAAAATACCTGTTCCTGGTTTTGACCAAACAGCCCGGTACTCCTTGTAATCACATATTCATAGGGCCCGTTTGCTGGAATCGTATCCAGGTCCCGTGGCTGTGCCCAACGTAGTTCAATATCTCCCGAAGGGCTGTCTTTTGTCACACTTGCCTGCAACATGGCCGGGATCCCCGCAACAAGCGGAGTACATACTTCATCGCTTGGATAACTTAGTGCTCCGTCAGGGTATTCAGCCACTAACATATAGCAATATTCCGCACCCTGATCCAGGCCGCTTCCTTTATTATCGTCAATATAAATTGTATCATTCCTGTTTTTTATAATCGCAACCTGTTCATATCCTGTAGTTGAAGGCACACCGGTAACGCACGATTCGGGCGTGTAGCCCGAGGGTCCTTCCTTTCTGTACAACCTGTAACCGGTCACATACGGACAGGAATCAGGTTTCCACATCACAGTAATGCTGTTGGATGCCGGAATAAGATTTGGAGGGTCCGGGGCTGATCCGATTACTTTTATATTCACATTCTTGATATCAACCAGGCTGGTTTCCGGAAAATTATCCTCTGCTTTGAAAACAGCAGTATAAAATTGTTTCCGCACGTGACTGCAATTGGTCTGCCAGCTAAAAACAGCCTCGCTATGTCCCGGCCCGGCCACAGTTTCATCTACGGTAAAGCGTGCCGGACTCTGTTCAACAACGAAGGGTCCACCGGTGCCAGAAAGCAATATAGAATCATTATCCAGGTCATTTGCCACAACCCTGAATGAAACTTTAGTTCCGGCCTCGACACAAAAATCCTCTAAACTTTCAATTTCAGGTGCATTGTTATCCGTTTCATAAACCTCAATCTGCATATCCCTGACTATATTGCCGATCTTAATCCCTCTTCTCCACTCCTCAATATCAATGGCAATGTTGTAAATGCCAACTTCAACGGGCCTGATCCAGTATAGGTCTCCTGTAACGGGATCAATGAACAATGTATCACTGGCCGCCGGCAATTCATAGTTTTCGATCGGTTTGCCATCTTCTGCGGTACAGACAGTCAGTTTATAAGATATGCTGTCACCATCCGGGTCGTAAGCTGCAGGATTATGGATAAAAAGCTTATCCAGTGCTGCCCGGTCAATCGGAGGATTTAACAGTACCGGAGTCGAATTTAATCCAATGGCCGGATTTATGGATATTGTAGTAATTATGGAGAATACAACATTCACTGAATTTGGAATATTCTTTACGCCCAGGTTCCGGTTGGGATCCTGGACTACTATTTTGTATGTTCCTGATCCTGGAAATGTATGTTGTGCCACATACACATTTTTCTGGTAGAAATTGGGCAATCTGGTGATGCTGATCCGGGATGCTGAAGAAAAGGTATTATCTCCCCACTGAACTTCAAGCGTTGATCTGTCGGCCTGGCTAAGTGTATAGGTAAATGTGGTAATTTTTATCTCATAGGTGTAGTCATCCAACTGGGTAAGGGTAATCTCCCCGGCCCTGTTATGTGTGGCAGAAACCTGAACAGTAAAAAAAAAGAGTGCCAGTATTATGTGAATTGATTTGTTCATCTGCTCATCTCAGCTTCAGTTCTTTTTCCTTTTTATGGTAATCAAATTTTATGCCTGTTTCCATTCCTTCCGACGAAAATATCAGCAGGTTTGTCTGATCTGCAAAAATGTCTGTCAGAATACGGTTGTAAATGTACAAAGATTTGGGCTTATCCTTCAGCGTTGCATGCATTTCAATGGTCATGGAAAGATCTTCGAAGTATATTGTATCCTTTTCCAGTTTCATTTTCTCTCCGCCATGAACGGTACTGATTCCAAACGATTCATGCAGGTAGGTATTAAACCAGTCACTTTGCAGCATATCGCTCTCTTTTAATTGAACCTGTTTCCCAAAATAATGAAAATAAGCTGTTTCCCAGTCATCCACAAATGTATTGATCCTGATCTGTAGTAACGGCCCGTTCATGGTTATGTTTACAACCGAAACATGTACCGGATGGCACTGAACAATGGCCAGGGAAACCCATCCCAGAATTAAGGTAAGGAATAATTTTTTCATTCTTCAAATTTAATCTAAACTTGTAACCTGCAAAACCAACAGATGACTGTATTCAGATTATATTTTGAATTGGGAATTGATCATATCATGGACTTCAGGGGATATGATCATATTCTTTTTATCATGACGCTCTGCGCTGTGTACCATGTAAAAGAGTGGAAACGGATTCTTGTATTGATCACTGCATTTACCATCGGTCATACCACAACCCTGGCTTTGGCTACAATGAATATTATCCGGATGTCGGCTGGAATGGTGGAATTTCTTATCCCCCTGACAATTTTTATGACAGGACTATTTAATGCCATATACAGGCATGAAAAGGTTGGCTCATGGTTACACCTGGTTAAATATTTTACAGCCCTTTTCTTCGGACTGATACACGGAATGGGGTTTTCAAATTACCTGCATAGCCTGTTGGGTAATGAAGGGAACATTGTAAAACCTTTATTTGCTTTTAATTTAGGAATAGAGCTTGGGCAAATAATCATTGTGGTGATTATCATGACAATCACATGGGCAGCTGTTACATGGATGAAGGCTCCCAAGAGGGAGCTAAATCTATTGATTTCAGGTGCAGCCATTGGAATTGCAATAATCCTGATGGCAGAGCGCATCCCTTGGTGGTAGTGTTCACATGTTTTCTGTTCAGCTTTGAATTTCTTTGTAAATTGTTCATGTTTCAAATTATCAGACATGCAAACCTGGGAGAAGGAGATCAGGGAATATAAAAGCTATTTAAAGCTGGAAAAAGGGCTTGCCGAAAACTCAGTGCAAGCCTATGAAAGGGATTTGCAAAAACTTCAGCTTTTCATGGTTGTAAGCGGTAATGAAAAGGTTCCGGCGTTGGTGGATAAAAGTTTACTGGTTGATTTTATTGCCTGGATCAATGAGACAGGAATGCAAGCCAGGAGCCAATCGAGGATCATCTCGGGACTTAAATCTTTTTTCAAATATCTTATTCTTGAGGAGCGGATCACTGCAGATCCAACCATGATGCTGGAGAGTCCCAGGATTGGAAGGAAGTTACCCCAGGTATTATCTATTGAAGAAATTGACCGGTTATTCTCCATGATTGATCTGAGTAAACCAGAAGGTCAAAGGAACAAGGCAATGCTCGAAGTGCTCTATAGTTGCGGGTTAAGGGTGAGCGAGCTGATTGGATTACGGATGACCGATATATTCAGAAATGAGGGATACGTACGTGTCATTGGAAAGGGAGACAAGGAGCGGCTGATACCGATCAGTGAGACTGCACTACGGGAGATTGATCGATATATGCCGGACAGGAATTCCATGAACCACGTAGATAAAGGGAACACGGATTTACTCTTTCTTAACAGGAGAGGGGGGAAACTCTCCAGGGTAATGGTGTATACCATAATTAAAAACCTGGCAGAAAGGGCCGGTCTCTCCAGGCAGATCAGTCCGCATACTTTCAGGCATTCATTTGCCACGCACCTGGTTAACGGCGGAGCCGACCTGCGGGCCATCCAGGAGATGCTGGGTCATGAATCCATCGTGACCACAGAGATTTACACCCACCTCGACCGCAGTTACTTGCGAGAGGCTATCATGAGCCATCATCCCAGGTCAACCAGGTCAACCAGGTGATCCAGGCTACTTGCCTCATACATCAGTCGATCTAATTAAAGCCTACGTGCTTGTAAGAATACGCCAACTACTGCGTTATTATTCGCTGCGCTCATGAGCTAAAGGTTCTCGTTTTTGAAGTAGGGTCTGCTGAAAAAAATGCAAGTTTATTTATCTGATTTCCAAAAAACCTTGCACTTTTTAATGGAATAATTAGTCTATCATACTGATAATAAATATATTTCATGTTTTTCAGCAGACCCGAAGTAGTCATTTACGAATAGTAAACTCCCTGACTTCAAAAACTTTGAAAGCCTTGTATTTGATCCTTTCTTATCAAAGAGTGAAAATAACTTAGTTTTCTTGCAGTCACTATTTAATTTTATTTAGAATTGTTTTACCATTTTTTTCGATACATTTGTACTTTCAAAAAATATGCCTATAATATTTAGTAACTTGTTCATTATTAACACTTAAAATAACATTAGAATGTCAAAAGTTAAGCGCGTATACACCTTTGGTGACAAGAAGGCTGAGGGAAAAACTGACATGAAGAATTTGCTGGGTGGTAAAGGGGCCAACCTTGCTGAGATGAATCTTATCGGAGTACCAGTACCTCCTGGTTTTACAATTACAACAGAAGTTTGTACCGAATACAATACACTGGGACAGGAGAAAGTTGTTGAATTACTGAAACCGGAAGTTGAAGCAGCAGTAAGGAATGTGGAGGAGATTATGGGAACAAAATTCGGCAGCAATGAAAATCCCTGCCTGATGTCGGTTCGTTCGGGCGCCAGGGTTTCCATGCCGGGTATGATGGATACCGTATTGAATCTCGGAATGAATGAAGATGCAGTTGAAGGCCTGATAGTCAAAACAGGAAATGAAAAATTTGCTTGGGACAGTTACCGGAGATTCGTTCAGATGTATGGCGATGTGGTACTTGGAATGAAGCCTGAAAGCAAGGAAGATATTGATCCGTTTGAAAAGATTCTTGAAGAGGTAAAGAAGACTAAAGGTGTTGAGAACGATAATGAGTTGGAAGTTTCGGATCTGAAAGAACTGGTAGTAAAGTTCAAGGCAGCTGTAAAGGCACAGACAGGTCATGATTTCCCGGTTGATCCGTGGGATCAGCTTTGGGGCGCTGTCATGGCAGTTTTCGATAGTTGGGAGACACCCAGGGCAAAATATTACCGTCAGATGAACCAGATCCCGGAAGAGTGGGGAACAGCCGTTAATGTGCAGGCAATGGTATTTGGAAACATGGGTAATAATTCAGGTACTGGTGTGGCATTTACAAGAGATGCGGCCACAGGTGAAGATATATTCAACGGTGAATACCTGATTGATGCGCAGGGCGAGGATGTGGTTGCAGGTGTTCGTACGCCACAGCAGATTACCAAAGAGGGATCATTACGATGGGCAGTTTTGGCAGGTGTATCTGAAGAAGAGAGAGCCTCAAAATTCCCTTCGCTGGAAGAGTTGATGCCTGCAGTATACAAGGAGTTGGATGACACACAAACAAAACTTGAAAACCATTACAGGGATATGCAGGATATTGAGTTCACCATTCAGGATGGTAAACTCTGGATGTTGCAGACACGTGGCGGCAAGAGAACGGCAGCTTCCATGGTGAAGATTGCGATGGATCTGCTGCGTGATGGTATGATCGATGAAAAAACAGCCTTGCTTCGTCAGGAACCGGCAAAACTTGATGAGCTTTTGCACCCGGTATTTGATAAATCAGCATTGGCGAAGGGTACCGTTATTGCCAATGGTTTACCTGCTTCACCAGGTGCTGCCACCGGACAGATTGTATTTTTTGCTGATGAGGCGGATAAATATGCTGAATCAATCCTGGTACGTATCGAAACCTCGCCAGAGGATCTGGAAGGTATGAACATAGCCAAAGGTATTTTGACAGCCAGGGGAGGAATGACTTCCCACGCAGCTGTTGTTGCCAGGGGCATGGGTAAATGTTGTGTTTCAGGTGCCGGAGAGGTAAAGGTAGATTACAGAGCCCGCACCATGAAAGTGCGTGGAAAAATGTTGAAAGAAGGTGACTGGATCTCGCTGGACGGTGGAGCCGGCAATGTGTATGAAGGCAAGATCGATACCATTGATCCTGAATTAAGTGGCGATTTCGGTGCAATCCTTGAACTGGCTGAAAAGCTTACCAAAATGGATGTCAGGACCAACGCAGACACACCAAACGATGCAAAAGTAGCCAGAGACTTTGGAGCAAAGGGAATCGGGCTCACCAGGACCGAACATATGTTCTTTGAGGGTGAAAGAATCATTGCCATGCGCGAAATGATCCTTGCATCCAACGAAACAGAACGTCGTAAGGCACTGGAAAAATTGCTTCCCTACCAACGCGAGGATTTTGAAGGAATTCTTGAAGCGATGGCAGGATATGGAGTAACAATTCGTTTGCTGGATCCGCCATTGCATGAGTTTGTTCCCCATGATGATGCAAACCAAAAGGTAATGGCCGATCAAATGGGCATTTCAGTGGATGAAATCAAATCACTGGTTGAGGACCTGCATGAATTTAACCCGATGCTTGGTCACAGGGGTTGCCGGTTGGGAAATACTTACCCGGAGATCACCGAGATGCAGGCACGTGCCATCATTGAAGCCGCGGTAAACCTGAAGAAAAAAGGCGTAGATGCTCGTCCGGAGATTATGGTACCCCTTATTGGTACCATGAAAGAGTTTAAACTCCAGGAAGAGATCATCAGGGCAACTGCTGCAAAAGTCTTCGAAGAAAAAGGGGAAACCTGTGATTACCTGGTTGGAACCATGATCGAGATACCGAGGGCTGCACTGGTTGCAGATAAAATTGCGGAACATGCGGACTTCTTCTCATTCGGAACCAATGACCTGACACAAATGGGCTTTGGATATTCCCGTGATGATGCAGGCAAATTCCTGCCAATCTATATTAAAAAGGGAATCCTGAAAGCGGATCCGTTTCAGACACTCGACCAGGAAGGTATTGGTCAACTTGTGGAAATTGGCACGACCAGAGGACGCTCAACAAAACCCGACCTTAAAGTTGGAATTTGCGGAGAACATGGTGGTGACCCTGCCTCGGTTGAATTCTGCTATAAAGTGGGAATGAACTATGTTAGTTGTTCACCATTCAGAGTACCGATAGCCAGGTTAGCGGCTGCACAGGCATCTGTAAAATACGATAGATAATGATGAAATAGAGATTCATTTGAAAGAGCAGTAGAACTTTGTTTTTACTGCTTTTTTTAATCTTTATTCTGAATTATCCCTGGATAATAAATATCTTTAAAGGACTAAACGTTCGCTAATAACAATTTTATGGCTTACCATGCTGAAACAATAAATCTTGATAAATATGGTATCGCAGGAAACTCCGATATCATACATAATCCCACGTATGATCAGCTGTACAAAGAAGAGCTGGCTGATCACCTGGAAGGTTATGAAAAAGGGGTTGAATCTGAATTTGGTGCAGTAAAAGTTGATACCGGGATATTTACGGGCAGATCTCCCAAGGATAAATATATTGTACTGGATGACACCACACATGATACAGTATGGTGGAAATCTGATCAAGCTAAAACTTCAGATAATAAACCAATCAGTAAAGAGGTTTGGGAGAAAGGATACCAGCTGGCGTCAAGGCAATTGTCCGGGAAAAGAATTTTTGTAATGGATGTATTCTGCGGTGCAAACGAGGATACCAGGTTAAAGGTTCGCTTTATCATGGAGGTTGCATGGCAGGCTCATTTTGTAAAGAACATGTTTATAAGGCCTTCCGATGATGAGTTGGCGAATTTTGAGCCGGATTTCGTGATGCTCAATGCAGCAAAAACTACCAATCCTGAATGGAAGGAGCAGGGGCTGAATTCAGAAGTTTTCGTGTTTTTTAATCTTACTGACCGAATGGGTGTGATAGGCGGAACCTGGTACGGTGGAGAAATGAAAAAGGGGATCTTTTCTGTAATGAATTATTACCTGCCCCTGCAGGGAATTGCTGCGATGCATTGTTCAGCGAATGTTGGAAGTGATGGCAATACTGCCATATTCTTCGGACTTTCAGGTACCGGGAAAACCACCCTTTCAACGGACCCGAACCGTGCCCTGATCGGCGATGATGAACATGGCTGGGACGACGATGGAATCTTTAACTTCGAAGGGGGGTGTTATGCCAAAACAATACACCTGAGTGAGGAGAATGAACCAGATATATATCACGCAATACGTCGAGATGCGTTACTTGAAAATGTATCGGTGGATGAAGAGGGGAAAGTGGATTTTGATGATGCATCAATAACCGAGAATACGCGGGTATCTTATCCCATTTACCATATCGATAATATCGTGAAACCGGTATCCAGGGAAGGACACGCAAAAAAAATTATATTCCTTACTGCAGATGCATTTGGCGTGATGCCCCCGGTTTCCAGGCTTACCCGGGAGCAAACAAAGTATCACTTCCTTTCCGGGTTCACCGCAAAGCTGGCCGGAACGGAACTGGGTATTACTGAACCGGTCCCGGCCTTCTCTACGTGCTTTGGCGCTGCCTTCCTGACCCTGCATCCAACCAGGTATGGAAAGGAGCTGGTGAAACGCATGGAGGCTGCAAATTCTACTGCCTATCTTGTGAACACAGGGTGGAACGGTACAGGCAAAAGGATTTCCATCAAAGATACAAGGGCCATTATCGATAAAATTCTGAATGGGGAAATTGATCGGGCTGAAACAAAGATCATTCCCTATTTTCAATTTGAAGTGCCTCTCTCTCTTCAGGGGGTTAACGATGCTATCCTGGATCCAAGGGATACATACAGCGACCCTGCTGAATGGGACAGGAAGGCTAGGGCGCTGGCTGAAAAATTCATCATAAATTTTGAACAGTTTACTGATAACAAAGAGGGGTTAAAGCTCGTGGAAGCAGGACCACAGCTTTAATCGGAGTA
>JBBDIE010000102.1:0-3749 GCA_040880545.1 Bacteroidales bacterium | reverse complement strand
AGAAATATGTTGTAGTGCTTGATAATAATGGGCTAAGTGCAAATCATACAATAACTGAACCGTACAGTTACAGACTTGAAGACAAACAAATATGATTATAACAATTCATGGGGATAAAGTCCTTTAATAATAATTGTCATGGCGAGCTCAACTGACTTATAAAAAATATAATGCCAGATTAAAAACAGGAGAAATCCATCAGAACCTGGCCGTAATTTTCAGGTTGAACCTACGTCCTGTCAGATAGTTTGGCACAGAGAAATAGGCTGGAATGCCCTGCTGGTTAGAGAGGGTTCTGATCCAACTGTAAGAAGCGACATTATTGATACCTAACAGGTTAAATATTTCAGCACTGACCCAGACCGTGGTGAAATATTTCAGGGGATTTTTATCTCCAGTCTGATCTTCTTCCCGCTTCAATACTTTGGAAAATCCAAGGTCCACCCGTCTGTATGGTCTCATTCTGAAAGTTGTGTAATACTGCCCCTCATTGGGATGGCTCATGGGCAATCCAGTGCCATAGAATGCGCTCAGATGTACCTTGTAATCCGGATTATTGGGGAAGTAGTCCTGGAAATAAACCCCTGCTGTAAATAACTGCTCCGTGGGTCGTGCATACATCCCGGCATCTTCGTAAATTCGCTCACCCTCGATAATCGTGAGAACGGAATCCCCCTCAATATCTTCCCTGGTTCTCATCAGGGAGGCTGTGAACCATGATTCTGCTCCCTTTACAAACTCTCCGTTAAGTTTCATGTCTATTCCGGTGGCGTACCCTGAAGCCATATTTTCACCGGCATATTTTACCCGAACATTTTCGATTTTATAAGGGATCAAATCATCCAGCCATTTATAGTACAACTCAGAAGTGAATTTAAAGGGCCGCTCCCAGGCAGTAAAAATATAATCTCCGCCTGCCAGCACGTGGATGGAGCGTTGTGGTTTGATGGAATGGTTGATCATATCATTGGGCATCCGCATCTCCTTGTAGAAGGGAGGTTGGTAATAGGATCCTGCCGATAGATGAAACATTAGATCACGGGCCCATGCAGGTTGTATACTGAATGTCATTCTCGGGCTCACCATCAACGATTTGTTGAAATTCCAGAGCGACCCGCGTAGTCCGGCAGTGATGAAAATATTGGCTCCCGTGGCATTGATCTCCAGGGTGTTCTGTATAAAACTGTTCAGCAGGTCGTATGTGATATGGTTCTCGGAGCGTGATTGTTTGGAAAGTACTATCTCGTTTCCGCTGTAAGGAACCACATATCCCGAAGAATCCACCAGTTCCCATTCATTGATCCTGTCATAGAAATCCTGGTACTGGTATTTAATTCCCCATTTAACCAGGTTATTCCCCGATTTCAGGGTCCCGATGTGCGAGGCAGAGAGTACGTAGGCATCCAGGTAATTTCTGCCATGGTTGTGCAGTGTTCCTATGCCGATATTCAATATACTGTCGCCATAGGTATCAGAGCCGGGCGTATTGTCCAGTTCATTGATCAGGTATTGTCCCCTGATGTCAAAGGTCTCCTGTTCACTGGTCTGAAAAGCGGTAGCAATAAATTTAAGGCTGATGTTGTTATTGGGCTGCACATGAAGCGAAAGTGCCCCCAGGTAGGTATTGAACTGGTCAACTTCCTGTCCGTCGTAATATATTACCAGGTTAAAGGGTAGGGACTCTGTGCCGAATTCAGTGGTCCGGGAACTGGGAAAAAACTGGTAGTTGTTGGAGGAATAGTTCCCCAGAAAAGAGAGTTCGACCCGGCTGGAAAAACGATAGGCGACCAGAGCCTGCATGTCAGAAAACTGGGGTTTATAGTCGCCGGTGGTCTCCAGGGTATTCAGCAGATAGGATGTTGTTTTATATCGATATCCTGCCAGGTAGGAGAGTCGGTTATTTTTTGATATTCCTTCCAGTTGTATAGACGCTCCCAGCAGACTCATATTAGCCGAACCGGCAAATTTAACTGGTTTCCTGTAGGTTATATCCAGGGCAGATGACATTTTATCGCCATACCTCGCATCAAATCCTCCTGCGGAAAAGCGGATCGAGGAGACCATGTCTGAGTTGATAAAACTCAACCCTTCCTGTTCTCCGGATCGTACCAGGAAAGGGCGGTAGATTTCTATGTCGTTAACGTATACCAGGTTTTCGTCGAAATTTCCTCCCCTCACTGAGTATTGGGAGCTAAGTTCATTATTTGAACTTACACCTGCCTGTGATTTAATTATAGCCTCGATCTTATCGGTGGTGCTGGGCATATATTCCAGGTTGGCCACATCAATCCGGTGAAATGTACTTGCCCTCTCCTGGCGTGCACTGATGGATATCTCGCCTAGGCTTCTGATATCCTGGTAGAGTATGAAGGTGAGCTCTTTTTTTTCACCTTCACGCAGCAGCATTGTTTCCCTCGAGCTAAGATAGCCGATACATGAAACAACGATTTCGATTTCCCTGTCAGAAGGTACTGTCAAGGCAAACTTGCCGTTTCTACCGGTCATGGTTCCCTCCCTGGAGTCAGAAAGGGCAATATTTACAAGGTCGATGGGTTGCCCGGCTGTATCCTGAACAAGGCCGGAAATAAGCGCTTCTCCCTGGGTAAAGGCAACCGTTGGAGCCAATAATAAAAATAGTATAATGTGTAATTTTGATCTCATGAATGCGGCTGAACATTGAAATAACTGAACAGGGACTGGATTAATTGTATGAAGGTTGATTTTTCTTTATTAATCATCGTTTCTGAAATCGCCGCGTTTCAGCGCATTGAAAAATTCGGCCCATCGCATTGGGTCAAAGACAGTATAATAGGGGTACTGTCCCTCATAATATAACTGGTTGTATTGTTGCTGCATCACCTCCCTGAAATTCATGTTTGGTGTTGCACTTACATCATGTATTTTGATCTGGGTTTTAATCAGCGCTATATTCTTCATGGCGCGTTGTTCATCATCAGTGGGCATTTCCATGGCTATAAAATCTTCTTTGAATTCCTGGTAATTCTTCCAGGGAAATATCTTTACCTCAGCCAGGTGGAACGTGTCACTTACCATGAAAATATCGGAGGGATACTGGTCGGTTTCGAGTGTATCTGGAATGATATGCAGCGTAGGCTTATAGCCCATATGACTGAACAGTACCGTGTCGTTGGGTTGGACTACAAATGAAAACAGCCCCCTGCCATCGGCAGTTGTACCTCGGCTTTTATTCAGAATAACTATATTAACATTCCCTACGGTTCGGTGTTCCAGGTTCCTGATGATCCCGGAAAACTGAATCAGATCTTCTCCATCCCTCTGCTGGTTAAAGAACTGACCATTTACCAGGAGCGGAGTGAATAATGAGACCAGTGTAAAAAACGTAAATACGCGAAAATGCACCATAAATTATACTGTGAACCTCAAAAATAGTTAAAAAATCAGGATATCTCCTGTACCTTACACCTGATCAGCTAAATTTGTAATTTATTAACATATAAATCATCTGTACAATGATATACCAGACAGAATTTACCATTGACGCCCATCGACGCGGGTGTCACCTGATTACAAGGGAAGTTTCTGACCATCTTCCAGAAATGCAGGAAGACGGCCTGTTGAGCCTGTTTATAAAACATACTTCTGCGGGTCTTACATTGAATGAAAATGCCGATCCATCAGTCAGGGTAGACTTTGAAAACTTCCTTGATATCCTGGTTCCTGAGAATCACCGGGTTTATACCCATACCATGGAGGGGCCAGATGATATG
>JBBDIE010000101.1:14317-24187 GCA_040880545.1 Bacteroidales bacterium | reverse complement strand
ACTAGTAACAGATATTGAACAATAAAAAAAAGGGAAAAAATACTTTTCCCTTCATAATTGTATTCGCTTACGTAAAGGTACGGAGGATCTCACAATTAATTTCCCAGCTCGGAAAAGAACTTGATTCTGACCAGTCGGATCTCCTCTTCAGTAAAATCTACCTCGCCGAGCTCTTCAATGGCGTCAGTGATGGATTCAGATTCAGCTTCACGGAAATATTCATAAATATCAGCCACGCGATCCTCATCCATGGCATCGTTCAGGTAATAGTTGATGTTAATCTTGGTCCCTGAATTGACAATTGCCTCTATCTCATCGATCAATTCGATCATTTCCAGATTTTTGGCATCTGCGATATCATGTAACGGTATTTTGCGGTCGATACTCTGAATGATGAATACCTTAACACCGGATTTATTCACCACAGACTTTACCACCATGTCCTGTGGGCGGATGATTTCCTTCTCTTCCACATAACTTTTGATGGTTTCGGCAAATTCCTGTCCGAATTTTTTCGCTTTTCCCACACCCACACCCACAATATTTTTCAGTTCATCGACTGAAATGGGGTATTGAATGGCCATATCTTCCAACGACGGATCCTGGAAGATCACAAACGGTGGAAGTTCAAGTTTTTTGGCCATCTTCTTACGGAGGTCCTTGAGTATGTATATCAACTCCTCATCCACCGCACCTGTGCCGCCTCCTCCAGAGGTTGATTCATCATCGGAGACAATGTCGTAATCGTGATCTTGTGTTAACATTATCGAAAATGGATTCTTTAAATACTCTTTTCCTTTCTCACTCAACTTTAATAAACCATAATTTTCAATATCCTTGTATACCAGTCGTGCGATAAGCGCCTGCCTTAACACGGCGTTCCAGAACTTAACGTCTTTCTCTTGTCCGGCTCCAAAGAACTCATTATGATGATGTTTGTATGATTTAACCGCACTTGTTGCTTCGCCTGCCAATACGTTTGCAATATGCTCAGGTTTGAATCTTTCCTGAACCCCTAATATAGTTTTTAATGCTAAAACCAAATACGCTTTTCCTTCAAATTTTTCCTTCGGATGCAGACAATTGTCGCAATTGCCGCAATTTTCTTCCATTACCTCCCCGAAATAGTTTAGCAGGAGTTTGGGACGACAAACAGAAGATTCTGTATATGAGACCGTTTCCAGAAGGAGTTGCCTTCCGATCTCCTGTTCTGCCACAGGTTTACCCTGCATAAATTTTTCCAGTTTCTGGATATCCTTGTACCGGTAAAAGGCGATACATTTCCCTTCTCCGCCATCACGACCTGCACGACCTGTCTCCTGGTAATAACCTTCCAGGCTTTTAGGGATATCGTAATGGATGACAAATCGCACATCCGGTTTGTCAATTCCCATTCCAAAGGCGATGGTGGCAACGATCACACTCGCCTTTTCCATCAGGAAAAGATCCTGGTTCCTGGACCTGGTTGCTGCATCCATACCGGCATGATAGGGTAATGCTGCGATATTATTTACGGCGAGTGTCTGGGCAAGCTCTTCCACTTTTTTACGGCTCAGGCAGTAAATGATCCCCGCTTTATTTTTGTTGGCGCTAATAAATTTAATGATCTCCTTGGTGGCATGAATTTTTGGCCGTACCTCATAATAGAGGTTATGTCTGCGGAAGGAAGATTTAAATACCCGGGCCTCCAGCATTTCCAGGTTTTTCTGGATATCATGCTGTACTTTAGGGGTTGCAGTGGCGGTAAGGGCAATGAGCGGAGCAACACCAATTGAATTGATAATTGGCCGGATACGTCTGTATTCCGGTCTGAAATCGTGCCCCCATTCAGAGATGCAGTGCGCCTCATCGATGGCATAGAAAGAGATCTTCACCTTCTTCAGGAACTCCACATTATCTTCCTTGGTAAGGGATTCGGGGGCCACATAGAGCAACCTGGTACGTTGGCTGATCACATCCTCTTTAACCTTGGCAATGGCAGTTTTGGTCAGGGAAGAGTTGAGGAAATGGGCCACTCCCTCATCGGTACTGAATGACCGCATGGCATCCACCTGGTTTTTCATCAGGGCGATGAGTGGTGAAATAACGATAGCCGTCCCTTCCATGATCAGCGCCGGCAACTGGTAACATAAAGATTTGCCGCCTCCGGTTGGCATTAATACAAATGAATCATTTCCATTAAGAACATTCTTAATGATTACTTCCTGATTACCCTTAAAACTGTCAAATCCAAAATAACGCTTTAAGAAATCAGTTAATTGACGATCAGTAACCTCCATTATTCAAATATCTCCTCTTCTGTTACTAAAAGTAAGAAAATTTCAGTTATTACTAAATTTTCAATTGTTAAATTATGAATTTGATTTCAAAATTATTGAAAACAAAAATGAAAATATTCTCAACAACTATTAGCAAATCTATTTTTTACCGGGGGACTAAGCTAAAATAATTTCATGGATGTTGATGCAACTGAGTAGAGATATTTTTTCGTTACTTTGCATCACTTTTTCAAATCATAAAGTAAAATGGCAAAAGAAAAAAAGGTTGAAATGTCATTCCTGGAACACCTGGAGGTACTTCGATGGCACTTGCTCCGTTCCATGGTTGCAATCCTGTTTTTTGCGATAATTGCCTTTATCTTTAAAAGTGTTGTATTTGATGTGATCATCATTGCTCCTAAAACACCCGAATTTCCGACCAACAGGCTTCTTTGCATGTTGGGACAGGAGATCAATGTTCAGCGGCTCTGTATCAATTCAAAGCCGTTTCCGCTGCAAACTGTAAAAATGGCGGAGCAGTTCGGAATGCATATAATTGTTAGCCTGGTAGGCGGGTTTATCATTTCGTTCCCCTATATTTTCTGGGAATTCTGGAAGTTTATAAAACCAGCCATGTACGACAAGGAGAAGCAGACCGCCAGTGGTGCGGTATTTTACACTTCGCTGCTTTTTATGCTTGGTATTGCCTTTGGATATTACCTGATTGCTCCATTGTCGGTACATTTCCTTGGGAACTACAGGGTGAGCGAAGAGGTGATAAGCAACCCAACACTTCGATCCTATGTACAAACAATTTCATCGGTGGTGCTTGCATCGGGCATTGTATTCGAACTGCCGATCCTTGCCTATTTTCTCACCAAGATCGGACTGATTACCCCCTCCTTCCTGAAGAAATACAGGAGGCACTCCCTGGTGCTGATCCTCGCGCTTTCGGCACTAATTACACCCCCCGACATTTTCAGTCAGATTATGGTTTCCCTTCCCCTGATCGTTTTGTATGAGGTGGGAATATGGATCAGCCGACGGATTGTAAGGGAACGGGAGGAAAAAGAAGCGGCCGGTGAAGGATAATAAGCAACCGTTCGTTGCGTTATCAATAAGCAAAAGATCATGGAACAAATGAGGCTACATACTGAAAATCTTGTTAAGAAGTACCGTACACGGACCGTTGTAAAGCATGTTTCGATAGAAGTATCACAGGGAGAGATTGTGGGATTGCTGGGGCCCAATGGTGCAGGAAAAACCACATCATTTTACATGATCGTTGGACTGATTACACCCAACGAGGGAAAGATTTACCTGGATGACAGGGATATCACCTCGGAGCCAATCTATAAGAGGGCCAGGATGGGCATTGGTTACCTGGCACAGGAGGCATCTGTATTTCGGAAATTAAGTGTTGAGGACAATATCAAAGCAGTCCTGGAGATGTCTCAATTTCCCAGGGCGGAGCAGAAAGATATTACAGAATCGTTGCTGGAGGAGTTCGGCCTTATGCCTATCAGGAAAAGCCTGGGTGTACAGCTCTCGGGTGGTGAACGACGCAGAACCGAGATAGCCAGGGCCCTGGCGCTGAGTCCGAGTTTCATACTACTGGATGAACCCTTTGCCGGGGTGGACCCCATTGCCGTGGAGGATATCCAGGAGATCGTATCAAAACTGAAAGAGAAAAATATCGGGATACTAATAACCGACCATAATGTCCACGAAACACTCTCCATCACCGACCGTGCCTACCTGCTCTTTGAAGGTTCCATCCTGAAAGCAGGAACGGCGAAGCAACTTATAGAGGATGAGCAGGTGAGAAAGGTTTACCTCGGGCAGAATTTCGAACTGAGGTAGTGGCTTCGCTATTCTTTTCTAATTCTAAAAAATTCCATTAAATTTGCACCACCAATTTTCAGCGGATGTGGCGGAATTGGTAGACGCGCTAGACTTAGGATCTAGTTCTTTCGGGAGTGGGGGTTCGAGTCCCTTCATCCGCACCAAAACTGAATGAACCGCGAGGCTCGCCATATGAGTGAGCCTGGGCGGTTTTTTACAATTGAGTTATAATTTTTAGGATATGAATATTACAAAAGAAAACGTTGACAAATTAAATGCAGTATTAACCGTATCGGTTGAAAAATCGGATTACCAGCAGCAGGTTGACAAGGTACTTCGCGATTATCGTCGCAATGCCAATATCAAAGGGTTCAGGCAGGGGAACGCACCCATGGGAATGATCAAACGGATGTATTATGTTCCTGTGTTGGCTGATGAGGTGAACAAACTTGTATCTGAATCGCTGTTCGATTATCTCAGTAAGGAGGAGATCAGGATCCTTGGCGAACCATTGGCAAAGAAAGATGAGGAGAAAACCATCGATTTCGAGACCGATGAGAATTTTGAGTTCCGGTTTGAACTGGGCCTTTCCCCGGAGATCAGTATGGAGATTACAGAGAAGGATAAATTTCCCATGTACAAAATAAAGGTGGCCAAAAAGGAGCTGGATGATTACACGGAGAATGTGGCCAAACAGTACGGAGAATTTGTTTCGGTTGAAGAAGCGGGAAACGATGAACTGATCAAGTGTAGCCTGGCACAGGTAAACGAGGCGGGAGAAGAGGTTGAAGCGGGAATTCGTACGGATGAAGTATCCATGTCGCTTGATATGATGAAAGATACCGCTCAGCAGCAGTTGTTTAAAGGTGCAAAAAAGGGAGCGGAGATTGTATTTGATGTGAAGAAGGCCTATCCCAATGATACCGAACTTGCTGCATTGCTGCGTATCGATAAGGACCAGGTTCAGCTGATCGGAGGAATATTCAAATGTTCAATCAACGATATTCAGAAATTTGAGAAGGCAGAGATTAACCAGGCGTTGTACGATAAGATTTATGGTGAAGGGGTTGTTAAGTCTGATGCCGAATTCACTGAGAAGCTGAAGGAGGAGATGGCAAAGCAGTTTGAACGTGACAGTGAATACAGGTTCAGTATTGATGTACGTGACAGCCTGGTGAAGAAGGCAAAACTGGATCTGCCGGTTGACTTTCTGAAGCGTTGGATCCTGGAGACCAATGAAAACATGTCACAGGATCAGATCGACATCGATTTTTTGCAGTACGAAGATGATTTTCGCTGGCAGTTGATCAAGGACCATCTCTACAAGCGGCATGAAATAAAGGTAACCGAGCAGGAGGTGAAGGAATCGGCCAGGGAGGTTGCCAGGGCACAATACCAGCAATACGGTATTATGGATATTCCGGATGAGTACCTGGACAACTTTGCAGAGGAGCTTTTGTCGAAAAAAGAGGAGGCCCGAAGGATCGCAGATCGTAAACTTGAAGAAAATTTGCTTAATTTTATCAAAAATACGGCGAAAATAGAAGAGAAAGAGATCTCCGTAGAAAAATTTAAAAAATTGTTTGACACCAAATAATCGATTTGCCATGAATCAAAATGATGATTTCAAAAAATATGCTACGAAGCACAGGGGCATCAGCAGTTTGACCCTGCACAATTTCACCTCAGCATACAATAGTTACATTTCACCCACGATTATTGAGGAGCGTCAGCTCAACGTTGCATCCATGGATGTGTTTTCCCGACTGATGATGGACAGGATCATTTTCTTGGGGACCCCTATTGACGACTATGTGGCCAACATCATTCAGGCGCAGCTGCTCTACCTGGACTCGGCCGATCCGGCCAAGGATGTTCAGATCTATTTTAATTCTCCCGGGGGAAGTGTACATGCCGGACTGGGTATTTATGATACCATGCAATACACATCGTGCGATGTATCCACGATATGCACCGGGATGGCCGCATCGATGGCTGCTGTGTTGCTGGCCGCAGGAACCAACGGGAAAAGATCTGCACTGAAACACTCCAGGGTGATGATTCATCAGCCCATGGGAGGGGCACAGGGACAGGCGTCCGACATTGAGATCACCACCCGTGAAATACTGAAACTGAAACATGAACTTTACGCCATTATTGCCGAGCATTCCGGAAAAGACATCAAGAAGGTTGAAAAGGACGGCGACAGGGATTACTGGATGACTTCTGAAGAGGCGAAAGCCTATGGAATGGTCGATGAAGTGCTGGCAAGAACGAACAATAAAAAATAGAACTTATGGATCGTTGCTCTTTCTGTGGAAGGGAGAAGAAAGACACCAACCTTCTCATCGCCGGTATATCCGGTCATATTTGTGACCGGTGTATTGAACAGGCACATACCATTGTTGAGGAAGAACTTGGGAGTGCCGGCGGATTTGACCTTGGTGATATTAAGTTACTGAAACCCAAAGAGATTAAAAGTTTTCTGGATCTGTACGTTATTGGTCAGGACCAGGCAAAGAAGTATATTTCAGTGGCAGTGTATAACCATTACAAAAGGTTGATGCAGACCGATTCCAAGGATGATGTGGAGATTGAGAAATCAAATATTATTCTGGTGGGTGAGACAGGAACAGGGAAAACCCTGTTAGCCAGGACCATCGCCAAGATGCTTCATGTGCCATTTACGATTGTGGATGCCACTGTACTCACCGAGGCGGGTTATGTTGGAGAAGATATTGAAAGTGTACTTACACGATTGCTGCAGGTGGCCGACTATAACGTGGAGGCTGCGGAAAAAGGGATTGTATTTATTGATGAGATTGATAAAATAGCCAGGAAAGGCGACAATCCTTCCATTACCCGGGATGTTTCCGGGGAAGGTGTGCAGCAGGGATTGCTGAAATTACTGGAGGGATCAGTTGTAAACGTACCGCCACAGGGGGGGCGTAAGCATCCCGATCAGAAAATGATCCCGGTAAATACCAGGAATATTCTTTTCGTGTGTGGAGGTGCGTTCGATGGTATCGAGCGGAAAATTGCCAACAGGCTGAATACCCAGGTGGTGGGATATACTGCTGCGAAGGAGACTGATGCGATCGATAAGGACAATTTGCTGCAATACATTGCACCACAGGATCTGAAGTCATTCGGCCTTATTCCGGAAATTATCGGGAGGTTGCCCGTTCTTACATACCTGGAGCCATTGAATGACGAAGCGCTCAGAAGAATTCTCACCGAGCCGAAAAATGCGATTATCAAGCAGTACGAAAAGCTGTTTGAAATGGATGGTATTAAACTGAGCTGGGATAAGAAAGTACTTGAATATATCGTTGAGAAAGCGATTGAATACAAGCTGGGAGCCCGCGGACTCCGGTCCATCTGCGAGGCGATCATGATCGATGTGATGTTTGAAATGAACTCCGCAGAGGATAACGAGGTGCGGATCGGAATTAAGTATGCCAGGGAAAAGCTGGAAAAAACGAACCTGAAAAGGTTACGTGCCGCGTGATAACAGCGGACCCCCGTCCATCATACTATTTCGCAGATGCGTGATTGCAGATCCGGAATTCCTTAACTGCATATAAGCGTCATTCCCACCTTTATTTTCTCTATTTTTGTCGGTCATTAGAATAATTTGATTTGAAAAAATTCTGGGTTATATTCAGCGTCTCCCTGGCCATGGTATTCTGGGGAATTACATTTGTTATTTTTAAATATGCCAACGAATCTTTTGATCCCATTGCGATCATTTTCACCAGGCTGCTGATCTCCATCGTATTTCTCTTCTCCTTTGCTTTCCTGTCGGGAAGAATGATGAAATTCAGAAAGGGCGATTTTAAATGGTTCCTGCTGATGGCTATGTTCGAGCCTTTTATTTATTTCCTGGGAGAATCGTTCGGACTCTCCATGGTTTCCTCCACCGTAGCTGCCATCATCGTCTCAACCATTCCGCTTGTTGTTCCCATTGCCGCTTATTTTCTTTTAAAAGAGAGATTATCTGTTACCAATATTATCGGACTGATGATCTCATTTGCCGGGGTGATTTTGGTAGTGATGGCCAGTGAGGGGAGGCTGGCCGGTAACATCAAGGGGATTCTGCTGATGTTTGTGGCCGTCTTTGGGGCCACAGGCTACACCATTCTTGTGAAAAGATTACTGGATACTTATAACGGGATCTTTATTACTGCCTGGCAAAGCACCCTGGGACTTCTATTCATTTCCCCCTTCTTTTTTGTTCTGGAGCTGCCCCATATTGATTTTACAGCCATCCTGCCAAGGAGTATCTGGGCGCTGCTCTACCTGGGTATTTTCGGATCGGGTGTATGTTTTATTCTTTTTGCCATTGGCATCCGTGAACTGGGTGCGTCCAAAGCGAATATCTATTCGAATCTCGTACCGGTGGTTACAGCGATCGTATCATTTTTCGTACTGAAAGAGGCGATGCCGGTCATGAAAATTATAGGGATCGTTGTGGTAATTGGAGGACTCCTCCTGTCGCAGGTTACCGGAATGAAACAGCGCACCAATGCAAAGCGATGGAGGAAGTGGATTTCCATGCCGCGGGTTTAAAACCGATGCCATCCGGAGTTCGACCTTTTCTTCAGCATTAATCGGAAAATTTCCGGAATTATTGGTATTTTTCCGTTTCATCAGGGAAATGCATGAAGCGATGTTCCGTAATTATACAAGGAGAGGGGAAGGGCCATTTCTCGCAGGCCATGGCACTGTCGGGGATACTCATATCGCATGGGCATGAGATTTCCAGGATGTATCTTGGGAGGAGTCTGTTCCGGGGATCGCCCGGATACTTCCGGACAGTTCCTGATGTCCGGGTGGTGAGGTTTTTAAGTCCGAATTTTATACATACCCCCGACCGGAAAGGAATCCGGATACTTCTTTCAGTTTTTGTCAATCTTTTACTGGGACCTGTCTACCTGTTTGAAGCGGTAAGAATCGGGATACGCATGCGGCAGGATAAGAGCAGCCATGTGATCAATTTTTATGATCCCGTTGGTTCGCTGGCTGCCCGTTGGTTCAGGAAAAGAGCGGTCCGGATCGTGATCTCACACCATTTCTATCTGTCGCATCCCGATTTTATTCATCCCCACGGGATGGAATCGTCCTATTTCTGGCTGCAGTTTATGAACAGGATCATGATGCAATCGGCAAACAGGGTACTGGCACTCTCATTCAGAAAAGGCAAAAAAGAAGGAAAGACGGAAGTAGTACCCCCAATGATCGATGAACGGATCAGACGCGGAACATATACCCCGGGTGACCGGGATCTCTGTTATTTTTTAAACCCGGGATTCGTGGAAGAGATAATTGGATATTACCGGAACCACCCGGAACTGAAGGCAGATATCTTCACCGATGGGGAAGTTTTTGGGGAAATCCCGGAAAATGTCAAAATACACGAGCCTTCCCGGGAGAATTTCATCGCCTGTATGTACCATTGCAAGCGTATTATTACCACAGGAGGTTTTGATACCGTAGCGGAAGGATTTTACCTGGGCATCCCGCTGTTCCTGATCCCATCGGAGAACCATTACGAGCAGTACTGCAATGTGCTGGATGCAGCAAAAACGGGGATGGCCTTCCATATGGATGAATTAGGGGACCTGGAGGATGTGGAATTTACTCCAAGGGATAACGGGAAGTTCAGGGAATGGGTGGAAGGAAATGAAGAACAAACTTTGCTTTAACCCGGGGGTATGTAAGAGGGCTTCGGGGTTGTAATTCGGCATCGCTGATTAAGTACTTG
>JBBDIE010000101.1:0-14217 GCA_040880545.1 Bacteroidales bacterium | reverse complement strand
AGTACTTGTAGTACTTGTAGTACTTAGAGTGCCTGGCGATTTTGAATGGGAAACAAATTATTCATATAGATAATTTTTGTCCTGTGGTGGGCGAAAAAGGGGTTGGCCGTTTGTATGGGGGGGTTAAAATAAACCCGTGTCCGACAATTATTTTAAAGGACTTATAGGATGAAAACGATGATTACAAAATAATTCCACGTAATACTTTTTCTCTATCTTTGGCGTTACTAAATAGGGTCTGCTGAAAAAGTCTGTAATAAATCATCTGCTGCGTTGCCTGCAGCTCGCAGTATTATTATACAGTTTCGCTTTGGCGGCTTGTATCTGATGCACTACAGATTTTTTCAGCAGACCCTAATAAATAGCCCTTGCTATTCATGAAGAAAATCCAGGTATTCATATTAGTTTTCTTCCTCTCCTTCCCTTTACTGGCGCAGCGTGGAGGGGAGAGTGTGTACAGTTTTCTTCAGCTTACTAATGCCGCCAGGGTTGCAGCGCTGGGTGGTGAAAATGTATCCATCAACGATAACGATATTAACCTGGTATTTCATAACCCGGCATTGCTCAATGCCAACATGGACCAGCACTTTAATCTGAATTACATCAACTATTTTGCAGGTGTAAATTACGGGTACACTTCCTACGCATTTGAAAAAGAGGGTATTGGCACATTTGCCGGCGGAATCCATTATGTGGATTACGGAACCTTCGAAAGGGCGGATGAATATGGAAATTTTGGAGGGACCTTCCGGGCGTCGGAATATGCCCTGAACCTGATCTATTCCCGTACCCTGATCGATTCGGTGCTTTCTGCAGGTGTAAATGTGAAACCGCTGTTTTCTGTATATGAGCAATATACCTCCCTGGGTCTGGTAACCGATATCGGACTGCTTTACACCAGCTATGGAACAAATACATCGGCGGGACTGGTACTGAAGAATATGGGACTGCAGATCAGTTCATTCAGCGGAACACGGGAGCGGGTACCGTTTGAGATCCAGGCTGGGTTTACACAGGGTCTGGCACATGCTCCCTTCAGGTTCAGTATACTGTTTCAGCACCTTGAACGTTGGGATCTTACCTATGAAACCGAAAGCGATGACAGCTTCTTCTTTGGTGGCGAGGCGCCGGAGAATAACAGGTTCGATATGTTTGCAGACAAATTCATGCGACATGCAATCTTTTGCGTGGAACTGCTCCTTGGGGAGAATTTCCATTTTGATTTCGGATACAACTACAAGAGGCGACAGGAGATGAAGATGAACAGCTGGCCCGGGATGGTGGGCTTCTCCTGGGGTTTTGGCTTCCGGATATCCAGGTTCCATATTGCCTACGGGCGGTCAACATACCACCTGGCCGGGGGAACGAACCATTTTTCCATGACAACGGATCTTTCCACTTTTTACAGGGCAAGGTAAAACTCCACACAGTTTTCAGTGAATCGATGATTTTCCCGGGCAAAAACAGACACCTGTATGTCATCAAGTTGAATGAAGAAAACTGTATCTTTGATCTCCTTTACCAACGTATGTATGGATCGTAAAAATAAAAGACTGGTAATTGCCATTGACGGGTATTCCTCCACCGGGAAAAGCAGCTTCGCAAAACTGATTGCCAAAGAGCTGAACTATATTTATGTGGACTCGGGAGCCATGTACCGTGCAGTTACGCTGCATTGTATGGAGAAAGGGTTGTTTGACAACACGGACGAACCAGACAGGAAGCTGGTAATCAGGGAACTAACTAACATTTTCGTCTCTTTCAGGAGAAACCCTGCATCGGGGGTGAATGAAACTTGTCTGAATGACATAGTGGTGGAGAGGGAGATCCGCACCATGTCAGTTTCGGATAATGTAAGTTATATTAGTACCATTCCTGAGGTACGGGAAAAGATGGTGGCACTGCAGCGTGAAATAGGTACAGATGGCGGGGTGGTAATGGATGGAAGAGATATTGGTACGGTGGTATATCCCCATGCAGATATCAAGCTTTTCATGACCGCAGCTGTTGAGGTAAGGGCCGAAAGAAGGAGAAAGGAGTTGGAGGAGAAGGGAATCGCGGAGGATTTTGAGAAGGTGAAGCAGAATATTGCGAATCGCGACAGGATAGATTCCGGCAGGGAGGCGAGTCCACTGAAACAGGCAGATGATGCCATATTACTGGATAACAGTAATATGACCATCCCTGAACAGATGACCTGGTTTTTTGAAAAATTTAAGGAGAGGTTATAAAATCATGGATAAACTGATTGAAATTGATCCTTCGGCAGGATTCTGTTTTGGTGTGGAAAAGGCCGTTGAAACTGCCGAAGAGTATTTAGGTGCCGGGAAACCGGTATATGGCCTCGGCAAGATGGTACACAATGATGAGGAGACCGACAGGCTCGATTCGATGGGATTAGAGGTAATTACCGTGGAAGATTTTAAGGATATATCACCTGCCAGGGTGATTTTTCGTGCCCATGGGGAGCCCCCTTCCACCTATGCTAAAGCATTGGAGTACAACATTGAGATTATTGATGCAACCTGTCCGATCGTTAAGAGCCTTCAGCGAAAGATCAGTAACCGCTACAGACAGTTGGACAGGGAGACGGAGCAGATTGTAATATTCGGAAAGGAGGGGCACCCGGAAACGGTGGGGTTGATGGGGCAGACCAACGGGGAGGCGATCCTCATTACCGATCCGAAGAAGCTGGAAGGTGTTGATCAGGGAAAATACATCTATCTGTATTCCCAGACAACCATGGATCCGGACCAGTTTCAGCAGTTGGAAAAAAACCTCATATCCATGGCCACCGTTGCAGAGAGGAACGGAATGGTTGCCAACTGTTCCATCTGTAACCAGATGAAAAGAAGGAAACCGGACCTGAAGGCCTTTGCACTGAAACATGATCTGATGATCTTCGTGAGCGGAAGTTCTTCTTCCAATGGAGCCATGCTCTTTGGATATTGCAGATCCCATAACAAAAATTCACACTGGATCCACCGCATTGAAGATATTGATCCCGACTGGGTAAAGGCGGAGGGAAGCATTGGTATCAGCGGTGCAACATCCACCCCGGTGTGGCAGTTGGAACAGGTGAAGAATAAACTTGAATCGCTTCTTAAGAATTGAATGAAGGGATAGGCCCAATAATAATTATGTGTAATTTTAATTTCGCAACAGGAAGTAATAAAATCAGAATATGTCAAAAATTAAGAAAATTGGTGTGCTAACCTCGGGAGGTGATGCCCCCGGGATGAATGCAGCGATAAGGGCGGTGACCCGAACCGCCATTTATAACAATATTGAAGTGGTTGGTATCAGACATGGGTATCATGGCATGATCTTCAAACACTTCACAAGCCTGAAGGCACACAGTGTAAGTGATATACTGGCCCGGGGGGGTACGATACTCAAAACTGCACGCAGCCAGGAATTTATGACCGTTGAGGGGCGGAAGGCGGCATACGACAACCTGAAATCGGAAAATATTGATGCAGTAGTTGTGATCGGTGGTGATGGATCCCTTACCGGGGCGCGGGTGTTTTGTGATGAGTATTATGATATTCCATTTATTGGTATTCCGGGTACCATCGATAACGATATTTACGGCACCGATTATACCATCGGGTATGACACGGCCCAGAATACGGTGGTGGAGGCGGTGGACAAGATCCGGGATACAGCCAGCAGTCATAACCGGCTGTTTTTTATCGAGGTAATGGGAAGGGATGCCGGATTTATCGCGTTGAAGACCGGGATCGCATGTGGCGCTGAGGCGATCCTTATTCCCGAGGTGGACGGACAGGTGGAAGGGTTGAAAGATTTTTTGGAGAAGGGATACAAGCGGAAGAAGTCGAGCAATATTATTATCGTTGCCGAGGGCGAAAAATCGGGCGGTGCATTTGCCATTGCCGAAAAGGTGAAGGAAGAGTTCGAGGAGTACAGCGTACGTGTTTCCATTCTTGGTCATATACAGCGTGGCGGAGCCCCTTCGGCATACGACAGGGTATCGGCGAGTACCCTGGGTTACGAAGCTGTCCAGGCACTGCTGGATGATCAGAAGAGTGTGATGGTTGGTTTCCATGCCGGGGAGGTTGACCTCGTTCCATTCAGAAAAGTAATTAAACTGAAAAAACATGTTGACCCGCAACAGCTTGAGATGGCTGATGTGTTGTCGATCTGACCTTTTTCCGGATCAGCGTACTATGTTCCTTACCCCGGCATCTCCATGGCCGGGTTTTTATTTTTTGTAGATTTATTCGATGGAAGCAGCACCAATATTTGCAGAGATAATCATGCCCCTGGCACTCAAGGGAACCTTTACCTATCTGGTTCCAGGGGACCAGCATGAAAAGGCTCAGCCGGGCATGCGGGTGATGGTGCAATTCGGTCAGAAGAAGATCTATTCAGGAATTATCAACGAGGTACACGACCGGGTACCGGAGCATTTCAAGGCGAAGGAGATACTCTCATTTCTGGATGAAGAGCCGCTTGTTACCGGGTTGCAGCTTCAATTCTGGCACTGGATATCATCCTATTACATGTGCACCATCGGAGAGGTTATGAATGCCGCGCTGCCGGGGGGATTGAAACTGGCAAGCGAAACAACACTTCAGATCAATCCTGCATTCCAGCGATCGGGGACCATGGATGACGAGGAACACCTCTTGATGCTATTCCTGGAAGAGGAGAAGGTTACAGGACTGGACGAGGTGAGAAAGAGCCATTTTGGAAGTGATGGATTGCGAATTGTAAAACGGTTGGTGGAGAAGGGAGCACTACAGACAGATCAGCACCTGAAAAAAGGGTACAAGCCCAGGAAGGTCACTTGTATCGGACTAACCAAACCATATGAGAAAGAGCGTGCATTTGCCGGGTTGCTGGATGAACTATCACGATCGCCGGCCCGGGTCAGAGCGCTGGAAGTATACGCCTCCTTATCCGGGCGGTTTGAAGATGGCACAACATCCCGGGATGTCGAGCGGCAGGAGCTTACCTCGGCAGAAGTGGCCCCGCATGCCATCAGCGGGTTGATTAAAAAGGGGGTTTTCAAAACCTATGAGATTATTGTTTCAAGGATTCATCATGAAGGTGCGCAAGAGGTCGTGGGACCACCTTCTCCACTGGCAGATTTCCAGGAAAGTGCGCTAAAGGATATCCGTTCACAATTTGAAAAATTTCCTGCCGTTCTGCTCCACGGGATCACATCAAGCGGGAAGACGGAAATATACATTCACCTTATCCAGGAACAGCTTGCTCTGGGGAAGCAGGTACTCTATCTTTTGCCTGAAATTGCCCTTACAACGCAGATCATCAAGCGGCTCAAGCGGGTTTTTGGTGAAAAAATCGGGATCTATCACAGCCGGTATTCGGATAATGAACGCGTGGAGGTGTATCGTAACCTGGCTGGCCTTACCGGGAAGGAACCATACTCGGTAATTTTAGGCGTGCGTTCGGCAGTTTTCCTTCCTTTTAGGAAACTGGGGCTGGTTATTGTGGATGAGGAGCATGAAAACACCTACAAGCAATTTGACCCCGCACCGCGATACCATGCCCGTGATGCTGCCACGATCATGGGGGTGTTTACAGGGGCGAAGATTTTGATGGGATCGGCAACCCCATCCTACGAAACCCTGTACAATACCATGTCGAAGAAGTACGGACTCGTTACCCTTAACCAGCGGTTTGGCAATGTGGAGATCCCGGAGATCGTCATTGCAGATGTGGCACAGGCGAAGAAGCGGAAACAGCTGAAATCGCACTTCACACCGGAGCTGATCGCAGCTTTGGAGGAGACCTTCAGCAACGGCCAACAGGCCATCCTGTTCCAGAACCGGAGGGGATATTCCAATTACCAGTTTTGCAACGATTGCGGATATATTCTGAAATGCAAAAGTTGTGACGTGAGCCTGACCTATCACAAGTTCAGCAACGACATGGTTTGTCATTATTGTGGATTCAGGATGGCTGTCCGGGCCATTTGTCCCGACTGCAATTCGCATGATTTTACCATGCGAGGGTTTGGCACCGAGAAGATCGAGGATGTCATGGGTGAGTTGTTCCCCGACGTTCAGGTGGGAAGGCTCGACCTGGATAAATCCAGGAGCCGGAGAGCCTTTGAAAAGCTGATCAGCGATTTTGAGACCGGCCGCACCAAAGTGTTGGTGGGGACCCAGATGGTTACCAAGGGACTGGATTTTGAGAAGGTAAACCTGGTGGGGATCATCGATGCCGATTCCATGTTGAACTTTCCGGATTTCAGGGCATTTGAGCGCAGTTTTCAGCTGATGGTGCAGGTGAGCGGCAGGGCGGGAAGACGCAAGAAAAGGGGAAAAGTGATCATACAGACCATGGACCCGTCGCATCCGGTGATCCGGCATGTGCTGAACAACGATTTCTCTAAATTTTTCAAGGAGCAGATGGCCGAACGAAAGATGTTCCATTACCCGCCCTATGTGCGGCTCATCAGGATCACACTGAAGCATGAAATACCGCCCATCCTGGATGGTGGATCTGTCTTTGTGGCCAATGAACTGAGGGAGATATTCGGAAACAGGGTATTTGGTCCGCAGCAGCCCATGGTGGGGCGTACACACGGAAAGTACATAAAGCAGGTGATGTTGAAGATTGAGAAAGAGGCCTCCTTTGAGCGGGCAAAACAGCTGACCGGTGAACTGCTTGAGATATTCTCACAGAACCCGGTTTATAAGCAGATCCGCGTAAGCCTGGATGTGGACCCACAGTAAAACACGGTTGATTAGTGCTTGCAAGAAAACAACACTAGCTGTGTCATACTCAAAAAGGTTGCTGGCTGGGTACTGAATATGGGACATTATGGACAGCCACAATTTAATTTTATCTTTGCCAGATCATTAAGAACTGAAACCAGATGTTTGAAGGATTTGATTTTCCGAAATTTTTTAAAAGTATTTCCAACAAGAAAATACTCATCATAGGTGATGTGATGATCGACACCTATTTATGGGGTAATGTGGATCGGGTATCGCCGGAAGCGCCGGTACCCATTGTCTCCGACATTGTTGAGGAGAGCAGGCTCGGGGGAGCGGCCAATGTAGCACTGAATGTGAAATCCATGGGAGCAGTTCCCATTTTGTGTTCGGTGATCGGCGGGGATGAGAAAGGCACAGTTTTTCTGCACTTGCTGGAAGAACAGAATTTGTCGGATGTCGGAATAACGGTGGACGATTACAGGATCACCACGCAGAAGACGCGGGTGATCTCGGGATTCAAGCACCTGCTCAGGATCGACGAGGAGATCGAGAACAGTTTGTCGAAAAGGATCCAGGACAATTTCATCGAGATGGTACTGAACCTGATCCAAACCGGGGGGATCGATGCCATTATATTCCAGGATTATGACAAGGGGGTGATCACCCAGTCGATTATTTCAAGGGTTTGCAAACTGGCCAACAAGCTGCATATACCGATCATGGCGGATCCGAAATACAGGAATTTCCGTGCATATAAAAACATCACTACATACAAGCCGAACCTGAAAGAGTTTGTAAAGGGGGTAAAGATTGAAGAATCGAAATCCGACATAGGCAAAATCGTGGTAGCCGGTGAAAAATTCAGAAGCGAACAGCAAATTGACACATTGATGATCACCCTTTCGGAGCAGGGGATATTGGTCATGGAACAGGAAGGACATCATCATTTCCCGGCGGTAAAGCGGAAAATTATCGATGTTTCCGGGGCCGGCGATACCGTCATCAGTGTTTTAGCGCTCTGCCAGTCGGGCGGCATGACTCCTCCGCAAGCCGGGGCAGTGGCCAATCTTGCCGGTGGTGAGGTTTGTGAAAAATCGGGTGTTGTTCCGGTAAACAGGGAACAGCTGGAGACAGAATGTACGAAGTATTTGGGAAGTGAGTGAGATATAAGGGCAATAATGGATAATATATAAACCACACCTGTTTCTAATTTTTAATCAATATGAAAAGAGTTACATTTTTATCATTCGTAGTGCTACTGTTAGCGGCATTCGATGATGCTTCGGGACAGGAGTTGATACTCAATGATCTTGAGTATTTCGAGACACAAGGCGTCAATCTTCTTGTATACAATAACCTCTTTACAGGAGGATTTAACGATGAGAAGACCGCCGGTATAGAAATTATTCACCATGGTGTCAGAACATGGCAAGGCGGCGCTGTGAGACTTTCAAGCACTCCGGAGCAGTGGGACCTTGTTCCGGAAATACCCAGCCGAAAGGTTGACCATGCCTCGAAGACCATTGAATCGATATTACGGTATGAAGATTACGATTTTGAATCGCGCGTGGTTGTCACAGCTAAGGGTAAAGGTGTTGAGATATCTGTTTACCTTAATAAACCCGTACCCGGGGAACTTGAAGGGAGTGCCGGTTTTAATCTTGAGTTTCTGCCCTCACAATACTGGGCAAAGACCTATCTGATGGATGGACGTATCAATCGGATCCCGCGCTATGTGGTGGGTAATACCACTACAAAGCCCGACAGTGAAAAACTCAGGCAATTTAAGGGGTATGTAACATCCGACGAAAGGGGGACCGGTAGGTTTATCGCTCCGCTACCCCTGGAAACCGGCCGTACCCTGCTTCTGGCACCCGATGAACCCGAAAGATTGGTAAAAATCACCTCCCGGGATGCCGATCTTATGCTTTTCGACGGCCGTGTGCTGGCACAAAATGGCTGGTTTGTAGTTCGCAGTTTGCTGCCGGCAGGAAAAACAGGCAAGGTGTTGACATGGACTGTTGAACCAAATGCCATTGACGGTTGGAAAAGAGAGCCAAATATCGCTTTCTCTCAGGTGGGCTACCTCCCTTCGCAACAAAAAGTCTCTGTCATTGAACTTGACAAAAAAGATAAACCGCTTGCAGAAGCATCCCTATATAAAATAGGCGACAACGGTACAGCTACCGAAGTATTCAGCGGTAATATCGTACCCTGGGGTGACTATTATAAATATCACTATGTGAAATTTGATTTTTCTCCGGTGAATACCCCCGGTATATACTATATTCAGTATGGCGACTTTAAAACAAATAACTTTATAATAGAAAATAACGTCTACAATAAGATTACCGACGCCACCAGCGATATATGGATTCCCATACACATGAATCACATGTTTGTAAACGAGGCATACAGGGTGTGGCACGGCGAGCCATTTAAGGACGGTTATCTCCAGGCACCACCAAACACTGATCATTTCGACCTCCATGGGCAAGGGCCAACAACCGATACCAGGTATAAAGCACTGGAATTGATCCCCGGATTAAACATTGGTGGGTTTTTCGATGCCGGGGATTTTGATATCGAGACAGGATCGAACATTGGAGTAGTACAGAACTTTGTCCAGACATGGGAATATTTCAAACCCTTACGCGATCAAACGTTTGTTGATCAGAAGCAACGTTATGTTGACCTTCACCGGCCGGATGGGACGCCAGATGTGTTGCAGTTTATCGAACATGGAACATTGCAACTGGTGGCTCAGGCAGAGATTATCGGCCACATGGCACAAACCCTTTCAAACGCTGTTCTCGATAACTACCATCACCTCGGTGATGCAGCCTCTATAACAGACGGCCTTCCGTATAATATGAACCTTGGTCCATACGAAGTGGCCCCTGACGGGCGGTCGAGCGGAGTTAAGGATGATATGTGGGCATTTACAAGCCGTAATCCCGGCCTCGATCTCAGGGCAGCAGCAATGTTTGCTGCAGCAAGCCGGGCAATGAAGGGATATAACGACGATCTTTCGGAAAGAGCTTTGCAACAGTCAAGAAGACTTCTGAAAGAGGCAACGGAATTACTTGCCAATCAGCAACAAAATCCTACCGGCAGGAGAGACGGATCTGCTAGTATGGCCACCAATCTTCAACTGTACATCTCAACAGGGGAGCAACAATATATCGATAAATTTCAGGAACTTTTATGGCCTGCACTTGAGCGAAATGTCAGTGGTACCATATTGACGGCATTACATGCCATTCCGCACATGGACGCATCCTTCAAAGAAAAGCTCAAGCCGTATGTTGTAAAGTACAAAGCGTATATCGATGAGCTTGAAAAGAATAATCCGTTCGGAGTACCCATCAGCCTTGGTAACTGGGCAGGAAGCGGAGGCGTGGTAAACTTTGGCACCACCATTTGCTTTGCCAACACACATTTCCCTGATATTATTGATGCCAACCATGCTTTCAAGGCCACAAACTGGCTGTTTGGCTGTCATCCGTATCACAATTATTCCTTAGTGGCAACAGTGGGAGCATCTCGTCCCAAAGAAGTATTTTATGGTAATAACAGGGCTGATTTCTCATTTATTCCGGGCAATGTGGCCCCTGGTATATTATTCAGACAACCCGACCACTTTGAAAACTACGATGATTGGCCATTTCTGTGGGGACAAAACGAGGGCACGATTGGCGGAAATACCAGTTATCTTATTTTTGGATCCGCTTTTAAGAGCTTGATAAAATAAGGGGTAGTATTATTGAGATGCGCTAAAAAACGATAGATCACCAATATCGCTGCCCCACCAGTTGTTACCGGGATCAAATTCTTTTGAGAGAAACTCCATTCTTTGTGCCTCAAGCCGGGGCATACGCACTGTGCGAACCTTTTCCAGGTGTTCTTTTTCAAGAGCCTCCTCGTAAAGGGGATCATGCACAGGAAACTTTGCACCGACAGCATCCAGGTATCCAAACATTTGTTCATGGAGCCGGCGGACCAGCTCCGGGTGCTCCCCAGCCACATCATTGTGCTCTTCTTCGTCCAGTTTCAGGTTATACAGTTCCACCTTGTCATCCTCATAGTAATGGATCAATTTCCATTCACCCAGCCTGATAACAGAGGAGGGTTCACCGCCCTGGTTTCCGTAGTGCGGGTAGTGCCAGTAGAGGGGCCTGTCGGGGATCGATTCATCATGGAATGCAGGGACCAGGCTGATGCCATCGTGGTGTTCCCCGGGTCGCAGCTCTGCGCCTGTCAGTTCAAGGATCGTTGGATAGAAATCGGTACCTGTTGCCGGAACGGATGATTTTTTACCTGCAATATTGAGCCATGGCACCTTAATGAAATAGGGCTCCCGGATGCCCCCTTCGAACTGGTATCCTTTACCACCTCTGAGGGGCAGGTTTGATGTGGCGAATGCGTCGCCGGCCGAGACACCGCCATTGTCGGATGTGAAGATCACGATCGTGTTCTCCTCCAGTCCCAGTTCTATGAGCAGATCCAGCACATGACCCACCGCGTCGTCCGTCATCTCCACCAATCCGGCATACACCGGGTTGTCCTGCACCACCCGCATGGGAAGGTATTTCTTCATCTCGAAGCCCGACTCGGCGATCCCCATCTCTTCTGCCTTATCCCTGTATTTCGCCCATTTTTCCTCTGTTGTCTGAATGGGGCTATGGACAGCGTAGAAGGAGAGAAAAGCAAAAAATGCGGAGTCTTTATGTTCACGGATAAATTGTTCTGTCTCCCGTGCCAGTTTCATTGGCAGGGCCATCCCTTTTTCGTTTTCATGATCTGCCATTTGCGGATTGTTGAAGGGAGAGAAGTAGCGACCGTTGGCCGGACTGCCGGCATGGAAGCCACCCCGGTTGATGTCGAAGCCATGGTCGGTCGGGAGCGATCCCTCCCCGCCCAGGTGCCATTTGCCCGCAAAAAAGGTGGTATAACCTGCCTCCTTCATCGCTTCAGGCAGGGTTATGTATTCATGCGGCAGATGATCTCCGTTTTCGGGGGGCAGTAATTTATTAAATCTCCCTTCTTTTCTCCACGCATCACCTGTTTTTGCACCGATCCAGTCGGTGATTCCGTGCCTGGCAGGGAATTTCCCCGACATGATACTGGCACGCGACGGACTGCAGACCTGGCAACTGGCATAGCCGTGGGTAAAAAACATGCTTTCAGTTGCCAGCCGGTCGATATGCGGCGTTTCATAGTATGCACTACCCGTGTAGCCCAGGTCATGATAACCCAGGTCATCGACCAGGATAAACAGTACGTTAGGCTTTTTACCGGCGTTGGCCCGATGTTGTCGGCAACTGCTGAACAGGAGCAAAACAGCAAAGGCAACGTATATTAGAGACCTCATAATATTTCTTTTTGGTTCAATATGCTAAGGTAAATTAAATTGATTAATATCATACTTATCCTCGTTCCTGAGCAAGATCATTAAACGTTATGGTAACATAGGAGGTTCAGACATTTTCATTGCAATTAATCCATATCCTCAGCTATGTTCTTTGAAAATAGGATCAGTCTCTTCCTATGGATAATTCCAGTACAAATCTTTCATACTTGAATGACAATATTTCGTACATTTACGATGCATCAGGAACAAAATGGTTAAAAGTATATGATGGTCTGTTGAATGAAAATACCATGTTTGCTGGTTCATTCGTTTATAAAAGTGATGGATCGACAAATTATTCACTTGATTATCTACTTAATGAAGAAGGAATGGTGGATATGAACGGAAGCACATTATTGAGTTATGAATATTTCCTTAAAGACCATTTAGGGAATACCAGGGTTGTTCTTGATGACCAGGGAAATGTTGACCAAAGATCTGACTATTATCCGTTTGGGATGAGATTTAACTTCACCGATTACGGGATAGATAACAAGTACCTCTACAATGGTAAAGAACTTCAGGACGACCAGCTGGGGGGCGTAAACCTTGACCTTTACGACTACGGAGCGAGGTTCTATGATCCAGCGATTGGACGCTTTCATTCTATTGATCCCAAAACGGAAATCTATAACTTTCAAACTCCCTATTCTTATGCTGTAAATAATCCGATTTTATTCATTGATAAGAAGGGTGAGGGACCAGAGATTGCGGCATTAATTGCGGCAAACCCAGTTGCAGCGGCCACAGTAACAGCAGGTGCAGTTTTGCTTACTGTTTTAGTAGTTAAAATGGCGCAGGAAAGCCGAAAAAGTGGATTTCTTCATGCTGATATGTTATTTGAAGATAACCCAGGTTATAAGAATCAGCAAAAAAATGAACGTCTAGCAAAGGAGAAGGCTGCTCAACAACAATTACAAGGTCAGAAAGATATTGAGAACAACTATCCCTCTCCTTCTCCTGAAGGAGGAGGCGAACCTAATGGAGGAGGAAGCATCTTTGCAAAGGTTGTTATTGGAACTGGTTTAGCTATTGAAGGTACAAGAGGTTGGATTGAAAATGTGACGCCAGACATAGAAAGCGTTACAAATTACAATGGGGACGCAACTTCCTCAAAAATAAGTCAAGGAGCAATTGAAGAAGGAGAGAATATCTCAAATATATTATCAGGATCAAATGATGCAGTCGAAGTTGCACCAGCTGATAATACTAATCTAATGCAACCATTTTTGCCAATTGAAAAAGAGTATTAAAATATTGCTTTATGGTTTAGGGTTTGTATCGCTAGTTCTCCTAATATTCTTCAAAGAGAATTTGTCACCTGCTCTTATTTCTGTATTTAGAATATTATGCTTAGCTGTGTTAGCAGGTATATTATTTGTGGAGTTTATTAAGCCAAAAAAATGAAAAATAGAGTATTAATCTGGTTAGCAAAAAACTCTTATAGAATTGTATCATTTCTATTTTGGGGATTTTTTCTTTTCATTATTATCATAAATCAGTTTGATAAAGAGATAGGAAGAATTATTTCATTTAGTTTTTGGTTTCTGTTTGGAGTATATGTAGGGTATTCAATTTCATACTATTCTTTTAGATACCTAAAGCGAAGACAGGTGAATTAATTAGAGGATAAGAATTTTGCATCGATTAGCTACTGGGATTATTAAACACACTTCAATTATTATACAATTTATTTAAGCAGGAAATTTCCTAAAAGCAATTGTATTAGAGAGCCGCAATATTTTTATTAAAGAAATCCTTAAACTTCTTTTTAGTCAGGAACGTCTCGATCATTTTGAAGACCATGTTTTTCTCTTCCAGGTCCAGTTCTTGAATTAGCTTCACTTGCTCGACAGTGGTTTTATCTTCCAGGCTGATCTCATTTGGAATATCATCGCACATATGAATCAACTCATTAATTGAAATATTAAAGTACTCTGCTATTTTATCCACGGCGGCCAGAGAGATCTCACGCTGGCCGTACGCTATTTTGGAGTACTTGAATCTCCTTTCCATTGTCACTAAACAAAAAGTGAATATTAATCGTTAAATTTGTATAGACTAATGAAAGCAAACATGAATCTACAG
>JBBDIE010000100.1:1451-24496 GCA_040880545.1 Bacteroidales bacterium | reverse complement strand
ATCGGAATGGGCAATGCCCTGGTGGATATTATAACCACACTGCAGGATGATGAGATACTAAAATCACTCGGATTACCTAAGGGAAGTATGACCCTGGTGGATCATGAAACCTCCAACTACCTGAATTCTGAAACATTCGGTTTGCCCAAGCAGAAGGCTTCGGGCGGTTCGGCGGCTAACACGATTCACGGACTTGCTCACATGGGAATTGAATCCGCGTTTGTTGGTATGGTTGGCAATGACGACCTGGGTAAATTCTTTTACAAGGATCTGAAATCCAAAAATATCAGGCCAATTCTATTCAAAAGCATCAAGGAAACAGGAAGGGCCGTGGCCCTGATCAGTAAGGATTCGGAGCGGACCTTTGCCACTTACCTCGGTGCGGCAGTTGAATTGTCTATTGAGGACCTAAATTCAACCATGTTCGAAGGGTATGATATCTTCTATCTCGAAGGGTACCTGGTACAGGATCACAAGCTTGTTGAAAAGGCCGTAAGACTCGCAAAACATGGTGGCCTCAAAGTTTGTATCGACCTGGCTAGCTATAATATAGTAGAGGAACACAAATCGTTTTTTCAGAAAATAATTCCGGATGTTGATATACTCTTTGCAAATAACCAGGAGGCGGAGGCATTAACAGGAATGGATCCTGAAAGTGCTGCCAGACATCTGGGTGAAATAGCCGGGGTAGCGGTAATAAAAAATGGTGCCCAAGGGTCGATTATCTGTTCGGACGGGAAAATTTCAAATATCGGGGCGATCAAGGCAAACCCGGTTGATACAACCGGAGCCGGTGATATGTATGCCGCAGGATTTCTATATGGTTATATAAATAACCAGTCTCCTGAAATTTGCGGGAAAATTGGCTCACTGCTGGCTGGAAAAGTGATCGAAGTGTACGGGGCCAAAATGGATGAGATGAGTTGGGAAAGGATCAGAAGGGAAGTTTCAAAAATGATGACCTGATTATCCGTAGCTGAATCTGACCTTATATCCCCCGAACTTTCGCAGATTAATAACCCTGTTATTTTCAAATAACAGATACTGACCCTTTAACCCACTGATCTTACCACTTATAACGGATTCTTTCTCAAAATTCAGACTACCCACTTTTTCGGGATATGCCGACACTGGATAATTAATCGTTGTGATATGGTCATCATCACTTCCAAATACTCGCAGGTCGTCGGGCAACAGCTTTAGCGCGGCTTGTTTGCGTTCCAGCAGGTCCCCGTCAAAATGAATTTCATTTTTTAGCATCGCTCTCCAGTTTGTAGAATCTTTCATGTGCGTTTTAAGCTGCACCTCGATTAACCCCGCCGTATACCGGTTGGGTGCCCTCGCCAGTTCAACCGCCCTTACCGCACCCTGGTCTATCCATCTGAAAGGAACCTGTGTGCTTCTGGTGACCCCGACTTTTATGCCACTTGTTAAACTCAGATAAACCACCTGGTCTATCAGACAATACTTTGAAGCAAAATCCATATCCCTGGCCTCCCCCAGATGGGCCCTGCAAAGTTCAGGTCGCAACACGCACTCCTCCGTCTCCGGAGCAGTGGTATAACAGGGGTAACAATATCCCTGGAAAAATGACTTGCTGGTCTTTCTGCCACATTTGATACAGTGAATCTCCCCCAGGTACTCCATTTCAATCTCTGAACCTATCAGTGAATTCATTGGTACCTCCACATCTCCGATTGGTAAATAATACTCCACCGGATCATTGAAGACCGACCGCATTTTTCGAATGTTCCCTTTAATTTCCATACCACTGTCATTAGTGTCTTTTGCATGGTCAAGGTACGCAGAAATAAAAAATAATGCAATTTTTTAGTACTATGTATTGCATGGTACTAATATTTTTATATATCTTTGCATTGTAAAGTCGAATAGCTTATAAATAGTAAGACGGTGCAGCGAATTGGAAAACACAAGCGATTATGAACAGTGAAAATGCAAAAGCACAGATGAGAAAGGGCACCCTGGAGTTCTGCATACTGGCCATTGTCAGTAAGCAGGATTGTTACGCTTCAGATATCATCGAAACCATGAAGAAGAAAAACCTTATCGTGGTTGAAGGAACGCTCTATCCGCTCCTTACGCGTCAAAAAAACGCGGGATTATTACAATACCGCTGGGAAGAATCCAGGCAGGGCCCTCCCAGAAAATATTATGCCCTCACAGATAAAGGCAGAACCTACCTGTCGGAGATGGAATACTCCTGGAAAGAGATGGTAGATTCAGTCAACTCGATCATTACAAAAAAGTAAAACAACAGTATCATGAAAAAAACAATTAAAATAAACCTCAACGGCATCATCTTCCATATCGATGAGGATGCCTATGAAAAACTAAAAAAGTATCTTGATGCCATCGGTCGTCATTTTTCCGGAAAGGAAGAAGGAGCGGAAATCCTGAACGACATAGAATCCAGGATTGCTGAATTATTCCAGGAAAAAAAGGCCAAAGAGGAGGACGTGATCTCCATCTCCATGGTAGACGAGGTGATCGAAATAATGGGTGATCCGGAGGAGTTCGTCGACACAAGCGATGGCCCGGCCGCCGGTAGCGATAGCACAAAAACAGGAGGAAAAACTTCCGGCAGGTACAGGAGATTACACCGTGACCCTGAAAATTCTGTGTTTGGCGGGGTCTGTGGTGGCCTGGGTGCATATTTCAACATCGACCCGTTGATTTTCAGAATATTATTCATCGTTTTCTTTTTCCTGGGTGGCGCCTCTATCCTGGTTTATATCATCCTCTGGATCGTGTTGCCCAAGGCTGAAACTGCGGCCCAGAAACTGGAAATGCGCGGTGAACCGGTGAATGTATCCAATATTGAAAAAAAAATTCGTGAAGAATACGAAGCGACCAAAGAGAATGTGAGGGCAGCCGCGAACTCCGAAGCAGTTCAACGAACTAAAAAAGCAGCTCGAAATTTTTTTTCGGAAATAGGGAAGGTTCTGCTGGTTTTCGTTAAAGTGATCCTGGTTCTGATAGGCACAGGATTTGTCCTGGCAGGCATCGGAATAATTATCGGACTTATTTCAGGTGCATTTATAGGACTGCAGATCTTTCCCTTCTCCGGATACCATTTTACTGTGGGTGACCTGCTCAGCCCATTCACAGATCCTGTGAGTATTACACTGCTGATAATTGCTTTAACATTGCTGTTCCTTATTCCGGTTGCGGCGATGATTTACGGTATGATAAGGCTGATCTTTTCCATCAGAACCAAAAATCGCGGACTCACACTGGGTGCAACCATGTTATGGATCGTTGCTTTGTTGATGACAATTGGGATTCTGGCCATTGAAACCGGAAATTATTCCCATACCGGAGTCAGTAAAACCTCCAGCGAATTGACCCTGTCAACTGACACCATATTTGTTGCAATCAATCAACATCAGAAAAATGAATTTGAAAAAGAGCGGGGATTCAGTTTCGACATGGACAACAGGTGGTATTTCACAGAGGACCTGGATCGTATTTATGGTCAGATTGACCTGGACATCGAACAATCGGTGAACGACCAGGTGACCCTGGAAATAAAAAAACGCTCCAAAGGTAAAAACTGGGATGAGGCCGACAGTAATGCTGCCAATTTAAGCTACAACTTCAAAACTAGTGGCAAAACCTTGATCCTGGACCCTTGTTTTTTTATAGAAGGAAGTGAAAAATGGCGATTTCCGCGGGTATTGGTCACACTCAAAGCACCCGAGGGTCAATATATATCCCTGGAAAAGGATACCCGGGACCTGTTGAAGAATGTGTACAATCTGGATCATGTTTCAGACTGGAGAATGGGGGGCAATTTATGGTTAATGACTGAAGATGGATTGAAACTGGCAGACTGACACCAGGTAGAGTTTCCTGTTCATTCTAAACAAAAACAAAACCTCTCTAAATCGTTAATTTAGAGAGGTTTTGTTTTTAAGTTGACCCGCCAGGGCTCGAACCTGGACTCTTCTGAACCAAAATCAGATGTGTTGCCAATTACACCACGGGTCATTACTGTTTCCCGATACTACATAACTGAAATTCCAGCCATGATCCCTGTTAATCGGGATGCAAATTTAAAACTTTTTCTATTCTTTATAAAAAATGTTGAACATTTCACCTCTTTTTTTTGCACTTCCCTCTGCATTCATTGATTTCAGGCTATAATCGTCCGCTTATGAAGCGCCTTCCTGTGCATTAAAGCTCCCGGCATAATATCATCGAGCGCTTCCCAGAAAACACGGCTGTGATTCTTATGTACGGTATGAACAAGTTCATGCAGACAGACATACTCAATGAGTTCATTGGGCAGAAATATCAGTCCGCTATTGAGGCTAATGTTGTTTTTTGACGAACAACTGCCCCACCTGGTTCTCATTCTTTTAACCGATAATTTTCCAAAAGGCAATTGAAATTTTTCAGCCAGAAGAAAGATAATTTCAGGAAGCTGAGCCTTTGCCTCCCTCAGTCCGATAACCGAAATAGCCTCTCTTAATGCCTCTTCAAACTCCTTTTTAGCCGGGTCAAAATCAACAGGCAATTGAATAGTATATAGACTGCCAGACCTGATAATTTTGAAATCACGCAAACCACCCGGCTCAATGGTAATCTTCCCATTTCTGATTTCAACCACATCCCCGGCTCCCCATACAAGATTTTCCTGTTTATTACGTTTGATTTTCAGGATCTTCCCATTGATCCAGTTGCTTTTTTCCAGTACAAATATTTCTGCACGATGAAAACTACACCAGCCAGGCACCGTTACCCTGATCACCCCTTCGGCATTGATCCGGATAGATACGTTCCTTGCCCGACGGTTTTTGCGATACATAACCTCACCAATCCCCTTATAATTAATTCGTTTTTCGTTTTTCATTTCACACTATTCAACACTTTATCCCTATCTTTGATTTCGCATAGCCAAAAATAACAGATCATGTGTAAATTCAGTGTTCTCCTTGCATTATTATTCCTTATAAATTTCAGCTATCTGTCCGGACAGGGTAAAACCTGGAACCTGGAGGAGTGTGTCGATTACGCGATGGAGAACAATATTACCATTAAGCAGACCGAACTGAACACCCGGTACAACCAAAATATTATGGATCAGTCAAAATTGTCCCGGCTCCCCAATCTGAATGCGGGTTCAAATTACGATTATTCTTACGGAAGAGCATTGGACCCGACAACTTACGAATTTATTGATCAGAAAAGCAACTCTTTCAGGATAACAATGAACAGCTCTGTAAGTCTATTTAACGGATTCCAAAAGAAAAACAGTATAGCACAGAACCGGCTCAATTTAATGGCCAGTTATGAGGATGTGCTGAGGGTGAAAAATGATATTTCCCTGAACATTGCAGCCGCTTACCTGCAGATCCTGTTCAGTAACGAACTTTATCAGGTCGCCAAAAATCAGATTGAAGTAACAAAACAGCAGGTGGACCGAACGCAGCTGATGGTGGATGCAGGAAAGCTGGCCAGGGGAAGTGCATTGGAAATACAAGCACAATTTGCAGCCGAAGAGCTAAACCTGGTAAATACCGAAAACCAGTTATTACTTACCTACCTCAACCTCCAACAGATGTTGGATATGCCCTATGACCCGGATTTCCGGATTGATATTCCTGAAATCCCCGATCCGGGAGAGAATTTACTTTTAGTGGAGGTCTCTGAGGTCTATAAAATTGCTGAAGAGATCATGCCCCGGATAAAAAGTTCCGAGTTTAACCTCCGGGCAGTGGAAAAGGAGCTGGATATCGCCAAAGGGATGAGGTATCCATCCCTGAACCTGAATGGGGGTTATGGAACCAACTATTCAGACTCCCGCTATGATCCAATCACATCCGAACCGATGGAATTTTCCCAACAGATGAGGGATTACCTCAGCTTTGGTATTGGACTTGGGTTACGTATTCCGATTTTCAACGGGGGGCAGGTTAATACCGCCATTGCAAATGCAAGAATCAGCATTGAAAATTCACAGCTGGAATTACAAAATGCAAAAAATGAACTTTATCGCAATATTCAGCAAGCTCATACAGATGCTGTTGCAGCGCTCAAAAAATTTGCTTCCACTGAAAAGGCCCTGATCTCCATGGAGGAGTCGTTTAAATATACGGAACAAAAATTTGAAGTGGGCATGGTAAACACGGTCGATTACAATGCATCCAAAAATCAACTTACACAGACCCAGTCTGACCTCCTCCAGGCTAAATACGATTTTATCTTTAAAACCAGGATCCTCAATTTCTACCTGGGTGAACCCATAAATATATAATTAATATCATTTATTCTCCCTGTAATGAAATCAAAAAAACTTTTAATTATTCTGTCTGCGTCAGCGGTGGTGTTACTGTTGTTTTTCGGTATAGGAATGAAAAAAGGCTGGTTCGGACAGGAGCCATATATTCTGGTGGCCGTTGAGACGGTAAGTGTAAGAAATATCACCGAAGTTATAACCGCCAATGGCAAGATCCAGCCTGAAACCGAAGTTAAAATTTCGCCTGATGTATCGGGGGAGATCGTTGAACTGGCAATAAAGGAAGGAGACAAGGTGCAGAAGGGGCAGTTTCTGTTGAAAATCAAACCGGAAAATTATATCATGATCCGGAACCGTACGGAAGCCTCCCTCAATAATGCCAGGGCACGTGAAAAACAGGCAGAGGCGCAACTCCAGATGCGAAAGCTGGATTATAACCGAAGCAAACAACTCTTCAGCCAACAGGCTATTTCCGAATCTGAGTTTGAACAATCTGAAACAAATTATTTCTCCGCTCAGGCTGAAAAAGAGGCCGCCTCCTTTTCCGTAGAAAGTTCCATGGCCGCCCTGCAGGAGGCTGAAGAAAACCTGGTGAAAACGTCTATCTATGCTCCCATGAGCGGAACTGTTTCAGCGCTCAATGTGGAACTTGGAGAACGGGTTGTGGGAACTGAACTGATGTCGGGAACCGAAATCCTCCGGCTTGCCGATCTGAATATGATGGAGGTGGAAGTGGAGGTAAATGAAAATGATATTGTCAGGGTTACCTTCATGGATACGGCCATCATTGAAGTGGATGCTTACCTTGACACAAAATTCAAGGGGGTTGTTACTGTGATCCCTGTTTCAGCGAATGTGACCGGTATAACCACCGACCAGGTTACCAATTTCAATGTCAAAATAAGATTGCTGCCCGAGTCCTATCAGCACAAGGTTTCCGAAACCAATAAATATCCGTTGCGTCCAGGCATGTCTGCCACCGCTGATATTCAGACTGAAGTCAGAAAAAATGTGATGGCCATTCCCATCCAGGCCGTAACCACCAGGGTTGTGGATCCCCGGGAAGAGGAAGATAATGCCAGTCAGGAGGAAGACGCTACAGCGATAAAATCCGCGGATAAGGATAATAATAAAGAGAAAGAAACCGTTGTATTCATTGCCATAGAAGGAAAAGCAGTCATGAAACCTGTTAAAACAGGTATTCAGGATAATAGTTATATTGAAATCCTGGAGGGACTGGGCCCTGAAGATGAAGTCGTTATTGCACCTTATTCAGCCATATCAAATCAACTGAACAACGATTCAAATATTGAAATTGTCCCGGCAGACCGTTTATACTCGGAAAAATAAAACCGTTTTATATTTATGAGTCAACCTGTAATTATTTATGTAGAAACGGCAACAAATATTTGTTCTGTTGCATTGTGTAAAGGTGAGGATCTGATCTCAATCAGGGAAAGCGATGAAGACCGTTCCCATGGTTCACTACTTACGGTATTTATGGATGATGTGCTGAAAGAATCGGGGCTTGTTCCTGGCGATATTGAAGCCATCTCAGTGAGTAAGGGGCCCGGTTCATATACCGGCCTGCGAATCGGGGTGTCCGTTACAAAGGGATTCGCCTATGCCATGAATATCCCTGTTATTGGAATAATTACACTGCAGGCACTGGCAGTGGCAGCAAGCAGTAATGAATCCTTCAGGCAATTACAAAAAAAATACCCGGATATTCTTCTCTGCCCGCTGATTGATGCTCGCAGAATGGAGGTATATTCGGCAGTCTACGATTCCGGCTTTAAGGAGATCAAACCTGTTTCAGCAACCATCATAGATGAGCATAGTTTTGGTGATCTGCTTGCAACAAAACAGGTGGCATTTTTTGGGAATGGATCAGACAAGGTTCATGGAATTATCAGTCATCCCAATGCCCATATTATAAAAGATATAAATCCTTCAGCCCTCCACATGATGCCCCTGACTTTGCCGGCTTTTGAAAAGAAGGAATTTGAAAACAGCGCATATTTTGAACCATTCTACCTGAAAGATTTTATTGCTACCACACCAAAAAACAAGCTCCTCTGACAACTCTTTAATTGTTACCATATCCCAATTAATTTCCTTATTTTGCAGTCGTATAACTCAATTTGAAAGTAACAGATATGGCCACAACCTCAGATTTCAGAAACGGACTGGTATTGGAATATAACAACGACCTCTTTGCCATTGTGCAGTTTCAACATGTAAAACCGGGCAAAGGACCTGCCTTTGTAAGAACCAAATTAAAGAGTCTGACAACCGGTAAGGTGATTGATAACACATTCACATCAGGAGTCAAGGTCAATACCGCTCGTGTGGAAAGAAGGCCCTATCAATACCTGTATAAAGACGATCTTGGATACAGTTTTATGCACCTGGAGACTTACGAGCAGATAATAATTGAAGAGAAAATCATTGAAAATGCCGATCTGATGAAGGAGGGGCAGCATGTGGAGATCGTGGTGCATGCGGACAATGAAACACCCCTGTCCTGTGAATTACCCCCATTTGTTGAACTGGAAATTACCTATTCTGAGCCGGGAGTCAGAGGAGACACCTCCTCTTCAACTGCTCTGAAACCTGCAACACTTGAAACAGGGGCTACGGTTATGGTACCACTTTTTGTTGAACAAGGTGAAACCATTAAGGTGGATACCAGGGACCGGACATACTCCGAGAGAGTCAAAAAATAATTTTTTTTGTAACTTAACCTCAAAATTAATCACAAGTTCCATGGCCAGAGCTCAAAAAAGGTTAAAAATTTCAACTTTTAAGCTAAATGCGTTGCTCGACATCACACTGGCCATAAATGACAATGTGTCGATCAGCGAGCTTGCTTCCAGATTTGAAAAAGTTCTCACCGATGACCTTCATATCGGGAAGGTGATGGTAATCAAACTGGGGGCACAATGGGAATGTATCCTGAATGCAGGTTTTAATCCGGACTTTTTTGGAAAACTAAGTGTAAAGGCCGATTTTTTTGACTACCATGAAATCACATTTGTTACAGCAGAAAGGGACCGGTTTCCTGAACCACTGGACATCGTAATACCGGTTATACATAAGGATGAAGCCGTTGCATATGTCCTGATTGGTGATATCGAAGAGGAAGGTGAGGGGATGAGTCCGATCATCAGGCATCTTCGGTTTATTCAAACGCTCTCCAACATTATCATTGTAGCCATTGAAAACAAACGACTTTTCAGGGAGTCGCTCAGACAGGAGGCCATGAAACGGGAAATGGAGCTGGCCAGCAGAATGCAGTCCATGCTGATACCCAAAGAAGAGCAGCTTCCCTCCAATAAATTTATTAAAATGTTCGCCTTTTATCATCCGCACTTTGAGGTGGGAGGCGATTATTATGATGTTATATCACTCAATGAAAATGAAATCGGATTCTGTATTGCCGATGTATCGGGTAAAGGAATCTCTGCCGCCATTCTTATGTCAAATTTCCAGGCCAACCTGCAGGCACTCTTCACCGAAGATATTTCAATGGAAATACTCCTTGAGAAGTTAAACCTGCGTGTGCAGGATAGTGCCAATGGTGAAAAATTCATTACCCTGTTCATTGCCCGTTATAATTATCTTACCCGGGAACTGACATTTGTGAATGCCGGCCACAACCCGCCAATCCTTTATAAAATTGATAGTAAGGAGATCATTCATCTTACCAATGGTACCGTTGGAATGGGTATGCTCGATAAACTGCCCTTTATTCAGGTACAGACAATCACGATGAATGAACATTCAAAATTGTTATGCTACACAGACGGACTGGTGGAAGTGTTGAACGAATCGGGTATTGAATTTGGAACGGGGAAACTGGAGACAGAACTCAGGAACAAGGATACCATCAATAACAACATTTCCGCGATCATAGAGAAGCAAGGGATCCTGAAAGGCAGTGCCTCCATTTTCGATGATATTTCTATTTTAAGTGCCGAGTTTCCCGGCTCCTGATCCCTCCTCTGTTTCCCCCTCTACAGGTTCTTCGGTATCCTTGTGAAAAATGTCCATTGCTACCAGCATCGCAGTAAAACCCCAGAACAAAGCCGATGTCTTATCGCTGTCCAGAAAATTATTCAGAATTCCGTGGATATAATAAGTTACCAGTCCAATGAGAATGCCCAGCGACAGTACCCTGATGTATCGCGATTTCGCTTTCAGATAAACCCTGAGCCCTGTCATCACCGATACGATGATAATCAGCAGAAAACTGACCATGCCTAACAGTCCGGATTCTGATAACGGTCCGAGATATTCGCTGTGCGCAGTTCCCCTGCTACCAAAATTTGTACTGATCTCCGTTCTTTCAAAGGACCGCTGAAACCTTCCATATTCAAACTGGTAGGTTCCGGGGCCGAATCCAAATACGGGACGTTCCTTCCACATCCTGATGGCACAACTCCAGCGATTGATCCTTTCCAGGTTTGACTGATCATTACTGATGTTGTAAATGGACTGTACATGCTCTGTGAAGTCGCCCGATGATTTGGTTCTGTTTGCCTCCATCCGCATGATGATCATGGGCTGAAACATAAAAAACAATGCCACTACTGTGCCAATTGTAAGAACTATGATCTCGAATCTGATTCTCAGTTTAATAGCAGCCCACACCCCCAGGCTTCCAATAATACTAACCCACGCTGCCCGGGTATAAGAAAAGAGTGTCGCTCCAACATAACCCATTGTCAGCAGGGTCATGAGGAATTTTGCATTCAGATTACCTCTCTTTATCAATACAATAAAAGTGATCAGTACGGGTAATAAGAATGCCAGGGTTGCTCCGTAAGAGGTGTGGTCCTTGTAAAATGGCTGCATCATACTGTGAGCCATCATCTGATTATCCAACCCGTACTCAGAATGCCTGATCAATGTGTATGCGATGATCACTGTAAATGAAGCGATATACATCCAGACATATCTTTGCATATTGTCTCGCTTCCGGAATATTTCAATTGCCACCAGGTAGAATCCCACTATAAACCATAACCGGGAGATGAAAAATTTAACCGAGACCAACGGATCACTGCTTGTGAAGATGGTAATCACCATCCAGGCAAGATTGAAATATATAGCCAGTGTGACCGGATGTCTGAAAATTCTTAAATCTGTCCGGATACCCTTGGTATACCTTAATCCATATACCAACAGCAGGGTTGCGAGCATAAACTCCGTGGGAAGGTACAGATCCACCCCGATTCCTTCAACAAAGTAACTCAGTTGAAGAGAAAAAGGGGCAAAGAAGACAATCGACAACAACAGGATGTCCATCCTGGTAAAGGCCACCAGAACGAAAAGAATCAATACCGGCACCAGGGGTATATAATATACCTCAAAGGCAATAAATACTGCGTTTACTGCCACAAAGGCCAATGCAGCTATCCATAACCAAACAGGCGTTTTTATATTCCCGGAGACAGCTTGCATTAATCTTTCCTGGTAACCCGGACCCGTTCTCTTAAACTATCTATAATGACCAGAAGTATGAATGTGAATAGAAAGGCCGAAGCAGTTGATACCATAACAATAATCGATCTTTTGGGATAGGCCTTCTTCTCTGAGGCATACGCCCTGTCGATAATAAATTTATGTGGCAGCTCCTGAACAGACTCCACCCTGGCTTCCTGGTATCGTTGCCTCAGATCTGCCAGCCGCTCAGTCTCATGATCCAGATAGTTGGTGAGCGTTAAAAACGTACCGCCATTTTCTGCCAGAGCATTTACCACCTGGGCCAATGAAGTCCCTCCCGACCGGCGTATGGAACCCGATAAAGCCCCTCCAATATTCTGAAGTGAATCCTGCAGTGCACGGACATTTCTCTCTGCTTCCAGGTACTCCTGCTTAACCAGTTCGAATGCGGCCAGTGCCCTCTCCTGTTTCATCAGGTTATACACCGTATCTATCAATGCAGAAATATCGTTGGCAATATCAGCCGCTACCTGGGGGTCCTTATCCATCACACTGATCTCCACCGACATCAGTTCTGTCCTCCTGTGGCTGATGTTTTTGTTGTACTCGTTAGCCAGTTGTGTGTACGGATATCTTGATGCAGGATCAATTCCGTAATGTTCCATCAGGTTATACTTCTGAATGATCCTTCCCTTGATCTGTTCAGAATTCAATACCTGTAAAAGTTGTTCCGCCTGCTCTTCTTCTCCGAATCCATAGGCACTCTCACGTCCGGTGTAATTGGCCGATAAAAGAGCTTTGGAAATGGAAGCACCCGTGGTGGGAAACATCACAACGGAAGACTTAAACTTCTCGGTGATCTGTAATGAAATAATTATCGATGTTATTGCTGCAAGTGCACTGATAATTATCAGGATCCTCCGCTTTTCCCACATATATATCAGCAGGTCCACCGAACTGAAATTGAATCCATGTTGCTCGTTGTTTCTCATTGGTTTAGGTTTAATTGCTTTTAACACTTATTAGAAAATAGTTCCGCTTACCCTTCTGTACCAACAGGTAACGGCCATTGATAAAAGATTGCGGACTCACTGCATGTTCCGGGTCAGAAACCTTTTTCTTATTGATGCTTAATCCACCCCCCTGTATAAGTCGCTTCAACTCTCCTTTTGACTGAAAAATTCCGGTGTCGTCTGTAAAGAGAGTCATAATATCTGCGTCCATGCGTTTCCGGTCTATGATAAACCTGGGAACCCCTTCAAAGACTGAAAGGAACATTTCTTCAGGAATGCGACTCAACGTCTCCTCAGTTGCCTGTCCAAAAAGTATACCCGATGCTTCAACAGCCATTTCTAAATCCTCCCGTGAGTGAACCATCATTGTAACCTCCTCTGCTAGCTTTTTCTGTAAAATACGAAGGTGAGGTGCCTCGGCATGCTGCTTAACAAGAGATTCCACCTCTTCTTTTTTCAGCATGGTAAATATTTTAATATACTTTTCAGCATCATCATCTGAAACATTCAGCCAGAACTGGTAAAATTTATAGGGTGAGGTTCTTTTTGCATCGAGCCAGACGTTTCCTTCTTCTGTTTTTCCAAACTTACCACCATCTGCCTTTGTGATCAGCGGACAGGTTAAAGCAAATGCTTCTCCCCCTTCTTTCCTCCGGATCAGCTCCGTTCCGGTGGTTATATTTCCCCACTGATCGGAGCCCCCCATCTGTAATCTGCAGCCGTACTCCTTGTATAAATGCAGAAAGTCAAACCCTTGCACAAGCTGGTAAGTGAACTCTGTGAAGGACATACCTGCGTTGGAGTCAGAGCCAACCCTTTTTTTTACAGAGTCCTTGGACATCATATAATTCACGGTTATATGCTTCCCAATATCGCGAATAAATTCCAGAAAGGAATAGCCTTTCATCCAGTCATAATTATTCACCATAATCGCTTTGTTGGACGCATCCGTTTCAAAATCCAGAAATTTGCTGATCTGGGTCTTCAGGCACTCCTGGTTATGTCTCAGGGTTTGCTCATCAAGCAAATTTCTCTCCTGTGATTTGCCGCTGGGGTCACCGATCATGCCCGTGGCCCCTCCAACCAGTGCTATGGGCCGGTGACCAGCCTGTTGAAAATGTTTCAGCATCATTACCCCCACCAAATGTCCAATATGGAGGGAATCGGCTGTTGGGTCGATGCCCACATACGCTGATGTCATCTCTTTCGCCAGACATTCTTCCGTTCCCGGCGTAATGTCATGAATCATTCCTCTCCATGTAAGCACTTCTACAAAATTCACAAGTAAATATTTACGTTAAAATTTTCTATTTCTAATATTCAAAACCATAAAAATGACCATTCCATCACTCAGAAACAAGGGTCAAAATCCATTCCTTCCTATGCCTGTCTCTTCTCAGAAACACTTGCCTGTACCTCCTTACCGCCAGGGATCAGTTTCCTGAATTCCTGCTTTTTCAAATAAGGGAAGAGAGCCGGGGCCAGCTTTATCAAGGGTTTATACAGCAACGATCTTTCAATCGTATCGGCACTTATAAACTCCTTTTTACTATTGGCTGCATCCACCGGCATAAGAATGATACTTACCACAAACGCCGTTACAAAAACTCCAAAAACCATTCCGGCCGCACGATTCACAAGATTCAGTGCAATCGCCCTGATCAGTTTGTCTACCAGGTAAGCTGCAATGTGTACCGTCAGCACAATGATAATAAACGTAACCGCAAATGAGATCAGGTTCAGCTGTTCCGGATTGATCTCAAACCAGTTTTCCAACAGCCTGCCCATCGGTTCATGAAACCTGACCGCCCCGAGTACACCCAGCACTAGCGCAGTCAATGACGCGATCATATACACAAGTCCTTTGCGAAAACCCCGGTACAGTGCCCATAATAATGGTATTGCCAAAATGATATCGAGAATGTTCACTGAAATTTCTATTATGTTATGATTCTGAATTTCAAATTAATATATTCCAAAAATGGTGTCCGGAATGCTTATGTCGAAAAACCCTCATTGTACATTGATCTCTTTTTCTGAACGATTGCTGATAAGCAATTCTATGCCTTCAATCACACAACAAAATAAAGAAATCATTTTCAATTACCGGGTATATTTTTTATGTATTGTTACCAATAGCCGGGAATAGCCGGGCAAACTATGAAATATGATAGATTTTTAGTAACTTTTCGCGACCTGTACCCCCTCAATCTGCCCCGGCTAACTTTCTAAAATACTGTAATTTGTAATATTTTCATTAAATCTGGAATGTCATGGAAATCAGAAAATTCAGAAACTATTACGGACTTGAGCTCATCACAGCTTCCCATGCAGGCATTCATGTTGGTGATCTTGTCTGGGATCCGCTCATTGGATCTCCGGGGTTTTCACACCCTGGTATGCCAAATTCGATCTACACTGCATTTTTAGATGCAAATCTCATTGACAAAAAAGAATTTGAATTATTCAGGGATGATTGCAAAAAGACAAAGCTCCTCCCCGCACATCTTACGGACAGAACTGTGGAGATGGATTCAGAATTCATTACGGAGATACAACATCCTTTATTGGGGAAAATTGAGGGAAGCTTCACGCTTGATTCAATCAGTAAATTTCACTTTGGGGAATTACAGGTCAGAGAGTTAGCGGACCTTTTGCGTGTTAAAGTTGATCAGTACCTGGAGATTATGAAGGCCAATAACTGGAAAGAGTACGATGGCAGGATCCGCCGCGTAAGTATGATCACGGAACTATATTATGGTTCCATGAAGCTGATTGTCGAACGTTCATTGAGCGGAAACCTGGATGCTGTCATGAAAAAGAACGGGATCACAGCAGTAACCAGGAATGCAGATAGTAAATCGGTTGCGTACTCCTTCTCACACGAAGAAGTACCTTTTGCCATGCGTATTGAGCGTGTCCGAAACTTCAACGGTTGATCCTGGTGGCATTTTATTGTCTTATTGCAACTGATTTCGTTACTTTTAAAGCAATACAATACTACCATACTATTTTCCAAAGACCCAACGGGCCGACAGGGCCAGGTTGAATGTAAGATCGTTTCCGGGGGCATTGAAGAAATTCCATTCAGGCCTCCAGTCGAGACCGGTCTGAATTCTTCCGAGCATGATATATGTACCTAAATTCAGTGCAAATGTTCCGAATAATTCATCAAACTGATCATAATAACCAATACCGATTCCTCCCCCGCCATATACACCGAAATTCCTCTTGTCAACAAATGCATAATGTTTCAGACCAGTTACTTTCCATGAATCATTCAGCAAGCCCAGGTCAATTTCATACTGCCCCGGTTTCTGTATTGAAAATTCCAGTCCACCGTAAGCGTTCCCGTCTACTCCAAATATCCCCCTTGCGCCAATACCAACCTGAGCCTGTAGTGTAAATGTGAAAAATAGAGCGAATATTGAAAACAAAATATATTTTTTCATGTTAAATGTTATTAGTTTTGAATTACCAAATATTAAACAATAATAATGCCAAGTAAAAAGTCCACGAAAATACAACAGATTTTTTTTCTGACAATGCTACTGTTTATATTTATTGGGGAAAATGTAGCACAGGACCACGAACACGACCACGAACATCACGGTACGCATAATGAACTTGCTGTCGGAGGTGGTATCGTCTACTCCAGTGAAGCTCCTGGCCTGGCACCTGCTTTCCATGTTCATGCCATCAAGGGATTAACCCCGGTTGTTGGTATAGGAGCCGGATATGAATTGATACTTGGAGACGAAGTTCATCAGTCCATTACTGCCCTTCTCAATTTAAAACCTACCCCAATGTTGGACATCAATGTTGGTCCCGGAATTGTTTTACCAACACCGGATGAACCCTGGAGTTTACTTTTAAATGTTGAAACTGCACTGGTATGGCCACTGGGTGAGCGATACCATATTGGTCCGGTGCTCGACTTTGGATGGTCACAACATGGAATTCATGTAATTGCAGGGGCCCATGTAGGAATTCATTTTTAGTTTCCTGATCTTATAATTCAATTGTCATAAATAAGGAGCATCCATAATACCCGGTATTCCCCATCCGCGAATCTATGTATCTGAATCCTGACCGTTCATACATTCTGAGTGCATCTTTCAGTTCTGGCAGGCTTTCCAGGTAACATATTTTATATCCTCTATGACGAGCAAACACCAGGCACCTTTCCAGAAGAGCCCTGCCAAATCCTTTACCGCGTACTTCACTTTTCAGATACATTTTCTGCAGCTCACAAACATCTGGTTCCGCACCCTTGAGCTGCTGAATACCCGATCCTCCCTTTACCTCTCCATCCAGTTCCAGTACATAATAAGCACTGCGCGACCCGTTAAATTCGCCATACAGCCGGTCGATTACCGGATCAGAAAAAACAGTTCCCTGCCGGGTGGCATCATAATCTTCAAAACATCCTCGTATGATCCTCCCCATCATGGGTTCATCCTCTTTCCTGATTTCCCGGATGGATATTGACTGAAATTCAGTACGAATACCATTGTTTTTTACCATGATTATCCAACATTCCCTCTACAACAGAATCGCGTTAAACAATAATTTATAAGAGCTTTGTGTCGATGCACGGAACTGCGGATTGAACCCAAAGAATATAAATTGGCCATCGCCCTTCTTCACCCAGATCATAGCGCTTTGGGCTCCTGCCTTCTCCTCTTCAGCGGCATATCCGCTCAACAACAGATCTTTTTCAGGGTAGCGGGCAATCACCCTCCGGTCCATATCAAATCCCGGAATCGTAGTCCTGAAAACAGGCCTTCCCCTTGTAAATACACCAATCTTCGATGGCATACCCAATGTTAGCCGGTGTTCTTTCAGGAGGTTGACCTGCAGCAGGCTTCCCGGAATATACAAGCCGTTTTTTTGAAGATCCGATGAGATATCGCTGAAGGGCAGGTTGAACTCCTCTGTCTGATCACCCCGCTCAATCTTTAATGTTCCCTCAAATAATCCGGCTGACCTTCCCCAACTTATGATCACACCTCCTTTGTCAATAAAAGTCATCAACGCCTCCATTCCTTCCTTGCCTAGTCCTTTTATATAATCGGGATGATAATTCCCCTGGTAATAACTGTCTCCCGATTTGTATTTTCCCTCCATCAACAAGTTCTTGTCTGTATCCGGAAATATGATCACATCAAAATTTTTGGAGATCCCTGCTTCAGCGATCTCGTGGGGCCTCACTTTTTTAAACGGAATGGAATAGCTGTCGAAGATATACCTTGTCCAGCCGGCATCCATGTCATGGAAATAGGTTTCCACCAGGGCAATCCTGGGGATTTTCATTGCTTCAGTTTGCAATTCTGTTTCACCAGAAACTGAAATTACAGGGAAATCAAGGTTTTCCACCAGCTGTCTCGCGGCCGTTCCCTTCTTCCCATCAAGTGAAATCACAAAACTTCCCTCCTTCACCACTTTTCCATCAAGACTCATATTTCCTTTCAGCCGGCTCACTTCCATTCCCTCTTCAAGCGCTTTAAATGCTGCCTTAAAAGATTCGTTATAATTCACCGGTAAAATCACTTTATCCGCATAATCGGCCATTGGCTGGGCCATACTAAATTCACCAACCAACGGACTGATATTGTTCTCAAGATCCCCGGACCTTGTATTTACCTCGAACGATTTCACATGCCGGTGCAGCGGCAACGACCAACTGGTGATGTCATAGGGCTTTATCAACTCCCCGCCCGGGGTATAATGTCTTTCAGGAAATTCCTGGTGCTCCATCACCTCCTTAATAAATGCCCGGAACGGCTGAGCCAAAGGGACAACGATATCTCCACGGTGATGCGCTATATCGTCTATGACAATGTCCTGTTCAAGTTTGAAAAGATTAACCCCGTGCTCCTTCAGTAGTGCCGCCAGGTTCACCAGCTCACCTGCATCATGCTGTTCCTGCGGAAGAATATAGTAATAGGGAGGTTTATTCTTTCCTGTTTCAACCATTTCTCTGCATATATCATTACGGAACCGCAGGATCTCTTCCCGGTAAAGTGAGGCTGTTTTCAAAATAGACATCGTGGAAACTATTTCATATTCAACGATATCACCCAACCTCCACCAGCCTCCTTCCCAGGGAAGCAGCATATTGATACTCTTTTTATATTCAGACAGTCCTTTGCCCCCAACCCTGAGTTCACCTGGTTCGATGTATATCGGAGAAGCCGTTCTGACACTGGCAGCTTCGGTCAGGAAACCTATTACGTTTTTCCAGATACATGTCTCCGTGGACCCCGGCCAGTAATCATCAAATAGATAATGCTGTGCAACACCAGCAAGCCCTGCGCCTGTCATATCATTGGCCATATTCTGCCCGAAAAGCCCCGACCATGAAAATATCCCAGCCGGCACATTTTCTGCGATGGGATCATGATTTGGGGGAACAAAGTAACGTACCCCTGTAGAACCCATCTGATGCTTTTCCACCATCACCTGGGGGTACCACGTCTGGTTGTAAATTGCAGCGATTGCCTTTGTATCCTCCTGGCTCAGAATCACAAAATCACGGTTGTTATCATGACCCACATATTTATGATATACATCCGGAAGTGAGGCTCCGTCGTATTTGGTCCCTTTATGTTTTTTGTAATCATCAACGATCATATCCATACCGTCCGGATTATGGCTCGGGACCATCATGTATACCACATCGTTCATCCACTTCAGCTTGTTTTCATCTTTGGTTGTAACCAGGTCGTATGCGATTAACGGTGCCGCCTGGGAAGGCCCAACTTCAGAAGAGTGCATGGAAAGGGTGGCCAGTACAAAAGTCCTCCCCTCTCTGAAATATTCAGCCCTGGTTGATTCATCCAACCCTGGATTCAGGGCAAGCTCCCTGTTCATCTCCTTAAATTCCGGTAACCTGGCAATGTTCTCTTCACTTGAAATAAATGCGATATAGATTTTCTTTCCCATGGGCGATGTGCCGATCTCCTCCAATTTAATGCAGGATGAGACTTTTTCCAAATCCTTCAGGTATCCGATCAGATCCTTGTAATTGAATAAATTACCATCAGATCCCGGCTGAAAACCAAAATAAGAATCCGGAGATTTCACGGGTTCGTCCCGTACTGTGGAAGCATTCACTGGAACTGTAAGTAAGATGGTCAATGCAACCATCCATACGCTTTTCATACGTTTCATAAAGTTTGAGTTAGGTCATTGAAAGTTTAAATTTAACAATTATTGAATATCCGATGATCATTTGGTAAAAGAGTTTATCCTGGATTTTAAAAAAAAGATTGTCTGTAAATAGGACCCGTAAAATGTTTATCTCTCCTTGCTGTCCCCTTTAATTCTTCAGCATCAGAGTCCATGCATGGCTTTCATTAAACCACTGTAAACGAAGCATCCGTAGGTGAAATTCACATTTTATAGTATCTTTCGGCCGGCAACCTCAACTCCAATTAAACCAATTGCTTGCTGATGCTTCGACAAAGACTCTATTTTGCTATTTCGGTCCCCGTCTTCATGTTGTTGTACACCTACACTTCCGTTGCCGTATTCATTGTCTTGTCATTCTCCTGGTTTCGTTGGAAAAAAGGGGTATATGCAATCATGTATATCTGGGCCAAATCGGTTTTCCCGATCATGGGCAAGCGGTTGCATATTACAGGGAAGGAACTTTTAGACAGAAATAAGAAATATATCCTCCTTGCAAACCATTCCAGCCTGTTTGATATAGTAGCGATTATGGCATTTTTTCCGGGGGTCAGCTGGTTTGGCCATGAAAGGTTATTAAGGATTCCTCTCTTTGGTAAGATGTTGCTCATGACCGATTATATACCCATGACCATGGCAAATATCAGAAATACAAGGAGAATGGTAGAACAGCTGATTGAAAACTCAGAAAATATGACGATCGCCATATTTCCGGAGGGAACCAGGACCCTGAACGGAAAGATCAACCCTTTTTACCGTGGCTTCATTTATTTACTGAGAGCATCAGGGACAGATATACTCCCGGTTACACTGAATGGTTTTTTTAAACTGAAACCCAAAAACAGGTTTCATATCAATTTTGGATCAAAACTGGAAGTAGTAATACATGAACCGATAAAAAATGAATCGCTGGCATCCCTTGAAGACAAAGAGATCATCGACCGGGTAAAAAAAGTTATTGAATCAGCTTCACCAGTGAACTAAATTATCCGGACCAAATCCCCTGAAATAGCATGACCAAAAACACAATGCAAAAAAAATGGGCCTTTATTGCCAACCCAATTGCCGGAAATGGTGATGGAGAAAGAATCATTCCTGAACTAAAAAAGAAGATTCAACATTTTGGTATAGATGCAGATATTGCCATAACTGAACGTCCCGGCCATGCTTCCGAACTCGCCAGGAAATTTGCTGACCTGGGGTATCATAACATCATTGCCGTTGGCGGCGATGGTACAATGAATGAAGTTGGCAAGGCAATCATCGGGAAAGAAAATATTATAACCGGAATTATTCCGGCCGGTACTGGTAACGATTTCAATCAGATACTTGGGTTTCCCGACAGGTTTGAAGAGCAGCACTGGAAGCTTTTTTTCGACATGAATGTTATTCAGATGGATTATGGAACCTGCAACGGGATCCCGTTTTTTAATGGGATGGGACTGGGATTCGATGCAGAGGTAGCTGCCAAGAATTATATCGCACCCGGTGAAACCAGGATGGGTGGTAAGGGAAAATATCTCAGGGCAATTCTCGGCACCCTCTTCTTCTTTAAAGAGTATATTGTACATGTGAAAAAGGATGGTAAGGTGGAGGAGATGAGTTGTTTTATAAACACCATCTCCAACGGAAGAAGGTATGGTGGAGGATTTTACCTTACACCGCATGCCATTGCAAATGACGGGTTGCTTGACGTGTGCCTGATCAAAAAACTTGGGATATTAAAAAGACTGGACATACTCCTGAAGGTATCAAAGGGAGCACATACGGGAGATAAAAAAGTCCATTACTACACCACCGACAATTTTGAAGTGGACTTTGGTAAGGAGGTCCCGTTTCACGTGGACGGGGAGGTCTTTTATGCATCAACTTTTAATGTACGGATTTATTCACAGAAAATTCCCGTTATCTTTAATCCGGAAGGCGACCATTATTTTTACCTGGATAACAATAAGTAATTGAGATGGAACTGGCACCTTATATCGCTGCATTTGATCTTGACAAAACCATACTATCAGTCAACAGCAGTAAGTTGGTTGTTCAGATGTCGCGCAGGATGGGATTTATGACCATGCGCGATTTCCGCCAGGCCATCTATTATGCCGTTCTATATAAATTTGACCTGAAAGATGCAAATAAGATAGTACTCTCTATGATGCAGTGGCTTAAGGGATTAAAGGAAGAAGAAGTTCATGCACTTGCAAACACACATGTGATTCCTTTCCTGCTCAAACTTATCCGTCCGGAAGTAAAGCGTGAAATTGAAATTCACCAGAAAAATAATGCTCGGCTGCTGTTGCTTTCCTCGGCACTGCCCTATCTCTGTGATCCCATAGCCGAATATCTGCAATTGGATGATGTGGTATGTTCATCCCTTGAGGTAACCGATGGCCGGTTCACAGGCAGATCGGTTGGCAAGCTGGTATTTGGTGAGGAAAAGGCAGTCAGAATGATAGATTATTGCAAAACCAATAATTTTCCCCTGGATACCGCATGGTATTATGGAGATGCCTATACCGACCGGTTTGTAATGCAATGTGTGGGGAATCCGGTGGCGGTAAAACCGGAGATCAAGCTGAGATGGCTCGCCAGGAAGAAACGGTGGCGCAAAATTTAAAGGGATGCCCTGGATGCTACGGGAAGGTACCCGATGGTTTTATTTCTCAATGACAATCCGGTCAACCGGATTCAGGGTATTGCTCACAGCAAAGAATTCGAGGATCAATGTGGTCCCGTCGTAGATGCCACGAACCGCGCCATAGTCCTCATCAAAACAGTTCACAGTAAAAAGGGCGGGATCGAGTTCTTTATCTCCACAAGCATAGAGTGACTTACCGCCGTTTCCGCTGATGATGTAATACAAATTCGGTTCGTCGATTTTCTCAATCCGTGAATAATTGTGATCATGGCCCGTAAAGACAACATCAATACCCATCCCATGGTAATCAAACTGCATTTTTCGCTCGTTGCCATGCTTGCCTGTTGAGTAGGGAGAGTGATGAAAATAAACGATATTCCAGGGTTTACCGGTATTAATTATTTCTTCTTCGAGCCATTGTTCCTGTTCTCCCATGAATACAGCTGTTGAATTCAATGAAAAAAATGCCATATCACCCCATGTGAAT
>JBBDIE010000100.1:0-1351 GCA_040880545.1 Bacteroidales bacterium | reverse complement strand
AAAATTAGGTAAAATATACCTATACCTATAAAAACCACTGCAACCACTTTTCTGAACCAGTACTCAAATGCTTTTAGTCTGTTATATAGTTTACCCACGCCCGCAATTGCAAATGCCAGTAGCCATGCAAATATGACCACCGGGAGTCCCGCTGCAATGGAGAACACCAGTGGCAGGTGGATCGCTTCCGACGTGATAGTAAGCGGGATCAGAATGCCAAAATAGAGAATCCCGCTGTATGGACAAAAAGCCAGGGCCAGAACCGCCCCTAACAAAAAAGCATCTCTGAAACTGAATCGCTTACGGTGCTGAAATCTATTTGTAAACCGGGAAAATGCCGGAAAACGCAGTTGTAGCAAACCCAGCATAAAAATCCCTATGATCAGCAATAACGGCCCTATGATTTTCTCTGAGTATTGTTGGAAAATCGAAGAAATTTTAAACTGATCGGCACCAAAAAAGAGAATAAGTGCCAGTCCTGTGTATGAAAACAGGGTTCCCAGCGTGTAAAAGAGGCCGTTGTAAAATATCCTGTTTCTATGACTGAGGTCTTTACTGATATATCCAATGGCTGTAATGTTTAAAGTAAGCGGACACGGAGCCATAGCGGTGAGCAAACCCAAAAGCAGGGCCGAAATTAACGGTCCTGAAGCGTTCGCATACAATTCATTTAGCAAAGCCTCCATGCTTTAGCGGAGTTTTTGGATCTCGTTCTTCAGTGTGTCACGAAATCTTTGAGGATGCGTATTTGCAAACATAAACGCATCACTTGTCAGATTTACAACGGTTTCACCCTTTACAATATAAAACGACTGTCCCGTGGCCCTCAGAAGCTCCGCCGCTTCCCTGCCGCCTTTATCACTGAAATTCATGGCAACAAACCTGATCTCCCCCGCATTTACCTCCTCCGGAAAGCTGTTTTCCATTACCGCCAGTGTTTCATTTTTCACTGCATCACATGATGCACAACTTGTTTCCAGGTGAAAAAGTACAAGCTGAATATTATCACTATCCGGATCAAACAGGTCCGACTGTTGATTATTTCCGCAGGAGAATAATACACCGGCAAATAACGGGATAATTAACCTCACAATCCTATATTTCATACATCTATACATTTCCCATCAATAAACTTTTCAGTTCAGTCATTGCCGGTACCTGGCCCACGAGCACCACCTTTTCGTTGATCACCAGAGCAGGAGTTCTTATTACTGAATATTGCAATATCTCCTGTATGTCTCCGGTCTTCTCAACTGAAGCTTCAATCTTCAGTTCCTCCAACGCTTGCCTGGTAATCTTCTCGAGGGCATCACACCTGGCACATCCTGATCCTAAGATTATAATATTCATA
>JBBDIE010000099.1:0-111295 GCA_040880545.1 Bacteroidales bacterium | reverse complement strand
TCCACATCCGAAAGACTATAAATTCTATTCGCTAAAAGATGTGTATAAAGATTAGGGCAGTGCCTAAGGGGATGTTCAGACAGTTAATGGCCGAAATTGGCACTTGTGCTTTAAAGGGAGTGTTACTTTAACGGGCACCCCTTAATATAATTCCAGGAATTCATAGCTGTTCCCAACCCAGTCCAGGTATTTTTTCAAATCCTCAAAGCGGATCACCACAGAGGCAGTATTAATATTGGGATGGAAGCTGATCTTTTCAGAATTCATCAGGTTCTTGTCCAGAAACAGGTGCACATGGTTGTCCGTATCATTGATTAATCCGAACGGACTTACCGATCCGGCGCTTACCCCCAGATATTTTTCTATTCGCCTGGGTGAAGCGAAGGAGATTTTCCCTTGTTTTAACCGCTGTTCCAGATCCCTGATATCCAGTTTGTGATTCGATTCAAGGATCACCAGGTAATGCCGGTTGCCCTTATGATTCCTGAAAAAGAGGTTTTTGCAATGGGTACTGTCTATATCTTTCCAAACCTCCATGGCAATCTCAATGGTGGGCAGGGGTTTGTGCTCGTAAATATCATAAGTAACAGCCAGATCATCCAGCACCTGCAGCACTTTCTCCTTCGGAAACATAATATCAAATTTTTCCCTTCAAATATAACAGTTTTTGTAAAGTTGCTTCAAACCTGTGAGGGTTAACTACTGACCACTGACTTCTGTAACTGAAATATCCGGATTATTTTGATAAATCCCTGTCAGGGCAGGTTACCCAGGAGATTAGCTAGTTGTACCCGGTTTTTTACACCGGTCTTTGTGAAGATCCGGTGCACATGGTCCTTCACTGTTTGAAGAGAAATGAACAGGGAATCACTGATCTCCTGGTTCGACATACCTTTACATATAAGAGGAATGATCTCCGCTTCCCGTTTTGATATTTCAAACCTGGATATGACCTTTTCCAGTCTGAGGTAAAAACTGTCCGATTCAATGTTCTCCACATAATAACGGGGGAGATAGATGTTCAGGAAAAGTACAGGAATCAGATGAAAACCGGTTAATACGACTATGAAAATCAGTCCGAAAACTGTATGTACCTGGCTCAGTTGTAAACTAACAATCGATATTATGCAGATAATGGCATACCAGAGGACAAACCACAGATAAGACTGACGCTGGCTCAAATCCTTGATGGATCTAACCTTTATTAAAATAAAAATAAGAGAATATCCGAAAACGACAAATGTTAATCCGGTAAAGGACCAGGTAAGCTGGCGGGAATCCATAAAGAAATTAATGGTTTCCAGGCTGACAATTTCCAGGTTCATTAGTGTATATCCGGCAAATGAAATTGCAAACAGCAGGAAATAGATGGCAACAAACAACCTGGGTAGTTCAATTTTGAATAGCTCCCGGCTTAACCGGATAAACATATAGAGTGCAAGGATCAGAAAGGGTATCCCCAATGCAATTAATACTGCCTTTGCCGATTGTATTGTTTCTGGTCCCGTTTGATGATTGGACAGAATTTTTTGGATCGATTGAGAACCAATGACACTGTATATGGAGAAAATTATTATAAATACCAGGAAATAAAAATAGCTGGAGAGATAGGGCAGCGGAAATTTTCTCATCATTCGGTGTGCGAGAAAAATTGTTATTACACCGGAGATCAAAGAGAGGATTAGTATCAGAAATTGTAGTTGGATGCTCATAATAAATTCATATTCGAACTGCAATTTATAACTTTTGAAATGTTTCCTGGCAACCTCCCGCGAAAATCCTACTTAAGTAGATTCAAGGGGAACCCAATACTTTAGTTGGATTTTTCAGAATACTACTTTGGTCGTTAAAATCGGCAGGAATTTAGTCCTACTTTTGATCCATAATCAAACAACAATTATTATGGAAGTATTAAATAACAATCAGCAAAAACTCTCACCATATGCAGGTGATGCATATAGTGTTAGCTGGAACATTATGTGGAAATCATTTATAGGCCTTTTTGTAGTCACCATCTTATATGCGATTATATCAGGACCTACCGCCATGTTTCAATGGGAAACCGATAAATTTGAATGGTTTCTTTTACCCGTTGTATTTTTTGGTATCGGCTTTGGATTATTCATAGCCGGACCTATCGGGTACAGTACCCAGTGGGTATTTCTAAAGGCCGTAAGGGGAGAATCTTTTGAGATCAGGGATATGTTCGAAGTGTTTCAGCGTAATTACTGGAATGCTGTTGCTGCAAATTTAGTGGTTGGCCTCATCATCGGTATAGGAATAATCATGCTGATCGTGCCGGGAATTATTTTCGCGTGCAGGCTTGCCTTTGTTCCTTACCTGGTTATTGACAGGGAAATGGAGGTAACAGAAGCACTGACCAGGAGTTGGGAAATGACCAAAGGGCATGGCTGGCAGATCTTTCTGATGGGGATTCTGGCATTTTTCATTGCAATCCTTGGCTTAATTGTTTTGTTCTTCGGAGTAATCATCTCACTGATTTGGATCCAGACTGCATTTGCCACAATGTACCAGGCGGTTGTTGAGGACTGATATTGACGGAATACTGGTGGGTGAAGTGGGACATACTGGATTCGAACCAGTGACCTCTTGCCTGTCAAGCAAGCGCTCTAAACCAACTGAGCTAATGCCCCGGGGAGGACAAAAATAAAAAAATGTTTTGGAATTAAACCTCTCCCGTGGTATGAATCATCTTTTTATAGGCAGCCATGATGCGGTTCAACACCATATTTCGGGGGTCAAATTCCAGTTCATCCAGCTCCCTTACCGGCAAAACCATAGGTGAGGTGCCGGAAATAAAACAACCTTTCATGGTGGCTGCCTCTGCTTTGGTAACCGCTTTTTCGATGATCTTTATCCCTTCCCCGTCACAGATCTTCAGTACATATTTCCTGGTGATCCCCGAAAGGATCATCCCTTCCGGTGCAGTTATGATCCTGTTCCCCGGGTCTGTGAAAAACAGGTTTGAGCGGCTTCCCTCTGTAAGCTCTCCCGCTTCATTCAGTAAAATAGCTTCATAAATATTTTCTTCCCGGATAAACCGGCCCACATTGTTCCTGAAATTTTCGTTCCATTTTTTTATGGTGGGATCGGGACGCTCGAATGCATAGGTCATGACCCTGACCCCGGTTTGGTAATCTACATCCGAAGGAAAGAAATGCGGTACAAAGAAACTTCCCAGATGTATCCTTTCCCGTTGCTGAAATACCACAAGCTTCACATTCCCGTCGATTATGGATTCCTTTTCCACCAGTAACTGCAGCGTCTGCAGGATCTCTTCTTTTTCAGGACAGGCAAGCCCGGCCTTACTGCAGGAATATTTCAACCGTTCAAGATGGTCATCCAGAAACAGAAATTGCCCGTTGATCAGCCTGATAACTTCATAATAAATACCTTTGGAAGCATCCGGATTGAATTCAGATGCTCCGACAGAGGTTCCATTCAGAATAATAACACTACCCCTTCTATTTTCCATTGATCAGTCCGATGTAAGCGAACGGGCCGGATCCATGCGTGATGCCTTGACCGATTGCCAGCTCACAGTTATAATTGCAATAACAATTGATGCAAGCAAAGATACGGCAAAGGACCAAAAAGGGAAATCTTTACGGAACTCAAAATTTTCAAGCCACCGCTGCATGGCCACCCACGCCAGTGGCCATGCCACGATATTGGAGATGATGACCCACTTGGAAAATTGGGTCAGGAAAAGCGCAAGTATCTGATTTTGAGTTGCTCCCATAACTCTGCGAATGCCTGTTTCTTTGGTTCTTTTTGCTGTCATGAATGATGACAATCCCAGCAGGCCGATGGCGGAAATAATCAGTACAAGTGTTGTGAAGGCTATAAACAGACTAAAAATAATTCGCTCCTGGGTGTACAGCTTTTCTATATCATCAGCAATGAATGCATATTCGATGGGATAGGCAGGATTAAATTTTTCCCTGGTTTTCATGATCCATTCCAACGCTTTAGTTCCCTCTCCTTCAGCAAACCTTACAGAGAGAGTTCTCAGGAACTGACCCTCATTTACCCTTAATACGATACCATTCACAGGATTATGCAAAGAAGCATAATGGAAGTCTTCCAGCACCCCAATGATCTTTCCTTCATCGAGTCCCTGGCCATCTATGACGACGCCGGGCCTGAAACGTTTACCAACAGAAGCTTCGCCGTGGTTGAATTCTCGTGCTACAGCCTCATTTACGATAAATGAAGATTGCGGGTCGGAACCGAAATCCTTACTGAAATTTCTGGCATTCGGCTGAGGCTTCAGTGTAAGACCATAAACATCAATAAAATCGTAATCCACGAAACAGCTGTTTACTGTTTTCTCCTGCATTTCTCCTTCTCCTGACTCCACGGTCATGACTGATTTTCCAAAGAACCTGCCAGGTACAGACGTTGAACGAGCAGCACCCTCAATTACAGGATTTCTCATCAGCTCTTCTTTAAATGCCTCCACATTATTTACAATGGCAGAATCGTTCAACTGTACCGTAATAATTCTGTCCTTATCAAACCCCAACGGCTTATTCCGGATATAATTCAATTGGGTTGCAACCACGATGGTTCCAATGATCATAAATGCAGATATTACAAATTGTGAGACCACGAGCACCCTCCTCAACAGTCCCTTCTCCTTCAACCCGTCGGATCCTCCTTTCATGATTGCCACAGGATTGAACGATGAAAGGTAGATGGCGGGGTAGAGCCCCGATAAGAACCCGGTAAAGATGGTAAGTCCAGCTATGAACAGCAGAATTTCCGGCTGAAAAATATCATGCAGGCCAAAGGTCTTTTCCGAAAAGCCGTTGAAAGTTGGCAACAGCAAAATTATCAATAAAAGGGCAACGATCCCTGCCATAATACATGTTATAATAGATTCCCCGAGAAACTGCTTTCTCAAAATGCCTTTACTTGCACCACCAACTTTCCTGATTCCTATTTCCTTACCTCTTCTTGCAGCCCGGGCGGTAGTGAGGTTTGTATAGTTTATGCCGGCAATAAACACCAGAAATACGGCAATAATGCCCAATATATAGATGTAATTCATATTACCTTTTGGGAGATCCCATCCCAGTTCGGTACCCTGGTAGTGTACATCTGCAATATTGGTCATGCGCAGCTCAAATGAAGCATCCAGCTGGTCACCCAGCTCACGCATATATTTGTCATAGAACGCGGGGAATTTATCCAACACCATTTGTGGAGTTGTATTTTCTGCCAGAATCACATAGGAATAGGCAGCCACATTCCAGAACGATCCTGATGAGCGGTCGTTAAACCGTTCACTTCCCATCTCCTCCTCCATGGTTTTGGAGGAAATCAGGCCATTGAACCTCAGATGTGAATTCTTTGGCAGGTCCCTGAAAACTCCGGTAATCCGAAAAACTCTTCCATTCAGATTTCTGAGGCTTTCATCAACCACATCAGTACTTCCAAAATATTTTTGGGCAAGGCTTTCACTGATTACGATGGTTAATGGCTCGGTAAGTGCGGTTCTTTTATCCCCCTGTACCATGTCAATGGAAAATATGTTGAATATGGTAGAATCACTCATTGCCAGGCTGTCCTCCCTGAAAACATCCTCTCCATTTCGAAAGTACAATCCTTCACGGGGAAGAATACGTGTCATATCTTCAATTTCAGGATACTCATCCTTGAGTGTCGGAGCCAGCGGAATCTGCGTTATAGCTGCCAGGTCCTGTTTTCCACTGATAAAAAAATCTGCTTCCAGCCTGTAAATACGTTCATGATGTTCATTGTGCTTGTCGAATGACATTTCATTCTGGATGTAGAGAAATATCAGAATGGCAGATGCCATGCCGATGGCTAACCCCAGGAGATTCAGAAGTGCATAGAACCTGTCTTTAATACTGTATCTGAACAACGAGGTGAAGTAACTTTTAATCAGAGACATGTTTAGAGGTTTTTTAGGTTGATAATTCAAGTTTAAATACAACAGATATGCCAAACCTTGTAAAGGTCAATCATTCAGTGCATAATTGCAATTCACAATATGATTAAAGTGTTCTTTTTTAATTACCTGGTGTACGATACCGAACGTTTTTATACATTAGACAGCCCGGGTTTTCATGTAATCACACGCTTTTATGCAACTATGTATTCTAAATAATACTCTTATAATTGTGTGTTTGAAAGAGAAAAGCAATATAAGCCGGGATTTGGTTTTTAAAAAAAATGTTACTTTTACAAAATGTTGATTAAATTCAACAGAAATAAAGGTTGATTTCCTGGTGGTATTCAATATGGAGTTATGAGCAAACTGATCTTTTTTGTTGACGATGATAAAATGATAATCAACCTGTTGGAATATACGTTCCAGAGTCGGCAACAATATGATGTGCGGTCATTTGAATCCGGGGAGGATTGCCTGAAAGCTTTGAACCTGAACCCTGATCTGATTGTTTTGGATCATCAGCTTTCTGGTGTAGGTGAGTCCAAAATGGATGGTATACAAACCCTGGAAAAAATCAAGGGGATTGATGCAAAAGTTCCGGTAATTGTACTTACTGCATATGGATCACAGGAGTTATTGCAGGAATTTATTCAAAAAGGAGCCGAACGGTTTCTGACCAAAGATGACTTTTTTATAGATTCACTGATTGATACCATTGGCGAGGTTCTGAATTAACGCTTTTTACTGTTCCTTTCACGGCAAATCAACGACCATGACTGCGTAAAATAAACTTTCCCGATGATTGGAAATTATTTTTTTTATATCATAAGTTTTTTTACTTTTGCAACCCGAAATTCGACGTATTGCGATGAAGAAATCTGAATATGTAATTCATTTTTCCGGAATTAAAGAGGAGACTGAAACGTTTGAGTATTCGTTGGGGGATTCGTTTTTCAGGGATTTTAAAAGTATTGAGTGGGAAGGAGGCAGAATTGGGGCGGTTGTTCGCGTGGGCAGGAGGCCGGACGGACTAACACTTGATTTTGAACTGAACGGGGAGTTAACAGTGATTTGTGACAGGTGTCTTGAGTCATTTCCGTATCCGGTAAACACTTGCCAACGGTTGTTTGTGAAATACGGATCACAATTTGAGGAGTTGACTGAAGATGTGGTTGTTGTGGCGAAAGAAGATAATCAGTTGGAACTGTCAGGTTTTCTGTATGAATACCTGGTTCTCGCACTTCCGGTAAAAAGGGTGCATCCCGACGATACCAGTGGGAAAAGTGGATGTAACGAAACGATGATAAAAAGACTTGAGCAGCATCTTGTAACTGAAAAAACTGAAAAAACTGATCCCCGTTGGGATGATTTAAAAAAATTAATGGATAAAAATTAAAAGGCATGGCACATCCGAAGAGAAAAACATCGAAACAAAGACGGGATAAGAGGCGTACGCATTATAAGGCCGAGGCCCCTACATTGTCAACCTGCTCTACTACCGGAACGGTACATCAGCGTCATCGTGCCTATTATGTGGATGGCAACCTTTACTATAAAGGGAAACTGGTAATCGATAACGAGGCTGATCTGGGCTAGATCTTCCACTTGGAAGCCCTGCAACGCATTATGCGTATAGGTATTGATATTATGGGAGGGGATTTTGCCCCTGGTGCTGCTATTGAAGGAAGTCTTCTTGCAAGGGAAGAATTACCCTCCAATGTGGAAATTATATTTTTGGGACACAAGGATACCATTGAGTCCTATGGCAGGGAAAAGGGTCTGGACATTTCACCATTTGAAATAATTCATACGGATCAATGGCTTAAGATGGGTGATCACCCCCTGAAGTCATTGTCAAAATTCCCCGAGGCCAGTATTTTCCTGGGGCAGAAATTATTGAAGAAAAAGGAACTGGATGGTTTCTGCAGTGCAGGAAATACAGGGGCAATGCTGGTTGGCGCCATGCAGATCATCTCACCGATTCCGGGCGTCATGCGGCCTGCAATTTCTGCAACCATACCAAATTTCGAGGGCCCCGATTCCCTGATTCTTGACGTTGGGCTGAATCCTGATGCCAGGCCCGATGTGCTTTATCAGTACGGACTGATTGGTAGTCTCTATTCCAAATTTGTGCATCAGATCGATCATCCGCGTGTTGCATTATTGAATATCGGTGAAGAGGAGGAAAAGGGTAACCTGGTTACACGGAGCACCTATCAACTGATGTCGGGAACGGAAGAATTTAATTTTATCGGAAACCTGGAGCCCAATGCTCTTTTTCTTAAAGATGAAAGTGATGTTGTAGTGTGCGACGGATTTATTGGAAACATTGTATTAAAGGAGGCGGAAGCTTTTTATAAGTTAATTTCTGCGAAAAAGGTATGTAATGGTTATTTTGAAATGTTTAATTTTGAGAACTTTGGCGGAACGCCCGTTCTGGGTGTTCAGGCACCACTGGTTATCGGACATGGCATATCGAATGATAAGGCTATAAAAAACATGATCCTTCAGACAGTGAATGTTGTTGAATCAGGATTGATAGAAAATATAAAAGAAACTTTTAATCAATAAGTATGGTTGCCGCAGGAATTACAGGTGTACATGGTTGGGTTCCGGAATACAGACTGACCAATGATGAATTAAGTACCATGGTCGATACCACGGATGAATGGATCATGCAGCGCATCGGCATCAAGGAACGCAGGATACTCAAAGGAGGGCTGGCCACTTCTGACATGGGAACAGAAGCAGTTAAAGGATTACTTGAAAAGACCGGAACCAAACCGGAAGAAATCGATCTGATCATAACGGCTACAATCACTCCTGATATGGTTTTTCCTGCTGTCTCCACGCTGATCAGTCATAAAGCCGGACTAAAAAACGCCTGGGCATTCGACCTTTCTGCTGCTTGTTCCGGATTTTTGTTTGCACTTACAACTGCCCAACAATTTATCAGTAGCGGTTCGCACAAAAAAGTGATCGTGGTGGGAGCAGATATGATGTCGGCCATAACCGATTATACCGACCGAACCACCTGTCCGTTATTTGGTGATGGTGCCGGCGCTGTATTGCTTGAACCGGTGGAAAACGGGGAGGGTATAATAGACAGCATTCTGGAAGTCGATGGAAGTGGTTATACAAATCTTCACATGAAAGCCGGTGGTTCCCTTCGTCCGGCCTCACATGAAACAGTTGATAACCGTGAACATTACGTATTTCAGGAGGGCCAGGCAGTTTTTAAGGTGGCAGTTTCAAAAATGGCAGACGTTTCTGTGGATATTATGAAACGTAATAACATCAAGCCTGCAGAATTAAATTGGCTTGTGCCCCACCAGGCAAATATGAGAATTATAGAGGCCGTGGCAAGGCGTATGGGAATCAAAAAGGAGCAGGTGATGATCAATATCGAAAAATACGGGAACACAACGGCTGCCACGATACCGCTTTGTTTGTGGGAGTACGAATCGAAGATGAAAAAGGGTGATAATATCATTCTTGCCGCCTTCGGTGGAGGTTTCACCTGGGGGTCGCTTTACCTAAAATGGGCATACGATTCCAAATAAATCCCGGGCTTTGACGCCTTGTATCTGATGCGCTACAGACTTTTTCAGCAGCCACACTACTTTATGGACAGACTCTAACTAAGTTAAGATCTAGAAAAATATTTTCTATCTTTAGGCGTTGTAAACAAATCATGATCTTCAATAATAATATTTCAGAATTATGGCTAAAGTTGCTGAACCAGAAAATACCAATAAGATCAACTTGATCGGCGTAGGGACCACAATTGAGGGGAATATCAGTTCCAATGAGAATATTCGTTTTGACGGTATACTAATCGGAAATCTGACTACAAAAGGAAAAGTCTTTATCGGACAATCAGGGAAAGTGAATGGTGAGATCAAATGCAGGAATTGTGAAGTAGAAGGAGTGGTAGAAGGGCGGATAGTCATTGAAGAGTTGCTTTCTCTCAGATCCATGTCACGGATTTATGGAGAGATCAAAACCAGCAAACTTGCCATTGAACCCGGAGCAATCTTCTCCGGAAAATGCGATATGGGTGGAAAAAAAGAACCAGTCAACCAACCAACCGAAAAAGGAGACAAATGATCCCCAGGGCCGATCCGGCCTGAATGATTATTTCAAATATGCTGGCATGGGTGTACAGATGCTGGCGATTATTGGTATATTCACCTGGGCAGGGATCAAACTCGATGCGCGGTCCACTGCTGAAAAACCTTTGTTTACCGCAATTCTGGCACTTTTGGGAGTTGTAATCGGAATCTACTCGGTTTTAAAGGATTTTATTCATAAAGAATGACCAATTTTAAACCCCGGAACATTCTGCTTTTGCTTCTCATCTATGCCATACTGTTAGCGGGCGGACTTTCTATAATCAATCAAACACGGTTTAATCTCGAACCTGTCACTTTTGCCACGATGCATACGGCGATGATGCTAATTACCATGGTGGCTTATCTTTTAATTATGGCTGGCAACAGGCGTAATAAAAAGGATCGTGGAGTCTTTCTTCTTTCCGGAGTTGGGGGGAAGTTCCTGGCTTATTTGGTTTTAATTTTAATATTTCTGGTAACCGGAAATAATCTGACAAAGGAGCTTATCATTACTTTTTTTGTCTTATATTTAGTCTTTACTTTTTTTCTACTTAGAATTTTATTTAAAACACTGAAATCAAATTGATTAAAGGTAGTCGTGAGCTTCAATAAACAATTAAATAAGGCACTTTTTCCGGCAATCTTCACCCTATTCTTCATGAACCTGCCGGTAAGTGCTGTGCTACACAAAACATCGGATACGGAACCCTTAATCCCAGTACAGGTTGAGCATGAAGGGAATCAACATGTAACAACCAACAGTGCAGCGGACCATACTACAAGTCACGACGAAGAATTCAATGCAGCCGATGTGATCATGTCGCATATCAAGGATGCCCACGAATGGCATCTCTATACAACCAAAGATGGTCGTCATGTCAGCGTACCCTTACCAATAATACTGTTCAGCAACCATTCAGGTCTAAATATCTTCATGTCCGGCAAATTGGCTCACGGACATAATCACCATGGATTTGAATATGGTTCCGGAAAGATAACGGTTACAAACAGGAAAGGAGAACAGGCCGAGAAGTCAGTGGATGGAAAGATTATAGAAATTACAGGTGATGGGAACCAAATGAAAGTTGGAATTCCCCTGGATTTTTCTGTCACAAAAAATGTTTTTATGATGTTTTTGGCGGTTATGATCCTGCTTATCGTATTTCTCAGACTGGCCGCATCCTATAAAAAGCGGGGCGTCAGTTCACCCAAAGGAATGCAGGGATTTCTGGAACCTTTGATCATCTTTGTTGAAGAGAACATTGCTGTTCCTAATCTGGGTGAAAAGCATTATGCCCGTTTCATGCCCTATCTATTAACTGTTTTCTTCTTCATCCTGATAAATAACCTGATGGGGCTGATTCCCTTTTTCCCTTTCGGGGCGAATGTTACAGGAAATATAGCGGTAACCATGGTGCTGGCCACATTCACGCTGGTGATTACAAACCTGAATAGCAATAAAGGGTACTGGAGACATATTTTTGCCACTCCAGGCGTGCCTGTATGGTTGCTTCCCATCATGATCCCGGTTGAACTTATTGGAGTGATCACCAAGCCGTTTGCTTTGATGGTCCGGCTTTTTGCAAACATCACAGCCGGACATATCATCATACTCAGTTTGGTTTCATTGATATTTATTTTCAAGAGTGTGTTCATGTCTGTTCCTTCATTGGTACTGGTCATATTTATGGATATGGTAGAATTGTTGGTTGCATTTCTTCAGGCATATATTTTCACACTTCTTTCAGCATTGTTTATTGGATTGGCGATGCCAGAGCATCACCACGATTAATATTTCTAAATTAACACTTAATTATTATGACAGGTACATTTGCAGCAATTGGAGCAGCGCTCGCGGTAATCGGGGCATCGATGGGAATCGGATGGGTTGGTGGAAAAGCTATGGAAGCTATTGCACGTCAACCGGAAGCAACAGGTAAAATTCAAACCGCCATGATTATTGTAGCTGCACTGATTGAAGGTGTTGCATTGTTTGCAATAGTAGTAGCCCTGCTATCTGACAACGCATAAAATTGAACGACCTGTAACGGTTGGTTACAGGTCGTTTTGTTTGAATAACAATTAAAAAAACAATACAATGGATCTTGTAACACCCGGAATAGGAATGATCTTCTGGACCACGGTCTTCTTTTTGATCCTTCTTCTGGTACTCCGTAAGTTTGCCTGGCCGGCCATACTTTCTGCAGTGAATACACGAAATGAAAGTATCCGAAAGGCATTGGAATCAGCTGAGAAAGCACGAGAGGAGATGGCTCAGCTAAAATCTGATAATGAAAAGATTCTTGCTGAAGCAAAGGCGGAACGGGATGCAGTGATGAGGGAGGCACGTGATGTGAAAGATAATATCATTGCGGAGGCAAAGGAAAAGGCGGGCGAAGAGGCTGCAAAACTCCTGAAGAACGCAAAGGCAGCCATACAGAACGAAAAACTGTCTGCTATAAACGAAATGAAGGTAGAGATAGCCACGTTATCCATTGAGATAGCGGAAAAAGTACTGAAACAAAAGCTCAGTGACGATAAGGAACAAAAGGAGCTTATTGGTAAACTGATCGATGATATTGATTTGAACTGATTTAAGCTATGAACGACAGTAAAATATCGGTCAGGTATGCCAGGGCACTTTTCCAAAGCGCACTGGAGAAAAATATTCAGGACCAGGTAAGGAAAGACATGGAGGAGGTACAGGCAACATGCCTGTTGCCTGATTTTCAGTACCTGTTGCTGACCCCTGTCATAAAGGACTCGGAGAAGAGAGAGATTATGAATAACCTTTTTGGTAAACGGGTTCATGCACTCACCTTGTCGCTGCTCACCCTGTTGATCAGGAACGGAAGGGAACAGTTCGTTCCCGGCATTGCAAGGAATTTTATAGCGCAGTATAAAAAACACCACAAAATTAAAACAGCAATATTCACCAGTGCATCATCGGTTCCTGAAGCGACCAGAATGAGGGTTAAAAAGGTAATTGAGGAGACACTCAATTCACCGGTTGAACTGGAGGGCATCGACAATGCGGCGTTGATCGGAGGATTTGTAATCAGGATAGATGACCTGCAGTATGATGCGAGTGTTGCTTCCAGTCTGAATAAATTAAAGAAACAACTGTTGAACTAACTGAAAAAAATAGAATATGACCCAAATCAAACCTTCGGAGGTCTCAGAGATACTAAAAAAACAACTTGAAGGATTCACAAGTGATGTTGAACTGGAAGAGGTGGGAACCGTACTCCAGGTGGGCGATGGTATCGCCCGGATTTATGGTCTCAACAGGGTTCAGGCGAATGAACTTATCGAATTTGACAGTGGTGTTATGGGTATAGTGCTGAACCTGGAAGAGGATAATGTCGGAGCGGTATTGCTTGGCTCTTCCGAAAAGATAAAAGAGGGAGATACTGTCAAGAGAACCAAACGCATAGCCTCTATAAAAGTCGGGGAAAAGTTACTTGGACGTGTGATCAACACACTTGGGGAACCGCTGGATGGTAAAGGTCCGATTACGGGAGACCTGTATGAAATGCCTCTGGAGCGCAAAGCTCCGGGAGTGATTTTCAGACAGCCGGTGAATGAACCTCTGCAAACAGGGTTGAAAGCCATCGACGCGATGATCCCGATCGGAAGGGGACAAAGGGAGTTGATCATTGGCGACCGTCAGACAGGTAAGACGGCAATTGCGATTGATACCATCATTAACCAGAAGGAATTTTTTGACAGGGGAGAACCGGTCTATTGCATTTATGTGGCCATCGGACAAAAAGGAAGTACTGTTGCAAATGTGTTGAATACGCTGGAGAAACACGGAGCGATGGATTATACCGTGATCGTTATGGCAACAGCGTCTGACCCTGCTGCCCTTCAGTTTTATGCACCATTCGCAGGATGTACCATTGGGGAATACTTCCGTGACACCGGCCGGCCGGCACTGATCATTTATGATGATCTTTCCAAGCAGGCCGTATCTTACAGGGAGGTATCACTCCTGCTAAGGAGACCGCCCGGACGTGAAGCATATCCGGGGGATGTTTTTTACCTGCACTCAAGATTACTCGAGAGAGCAGCCAAAGTCATCGAGTCGGATGATATCGCCCGTAAAATGAACGACCTTCCGGAATCCATCAGACCCATTGTGAAAGGAGGCGGATCACTTACAGCTTTACCGATTATCGAAACACAGGCTGGTGACGTGTCGGCCTATATTCCCACCAACGTAATTTCCATTACCGATGGCCAGATCTTTCTGGAGTCGAATCTGTTTAATTCAGGTATTCGTCCGGCAATTAATGTGGGAATTTCTGTGTCCAGGGTTGGAGGTAATGCGCAGATCAAGGCAATGAAAAAGATTGCCGGTACGCTGAAACTGGATCAGGCACAGTTTCGGGAACTGGAAGCATTTGCAAAATTCGGATCCGATCTGGATGCTGCCACAAAGGCGGTACTCGATAAGGGTAGAAAAAATGTTGAAATTCTGAAGCAGGGGCAATATTCCCCGTTCCCCGTAGAAAAACAGATCGCCATTATCTATTGCGGAACAAAAGGATTACTGGGAGAAATAGAGATAAACCAGGTGGCTCAGTTTCAAAAAGAATTTTTGGAATTCCTTGAACTTAAACATAAAGATGTACTGAAGCAATTAAGTGAGGGCAAACTGAATGATGAGATTACAGGAGTGCTTGAGACCGTTGCTAAGGAAATCGTGGATAGAATAAAAAAATAGGATCGTTTAAGGGCGGTATGATGGTTGCTTCATTATTCACGCTCAAAATTACAGAGACCAGATGGCTACACTGAAAGAGATACGGGTAAGACGCGAATCGGTTGCTTCAACACGACAGATCACCAGTGCCATGAAAATGGTGTCTGCAGCCAAGCTGAAAAAGGCCCAGGATGCCATCGTACAGTTAAGACCCTATATAGAAAAAATGCAGGAAATATTGGGGAATATCAGTGGAAGCCTCCAGGAGGATGAGGAAAATAAATATGCCAGGGTACGCGATAATGAAATTATTTTACTGGTTCTTGTTACTTCGAACAGGGGGTTATGTGGCGCCTTCAACAGTAATGTAATAAAGGCGTCGATCCATACTGCCCTCGACAATTATAAAGAACAGATGATGGCAGGGCAGGTGCATTTTCTGGCCATTGGCAAGAAAGGGTACGAGTTTCTTTTAAGAAATGGTTACAACGTTATTTATAACGGTAGCGATATTTTCGATGAACTTTCCTTTGAGAATACTGTAAAAATCTCGGAAATGGTTATGAATATGTATGTAAAAGGAACATATGACCATGTGGAAATCGTCTATAACCAGTTCAGAAATGCAGCCACACAAATCCTGACCACCGAGCAGTTCCTTCCGGTTAAAATGGAAGAACTAGCAAATCAGGACGGCCGCGAGGTAAATGCTGATTATATTTTCGAACCCACCAAAGAATATATTGTGAGGGAATTAATCCCCAGGTCCCTGAAGCTTCAGTTTTTTAAAGCGATCCTGGACTCAAACGCTTCTGAACATGGAGCAAGGATGACAGCCATGCACAAGGCTACTGATAATGCGACCGAGCTGCTGAAGGATCTTGCCCTTGAGTACAATAAAGCGCGCCAGGCGTCCATTACCAATGAAATTATAGAAATCGTCGGTGGTGCTGAGGCACTGAACGGATAACCGGGCATGGTGAATTGTAATCTGTATTTTGCGGGTTACCTGTTACCTTTGGTTAATGATACTCCCCCCAGCTTTTAATGGAAATATCATCCAGTTCCATTTTACAAATGGCGTATATAAATGCACTGGCCAGCCTGGCATTGGTGATCAGCGGAACATTGAAATCCACAGCCGAACGCCGGATGGTATAATCATTGGAGAGTTCGTGGGATGTAAGGTTTTTCGGGATGTTGATCACCAGGTCGATCTGTCCGCCGGCTATATGATCCAGCACATTTGGTTTGGTCTCCTCATCGGGCCACGAGAGATCAATGGATTCTATACCATTCAGGTTCATGAATTCATGGGTACCGTGGGTGGCATACAGGTTATATCCACGTTCAATAAGCATGCGGCATGAGTTGACAAGCTCAACCTTCGACCGCATAGGCCCGGTGGACAGCAGGATATTCTTTTTCGGGATGGTGTACCCCACGGATAACATCGCTTTCAGGATCGCTTCATAATAGTTATCTCCAATGCATCCCACTTCACCTGTGGAGGACATATCCACACCCAATACCGGATCGGCCTGTTTCAGACGTGAAAAGGAAAACTGGGGGGCTTTGCAGCCTATATGTTCCAAGTCGAAGATCGATTTGTGCGGCTTTTCAACAGGCAGTTGTAGCATAACACGAGTAGCTTGGTCGATAAGATTGATTTTCAGAACTTTGGAGACAAAGGGCATGCTCCTGGAAGCCCTGAGGTTGCATTCGATCACCTTTATATCGTTATCTTTGGCCAGGAACTGCATATTAAATGGTCCGGAAATTTCCAGTGCTTCGGCAAGCTGACGGGCTATCTTCTTAATCCGTCTGACCGTTTCAAAATAAATCTTCTGCGGGGGGAATACCATGGTGGCATCTCCCGAATGTACGCCGGCAAATTCAACGTGCTCAGAGATGGCATAGGAGAACAATTCACCCTCCTTCGCAACGGCATCGATCTCAATCTCCTTGGCCTGTTCTATGAATTCCGAGACCACCACAGGGTACTGTTTTGACACATTAGTGGCCAGTGTCAGAAAGTGTTCCAACTCCTCACTGTTGGAGACTACGTTCATGGCGGCTCCCGACAATACATAGGAGGGACGGACCAACAGCGGATATCCCACCACCGTTACAAATTCTTTAATCTCGGCCAGGCTGGTTAACTCCCTCCACCTTGGCTGGTCGATTCCCAGCTTGTCCAGCAACATGGAGAATTTGTGCCTGTTCTCGGCATTATCGATGGAGTTGGGGGAGGTACCCAGTACTTTAACATCCGAATGATGTAATCGCATGGCCAGGTTATTGGGAATCTGGCCCCCCACACTAACGATCACGCCTTTGGGATTCTCCAGGTCGTGTATGTCCATGACCCTTTCGTAAGACAATTCATCAAAATAGAGGCGGTCACACATGTCGTAATCCGTGGAGACGGTCTCTGGGTTATAATTGATCATGATCGACCGGTAACCTGCTTCATTTACTGTTTTCAGGGCATTTACGCTGCACCAGTCAAATTCCACGCTACTGCCGATCCTGTATGCCCCCGAACCAAGCACAACCACCGATTTCCCGTCGTCGTTAAAACCAATATCATGCTCCTTACCGCTGTATGTGAGGTAAAGATAATTGGTTTTGGCAGGGTATTCAGCGGCCAGTGTGTCGATCTGTTTCACGGATGGAAGGATTTTCCTTTTTTTCCTGTATTCCCTCACCAGCTGCATCTCTTCCGTCACATCCCCGTTCAGGATGAGGCGGGCCAGCTGGAAATCGCTGAATCCGGCCACTTTTGATCTCAGGAGCAGTTCATCACTCATTTCTTCCAGTGAGTTGACTTTTTCAATTTCATTTTTCAGATCGAAAATATTTTTCAGTTTTACCAAAAACCACTTGTCAATTTTTGTTAGATCGTGGATTTTATCTATGGTATAACCTTGTTCCAACGCTTTCTCAATTACAAGGATACGCATGTCGGTGGGCTGGGTAAGCTCCTTGTCTATATCCCCAAATTCCAGATTCTGGTTACCCACGAAACCGTGCATCCCCTGCCCTATCATCCTGATCCCTTTCTGGATGGCTTCTTCAAAGGTGCGGCCTATGGCCATTACCTCCCCCACCGATTTCATACTGGAATCGATCAATCTGGAAACCCCTGTGAATTTGTTGAGATCCCACCGGGGAATTTTACAGACAATATAGTCCAGTGCCGGTTCAAAAAAAGCGGATGTTGTCTTGGTAATGGAATTTTTCAGCTCGTGTAAGCCATACCCCAACCCAAGTTTGGCTGCGATGAATGCAAGAGGATATCCGGTGGCCTTGGACGCAAGGGCCGAGGACCTGGAGAGCCGGGCATTCACTTCAATTACCCTGTAATCTTCCGATTCCGGATCCAGGGCATATTGCACATTACACTCCCCGATAATACCAATGTGCCGTATGATCTCAATGGAAAGCTTTCGTAATTTATGGTACTCACTGTTGGTTAATGTCTGGGAGGGTGCCACCACAATACTTTCACCGGTATGGATCCCCAGCGGATCAAAGTTCTCCATATTACATACGGTGATACAGTTGTCGTACTTATCACGTACAACTTCATATTCCACCTCTTTCCATCCCTTCAAAGACTCCTCCACCAGGATCTGTTTTGAATAGGAGAATGCATTGTCGGCCAGCTTCTGCAACTCTTCCCGATTACCGCAAAACCCACTTCCCTGTCCGCCAAGGGTATAAGCAGCTCTGATGATAATCGGGAACCCCAGCTTTTCAGATGCTGCATGTGCATCCTTCACAGTGGTAACCGCGATACTACGTGGAGTTTTAACGTTGATCTCCCTCAGCTTGCCAGCAAACAATTCCCTGTCTTCCGTATCCATGATGGCTTGCACCGGGGTTCCCAGCACCCGGACATTATATTTTTCCAGAATTCCCTGCTGGTACAGTTCAACACCACAATTTAGTGCCGTCTGCCCTCCGAAGGCCAGCAAAACACCATCGGGCTGCTCTTTCTGGATAACCCGTTCCACAAAATAAGGGGTGATGGGCAGAAAATAAATCTCATCTGCCACACCCTCCGATGTTTGCACGGTTGCGATATTGGGATTGATCAGTACTGTTTTGACCCCTTCTTCCCTTAACGCCTTCAGCGCCTGGGATCCTGAGTAGTCAAATTCTCCGGCCTCTCCAATTTTCAGTGCGCCGGAGCCCAGTATCAGTACTTTGTTGATTTTTTCAATCATGTTTATGTGGTATTTATTTATGGAGATCAATCCGGTAATATTTGCGTCCGGTATACGATGATCCGGGAGCCAAAATTAGAAAAAAAAGACAGAATATTGTATTGGTTTATAAAAAAATGTATAAATTTGCATAATAAATGTATAAATATACAATATGAAAGAGAGGAATGGCAGGTTAATGGCGATAAGGCGGTTGATCAACAGTTCGAGTATTTCTTCCCAGGAGGAGTTACTGGCACTACTTGAAAACGAAGGTTTTTCTATGACACAGGCCACCCTTTCGAGGGACCTCAAATATTTGAAAGTTGCCAAGATGCCTGACAGTGATAAGGGATACATTTATATGCTTACAGAGCGGCAGTTAAATGACCCCACTGAAAATGAGGATCTTCCCATATCAGGCTTCGTTTCTATTGATTTTGCACAGGGGATGGCTATAATGAAAACATTACCGGGGCACGCCAGCGGTATAGCTTATGCATTGGATAACCTGAATTCCTATGAAATTGCAGGAACCATAGCCGGTGATGATACGATTCTGATCATTCCCAGGGACGGAGTAACAAAAAGCGACCTTGCAAACCTGCTGAAAGCCAGAATGCCTGTATTCAGAAATGAAAACGTGCATTAACGGTTCCAATCTGAACACCCGGGGGAATGGAGAATGAACCCACGGTGAAGAGAACCGGCTTAACCAGAAAAATTATCCGATCAAAATCATATATTAATGATGAAATTTGAAATATACATCGCAGAGGAGAAGGATCTTGTTTATCTTGATGATATTGAACAAGGAATTCTAAGTGCATCGAAGGTAAAAGGAACGGGTATCGCTGTCAGGGACAGGGATTACCTTTCGAAGAAGATTCTTGAGGGAAAGGCGATCATCGCAGTCCATTCCGATGGAACATGGGCCGGATTCTGCTACATTGAATCATGGGGCCATAATAAATTCGTTGCTAACAGCGGGTTGGTGGTGAATCCTGATTTCAGGGGACAGGGATTGGCCAGCAGTATCAAGGCCAAAGCGCTGGAACTTTCTGCCAGGTTATTTCCTGAAGCAAGACTTTTCGGTCTGACCACAAGTCTGGCTGTAATGAAAATAAACAGTAGTCTCGGTTACCATCCGGTAACTTTTTCTGAGCTTACCACGGATGATGATTTCTGGAAAGGATGCCAGACATGCCCATATTACGACATTCTGGTGCGTACCAGAAGAACCCAGTGCCTTTGCACAGCGATGCTGAAGCAAAGTCCGGCCGAAGAGAAAGAGGCCAAAGGCAGAAAAAAAAATAGCAAAGCAGCATAGTTAAACAAAATCCTCAATGAAAAACAGGGAAAAAATTTTGCTGGCACTGAGTGGTGGACTTGACACCTCTTTTTGTGCCGTTTACCTGGCTAAGGAGCAGAATTACGAAGTTCACTCCGCCATTGTGAATACGGGTGGATTTGATTCAGCCGAGCTGGAAAGAATTGAACTTCATGCAAAAAAACTTGGCATAGTATCCCACAAAGTGCTGGATGCTACGGACAATTACTATGGGAAATGTATCCGGTACATGCTATTTGGGAATGCATTGAGGAACCGGAATTACCCGCTTTCGGTAAGTTCCGAACGATCCTTTCAGGCCATCGCATTGGTGGAATATGCCAAGGCTAAAGGCTTTAAAAAAATAGCCCATGGATCCACGGCTGCCGGTAATGATCAGGTTCGGTTTGATCTTACCATAGGTGTTCTTGCCCCGGACATTGAGGTGGTAACCCCGATTCGTGACTTAAAGATATCCCGTGAAAATGAGGTGGCGTATCTTGCAGATAACGGCATTCAGATGGAGAAAAAAGAGGTGGCCTATTCCATCAATAAAGGGTTATGGGGAACCAGTATCGGTGGCAGGGAGACGCTGACAAGCAACTTGGAGCTGCCTGAAAGTGCATATCCCTCCGGAGCACCCAAAGCGGGGACCGAGATTCTGGAAATTGAATTTAAAATGGGAGAGCCCTGTGGTGTCAATGGACAGACAATGGCGCCGGTAGAGGCAATAAGAACTGTGGAGAAGATCGGTTCCGAATACGCCCTGGGAAGGGATGTGCATGTGGGGGATACCATAATAGGTATTAAGGGACGTGTGGGATTTGAAGCTGCCGCTCCAAGGGTGCTGATTGATGCACACCTGGCCCTGGAAAAACATGTACTTACAAGGTGGCAGCTTCACTGGAAAGAACAGATCGGAAGCTGGTACGGGATGTTCGTCCACGAAGCGCAGTTTCTTGAACCGGTTATGCGAAACCTGGAAGATTTTCTGGAATCATCACAGAAGAATGTAACAGGGAAGGTGACTCTCCGACTCCGGCCATATCATCATATCGTAACGGGAGTTACCAGTGAATTTGACCTGATGGACAGCGAATTTGCTGCTTACGGGGAAGAAAATCGCGACTGGAGCGCTACAGATGTGGACGGGTTTACAAAAATGCTTGCAAACCAGCAGAAAATCTGGTATCGAAAAAATCAGGGATGATTTCCCGACGAGCATAACGCAGAACCGAGTGAACCGACCAACGTGAACTCACTTTGTTTGGTTCGGCAAACACCATATAAATACCTAATGATGATGTGATGTAACAAGTCCCCAGAAGAAAAAAGGGAATTTATAACTGATTAAATGATAAGACTTTAAATAATATTTATAGAGATGAATAAAATCGGAATAATTGGTGCAGGAAATATCGGTGGAGCAATCGCGCGCGGACTTGTAAATCATGGCGGCCACGATGGCAAAAGCATCTTCATCAGCCGCAGAAAAAAGGATTTGCTGAATGAATACGGCCAGCTGGGGATGACGGTCAAAACCAGCAATACGGAGCTGGTTCAGGAGTCGGACATAATTATTCTTGCAGTATTGCCAGGACAGGCGGAAGAGGTGATCAAAGAGATTCTGCCGGAATTGAAACCCGGGAAGCATATCCTGGTAAGCGTAGTATCGGGGGTATCCATGCAGGAAATTGAAGCATGGACCGAAAAGAAAGTCCCCGTGGTAAGGATCATGCCGAATACCGCCGTTGAATTTGGTGAGTCGATGACCTGTATTGCCGGAAATGACTCTGAAGCTGAGCAGATCGTTGTAGACCTTTTTGATCCCCTGGGATCCACCATGATAGTACTGGAGAAGCTTATGCCTGCAGCAACGATTCTGGCTGCCTGTGGTATCGCTTTTTTCCTCCGGTTTATACGAGCTGAAACACAGGGAGGAATACAGATTGGATTTCATGCCGGGGAGGCCGGATTGATTGCCGCCCAGACGGCCAAAGGTGCAGCACAAATATTACTAAGCACAGGAAACCACCCTGAAAGGGAGATTGATAAAGTAACAACGCCAATGGGATGTACCATTGCAGGGTTGAATGAAATGGAGCATTACGGGTTAAGCTCAGCGTTGATCAAGGGTATTATTACCTCCTATGCAGGTATTAGTAACTTAAAATGAAGGAGACAGAAAAATACATTGATCTGCTTGTGCAGATCCTGGCCATTCCATCCCTGAGCAGAAGGGAGGAGACACGTGCCGATTTTCTCGAATCATGGCTTCGGCAGGAGGGGTTCACGATGAAACGGTTAAAGAACAACCTGATTGTTACCGGAGGCAACGACCCGGCTGAAGCAACTATATTGCTTAATTCACACCTCGATACGGTGTCCCCGGGTGAAGGATGGGATTCAGATCCCTTTCTGCCAGTAAAAGAAGAGGATAAGATCATTGGGCTGGGAAGCAATGATGCAGGCGCTTCTGTCGTTTCCATGATTGCCGCATACAGGGGTCTGATTGAACAAGCATTGGCGGACAGCGTTGTATTAGTGATCTCTGCGGAAGAGGAGATCAGCGGAAAAAATGGTTTATCTTCTGTTATCAGGAAGTTGCCCGGGTTAAAATTTGCCATTGTTGGCGAGCCAACCGGCATGCAGCCTGCAATTGCTGAACGTGGACTCATGGTTGTGGATGCCACTGCAAGCGGTATATCCGGACATGCAGCGAGGAATGAAGGCGAAAACGCTATATATAAAGCTTTAGTTGATATTGATAAAATTCGTAAAATAGAATTTACGGATCATTCTGCCTGGCTGAAAGATCCTTCCATGAACATTACCATGATCAAAGCTGGCAGGGATCATAATGTGGTGCCATCGAAATGTCATTTCGTGATCGATGTCAGAAGCAATGATCGTTATCCAAATGAACGGCTACTGGAGCTTTTAGGAGCCCGGTGCAATTCAGAATTGATCGCAAGATCTATGCGGTTAAAAAGCTCATTTTTAAGCGAAAATCATCCGGTATGTAAACTTCTTAATGATATGAAACTGTCTCCATTCGGATCACCGACCCTTTCTGACATGGCGCTGCTTGAAATACCTGCTGTAAAGATCGGTCCCGGAAATTCATCCCGCTCACATACGGCCAATGAGTATATACATATTTCCGAATTGGAACAAGCCATAGAGATCTATGGAAATCTACTTGAAAAAATCGTCAAAACTGAACTATGAAACTGTGGGATAAGGATATTAAAACAAAGGAAGAGGTCCTGAAGTTTACAGTGGGTAATGACCGGGTATTTGATCAAGTTCTTGCTCCCTATGATGTGATCGGTTCAATGGTACATGTGATTATGCTGGGAGAGACAGGTTTACTGATCCGCGAAGAGGCAAAGGAGCTGGCCGAAGCACTGGCGGACTACTACCCGGAAACGGTCAAACCGGAATTTCGATTGGGTCCGGATGAGGAGGACATTCACAGCCATCTGGAGAATTACCTGGTTACCAAGGTAGGCGATGCAGGGAAGAAGATCCATACGGCACGTTCCAGGAACGACCAGGTGATGACAGCAATGCACCTGTTCATGAAAGAGGAATATCGGTTGATTGTTGAGGAAACAACAGCCCTGTTCGGCACATTGTTGAAGCAGGCCGGGACCTTCAGTAAGATTCTGATCCCCGGTTACACCCACACCCAGGTGGCGATGCCATCATCTATCGGGATATGGCTGGGAGCATACGCGGAGTCGCTGGTTGATGACTTACGACTTGCCTCAGGTATAATTAAAGTTCTTGATCAGAACCCGCTGGGATCTGCAGCAGGTTACGGCTCTTCGTTTCCTGTGGACAGGGACCTTACAACCCGGTTGGCCGGGTTCAGTGAACTTCAGGTCAGTTCAGTTTCTTCACAGCTCAGCAGGGGTAAAATGGAATCGTACATGGCTTTTGGACTGAGCGCACTGGCCTCTACCATGTCAAGACTGGCATCAGATATGATCCTGTTTATGAACCACGATATGCGCTTTATCTCTTTCAGTGATGAGCTTACTACCGGTTCAAGTATTATGCCTCACAAGAAAAACCCCGATGTACTTGAGCTTATCAGGGCACATTCCAATATGGTTATTCAACTGCCATCCATGTTAAACGGTTTATCAGGCAACCTGATTTCTGGTTATCACAGGGATTTCCAGCTCACAAAGGAAATTTTGTTTCCTGGTATAGAAAAAATTCATAACTGTTTGTCGATGATGAAACTGATGGTATCGGATATGCAGCCCAGGGAGGGCATACTTGAAAATGAAAAGTATGCGCATATATTTTCGGTGGAAGAGGTAAACAAAAAGGTGATGGAGGGCAAGTCTTTCAGGGATGCTTACCGGGAAGTTGCAAGCGAGATCGCATCGGGTCAGTACAAAGCCGGCAGGGGAAGTACTTATACCCATGTGGGGAGCATTGGTAATCCCGGACTCGACAGGATCGGTGAAAAGATGATAAAAGTACAAAAGGAAATTGCGATCAAACCGGTGGAAGAGCTGTTTGAATCGTTGAAAGAATATTACCGGCAGTCTGTAACCAGTCAGGGAAGCGGGTCGTGAAGGAACTAAAGAATAGGGAAACCTGAAATTTAAAAAAACAGAATGATGAATCACAGAGAATTATTGAAGAATAAACACCGGATCATTATCAAAGTGGGTACGGCGCTGATAACCCATGAGGACGGTAAGATCAACCTGTTAAGGATTGAGATGCTGGCCAGGGTAATTGCAGGATTAAAGAATGAAGGGAAGGAAATTATCCTGATTACATCCGGTGCCGTTGGTGCCGGAATGGGGGTTTTGAATCTGAATACCAAACCGGAAAGCATTGTTGAGAAGCAGGCCCTGGCATCTGTCGGGCAGGCAGCCGTTTTACGAATGTATGAAACTTTTTTTAAGGAATATAACCAGGTTATTGGCCAGGTTTTACTTACCAGGGATGGTATTGAGCATGAAGTCAGAAGAACCAATGCCCGAAATACGATCCTTCGGTTGTTGGAGATGGGTGTTATTCCGGTGATCAACGAAAATGACGCAATCTCCACCGTGGAGATTGAATTTGGCGATAATGATATGCTTTCAGCCCAGGTGGCGGAACTGATCAATGCGGACCTGTTGATCATTTTAACTACCACGGACGGTGTGTTTACCGACAATCCCCATGAAAACAGTGACGCCAAACAGGTATCAACAGTAATGAAGGCCGGAACTGATCTGAAGGAGATCATTACCAGCGGTAAGTCGGGACTTGGTTCCGGTGGTATGCAATCGAAGATCGAAGCAGCGGAACTATGCCGTCAGAAAAATATTGATGTTGTAATTGCAGAGGGTACTGATGCAAATGTGGTATATGATATATTGGAGGGAAGACAATCCGGCACCCTGTTCGTTAGCAAATCTACAGAAATGAAGTCATCTTGAAAAGAAGGAAAAATTATGAAAGAGATTATTGAAATTGGAAAAAAAGCAAAACAGGCCTCCTATGAACTTGCACACCTTGCCACCAGCGAGAAGGACGCCATACTTCATGGAGTGGCCACAAAGCTGGTTTCGGCAACCGCCGATATTCTGAAAGAGAACAGCAAGGATCTGATTCAGGCAAAGGAGTTGGGTCTGACCGGAGCTATCGTGGAGCGGTTGACCCTGGATGAGAAAAAAATAGCCGGTATTGCAGAAGGATTGAGGCAGATTGGTGCACTGGAGGACCCGATTGGTGAAGTGCTGGAGATGAAAAAGCGGCCAAATGGGTTAATGATTGGGAAAAAGCGTGTCCCGTTGGGAGTTGTTGGGGTGATTTATGAATCGAGACCCAATGTTACTGCTGATGTGGGTGGTTTGTGTATCAAAACTGGAAATGTATGTGTTCTCAGGGGCGGTAAGGAGGCATTCAATTCAAACCTGGCCATCGTAAAAATTTTCAGAGAAGTAATCAAGGCACAAGGATTTAATCCGGATATGATCCAGCTGGTAACCAATACAACACGTGAAAGTGCCAATGCACTGATGAAGCTGAATGATTATCTGGACATTCTGATTCCAAGAGGAGGAGAAGGTCTTATCCAGGCAGTGGTACAAAACAGCACGGTGCCTGTTATTGAGACCGGGGTAGGGAATTGCCATGTCTTTGTGGATTCCTCGGCGGACCTGGATATGGCCAGGGACATCACGGTCAACTCAAAGACCCATCGTCCAGGTGTTTGTAATGCAGCGGAGAGCTTGCTGATCCATGCAGATGTGGCCGAAAAGGCGATTCCGGTTATTTGCAAAGCACTGGTTGACGCCCATGTTGAGATAAGGGGTGATGACACGGTTTGCAAATTATTCAAGGATGCAAAACCAGCCACGGAAGAGGACTATTATACCGAGTACCTGGATTATATCATGAGTGTAAAGGTGGTTGATTCACTGGAAGGAGCCATATCCCATATCCATAAGTATGGTTCGTCCCACTCCGAATCCATCGTTACCTCCAACTACGGGAATGCCCAGTTCTTCCTGGACAGGGTAGATGCGGCAGCCGTTTATGTTAATGCCTCTACCAGGTTCACCGATGGATTTGAATTCGGATATGGCGCCGAAATCGGTATCAGCACACAGAAGTTGCATGCCAGGGGGCCCATGGGACTAAAGGAACTCACAACCACAAAATATGTGATTTACGGCGAAGGACAAATACGCGCTTAGTATTGCATTAAACCGTTAAAAGTGTTCCGCCTACCGCTTTGCCGCTTCTATCATATCAATGAATTCATCGAATAGGTGCGCCGTATCTGTTGGCCCACCTGAAGCTTCCGGGTGGAACTGTGTGGAGAAGAAGGGCTTGGTTTTATGCTTCATCCCCTCATTGGTCTGATCGTTCAAATTGATATACAGCGGTTCCCAGTCGTCGTTCAGGGTGTCATTATCAATGGCAAAACCATGATTTTGTGAAGTGATATAGGCTTTGTCTGTACCAACCTTCAGGACCGGCTGGTTATGACTTCTGTGGCCATATTTTAGCTTGTACGTGTCGGCATCGGCAGCCAGTGCCATTAACTGGTTTCCCAGGCAGATACCAAATATGGGGGTATCATTCTTAAATGCTATTGAGAGCTGTTCAATGGTTGCACGGCATAGCTTGGGGTCACCCGGACCATTGGAGATAAATAATCCGTCATAATCCTCACCGGAAATATCATGGTCGAAGGGGACCCTGATCACCGTGGTATCCCTTTCAAGCAGATAACGGATGATATTGAATTTAACTCCGCAGTCTATCAGTAAGATCTTGTTTTTACCTGAACCGTAAGATTCCTTCTTCCTGATGGTTACCTGTTCAACCAGATTTACCTGGTTGGGGTCGTACCATTCGGGCTCCTGGTTATCGAAAATTACCTTACCGAGCATGGATCCCTTTTCACGTAAAAGCTTTGTGAGCATTCGTGTGTCAATTCCGAATATTCCGGGAATCTTGTTTTCAGTGAGCCATTCACCCAGGCTCTTTTCGGCATTCCAGTGGGAATATTCGTCGGAATAATCGCTGATGATCAATGCAGATATATGGAGGGAATGTGACTCAAAAAACCGGTACATATTATTCTCTTCCGTCTCAGCCGGAACTCCGTAGTTCCCGACAATGGGATAAGTCAGGACCAGTATCTGACCTCGGTAAGAAGGGTCGGTAAGACTTTCAGGATAACCGGTCATGGCCGTATTAAACACCACTTCACCTGCTGTACTTCCTTCATAACCAAAAGAGTATCCTTCAAATACGGTCCCGTCTTCCAGTTTTAACAAAATCTTTTTAAATGCCATAAAATTCCCGGTAATTATGATTAATTTTTTATTAATCTGTTTAAAATATTGTCAGCCTGTTCCGGCGAAAGACTTTTCGCAATGATTTTCTTATCATGATCCAGCAGTAAGAGTTGCGGGAAGCTAAGCAGATTGTATTGATTCCTGAAATCATTGTTGTATGGGCTCCAGCAGTTGTACCAGTCATACAATTCATGTTCATTCACAAAATCCACCCATTTTACCTTTCCCTCAACGGAGTTGATCACATGGACCGCCACTACCATCACCTCCTGTTCCCTGTATTTCATATATACTTCGTATAGTTCAGGTGTGGATTTTTTACAATGACCGCAATCAGCTTCCCAGAAATATAGTAACGTATACTCCGCCGGAATATCAACGAGGTTGAAATTCTGTCCCACGTGGGGATCTTTTTTAATATCGTCGTCCATCTGAGCCATCTGGAAATGTTCCGATGGAATACCCTTCAGTTCGATATCCGGGGCAATATTGCCTATGAAGGTTGGTTTACTCTTTTCCAGATTTTCACGGAGTTTATCAATAAAGTCCGTACTGCTCCAGGTAGCTTCAGGGATGTAATATTTTTCTGCGATATGGAAATATACTTTGTCCATTCCCATTATTTTACTTTCTGCAAAGTTATTGAAGAGTGTTATGAGCATGTACCGGAAGATTGCTTCATGGGACCGGGACTTTTCCATCAGTTGGTCCACGGCAACGATCAAGGAATCGGGATGTCGGGGGACCACATTGTTTATATAGGTTTTTAGCTTTGTTTCGTACAGTGGGGTATGTAGCAGCCGCAGGTCGGAAAGGTCAAAATCATCGAAATAATGTTCCCTGTAATATTCATAGCGGATGGAATCACGCTGCCGTTTTGTGCCCCTTAGGATCTCTTCGGGGGCATTGTGTTGTTTCATGGCGAGTAGAAAAGTTGCAAAGAAGGTGGATCTGTTTTCTGAGATTATCCCATCAACATAAGCAGTCATCTCCTCATTAAGTTTAGCCATCTTATTATTGATCCAGCTTGAATCTGAAATATTGTCAGCCTCAGCAAGCTGTCGGGCATAATTGTCCTGGACCTTTCTTTTTTTGGCAAGATATCTCTTGTAGGTATAAAACAGATCATTGTCGGTGGATCCGGTAAAAGTGGTTTTGGCTACCAGGTCAGAACTGTCCACAACGACTTTGAAAAACTGATCCTTATCCAGGAGGAAGTCAAGATTGTACGCCGGATTAAAATAGAAGACGTATAATCCGCCTTCGAATGGCGTATCTCCTGAAAAAACTGCCTCACCCGTCAGACTGACTTGTGCTGTATCTTTCGGGATCATCCGGGTCGCAAAATATTCAGCGAGGATTACCTCCCGACCTGCAAAATCGGAAGCTTCCAGTTTGATCTCATATCCCTGGCCAGATAACAAACCATGTATAAATACGAGAATAATTATTACGAATTGAAATCTTTTGATTGTTTTAATCATCAGGATAAAATTTAAAGTCCAAATTTAAGCATTAAAAGGCAAACTCCTGCCTTAATCAAATTGTAATATTAACGGCAATGGACATGCCAAAGTTCAAAAATAATTGTGGTTAAAAATCATTGGCTTTCCTTGTACCAGGGAAAAAATGGAATTACCTTAGGAACCCCATCCTGAAGAGGTAAATTATTTATTGAATTTAAGACCATGTATACACTAGCCGAAGCACAAAAGCTTATTGAGAAGCACTTAGAAAATATCAGGTTTCCGGAAACACCCTCAGAATTGTATGATCCGGTGAGGTACATACTTTCCATCGGAGGAAAAAGGATACGGCCGGCACTTGTGTTGCTGGCCTGTGATATGTTTGCAGGATCGGTTGATTCAGCGCTTCATCCTGCAACGGCCATAGAACTTTTTCACAATTTTACCCTGCTTCATGATGATATTATGGATCGGTCGGAATTACGGCGCGGACATGAAACGGTTCATGTGAAATGGGATGAAAACATAGCAATCCTCTCGGGTGATGTGATGTCGATCCTGGCGAGCAGGTTTATAAATGAATCACCGGGGGCAGTGCTTCGAAACGTAAATGAGGTGTTTACACGGACGGCCATTGAAGTATGCGAAGGGCAGCAACTGGATATGAATTTTGAGAAGCGGTTGATGGTTGATGAAGAGGAATACCTCAAAATGATTGAGTTAAAAACGGCCGTACTGATTGCAGCTAGCTTAAAAATAGGGGCCATGCTCGGAGGGGCATCAGAAAAGGATGCTTCTGAATTGTATTTTTTCGGAAGAGATCTGGGCATTGCTTTTCAGCTTCAGGACGATCTGCTTGATGCTTATGGTGATCCTGAAATTTTTGGTAAAAAGCCGGGGATGGACATTGTGGATAATAAAAAGACAATCCTGATGATTACGGCCTTAAAAATGGCAGATGAAAAAAAGAAAACAGAGCTGACAAAGTGGCTGACCGTAGAATCATTTGACCCCGAGGAGAAAGTGGCTGAAGTTATCCGGATCTTAGACAGCCTGCAGGTTAAAATCAAGGTTGAGAAGATGATCAACAGTTATTACAAGGCTTCATTGGACAGCCTCAATAAGCTTAACAGTCCCCATGATCGAAAAACAGAACTTTATGCTTTCGCTGAATACCTGATAGACAGGGTTAAATAGTGTCTGTCAATAAAGTAGAGTGGACAGACACTAAATAGCCTTAAAAACCCAGTTCCAACGACTTGTCTTCCTGTCTGTAATTAGTTAACAGCATCCTTAGTTCTTCCAACTGTGCCATGGTCTGATAATGCTCCTGTTCCTCAATTTGCTTATACCTGGGCTTTAAAGAATTAAAATAATTCATTTTCTGATTCAGGATATCGTAGTATTCGCTGAGCAATGCATTGGCCTTTTCCATCTCTCCGCACATATAATAAACTTCGATGATCCCTTCATGATGAATGGTATTGCCATCTCTCTGAGGGAATGTCAGTCCACCAATGTACTGGTCGTAGGGCAAAACATGATGTGGTGCGAGTTCCATGCAATGATCCAGTACCTCAACAGCTCTTGCCCTGTCACCTGCTGCCAGTAACTCCTTTGCCAGACGGGTATGAAGATTTCTGAACCGTATCACTGACAGGGTCCTGATGGAGTAGTAATCGAGGGTGACATCATCCTGATTCATTCGGCCCCAAGAAAATCTGTTCATCACAATGTCGTACATCTTTTCCGGATCAATGCGTCCCATCACCAGGATACTCTCCTGGGGGGTCTTAATGGGCACCACTTTGTAAGCAAGTCCATCCAGTTGATAGTATGGCTCCAGTCCCAGGCTACCGTCAAATGCTCCTGCAGTATAATAGACCGGCCTCTTCCAGTTGTTCTGTGCAAATATATCAAGCTGAGCCATGCCTCCTTTAAGGATCTGGCGGTCGGGATTCAAGATAATCCTGACATCTTGTTCCATGATAGCTGCATCGTCCGGAGAAATGATTTTGTTTTCTATTACTGCTGCCGAATCAACTTCGATTATAATCTTATTGGTAGGAAGATGATCTACTTTGTCTCCGTTCCTTAAGGTGAGTTTTGTACGTGAATCTTCGCTACGAATAAAGTTAGAAATATATTTAACAGTGGCCCACCGCTCATTCTCCCTTACAAGCAAAGAATTATTCGTGCCGTCCCTGTATTTTGAAATTGGAAGGGACATGGGCAGAGGCTCAGATTCATAGGCCTTCATTTTCATCTGGTCGATGTGCCATTCAGTATTGAACAGCATCATATTCACTACCCTGATATCAGTTCGGATTCCTTCCACCTCCTGTGCATACCATAGTGGAAATGTATCATTATCCCCCACGGTAAATATAATGGCATCTTCATCGCACGACTCCAGGTAGTTTTTGGCAATATCCCTGGTAAGATAGCGGCCTGAACGGTCGTGATCGTCCCAGTTCTGAGCAGCCAATAACAAGGGGGCACCCAGCATTGAAATTACCACGCTGAATATAGCCGCAGGTTGCATTTTCATATACCGGTTAATTATCGCCGCAAGACCGGCAACCCCCATTCCTATCCAGATGGAAAAAGCATAAAACGAGCCGGCATAGGCATAGTCCCTCTCCCGTGGCTGTAAAGGCGATTGATTAAGGTATACCACAATGGCAATGCCCGTTAGCACGAAAAGAAACAGTACGATCCAGAAATCTTTCAGGTGATTTTTCAGATGAAACAGAAATCCGATGATGCCCAGTATAAAGGGAATGAAATAGTAGGTGTTCCGTGCAGGATGGTTGAGCATATCATCGGTAAGTTCTTTCTGATTACCGAGCCAGATACTGTCAATTCCTTTGATGCCGCTGATAGCCCTTCCTTCCAGGATCCCTCCGTGACTCTGAATATCATTTTGTTTACCCACAAAGTTCCACATGAAATAGCGAAAATACATGTGCCCCAACTGGTATCGGATAAAGAATTCAATATTATCAAGGTAGGTGGGATTGGCCGGGTCTTTAATGGTCCCGTAATTCTCATAAACCTGCCTGTGCTGAGAATCCCGGCTATACATCCTGGGAAACAGAATATTTCCATCCTTGTATTTAATAACAGGTTTCATGTTGGCAACTTCATACTTGCCGGTCTCTTTATTCAGCCGGTAAACCGGTTTTTTGTATTCCACCGACTCAAACTCCGCATTGTACTGGTGCCCTGTTACCAGTGGGCGGTCGCCGTACTGCTCCCGGTTAAGGTACGACAGAAGTGCAAATGCATTGTCGGGCCTGTTTTCATTCATGGGTGGTTGAGCCGTTGACCTGATGATGATCATGGCGTAGGAGGAATAGCCAATGATGATAACTGTCAGACTCACGAGGATGGTATTCAGCAATACATTTTTTTTCCTGAACTGGGTTCTGTAAATTCCGAAGGAAAGAAGACCCAGTAGTAAAATGATATAGATGATCATGCCGGTGTGATAACGCAAACCAAAACCGTTGGTAAAGAGCAGCTCAAACCAGGTAGCTATTTTTATAAGTCCGGGAATGATGAAATACATGATTGAACCAAGGATGGCCACCGCAACAAGAATGGCCCTGATCAGTCCCTTCCTGCTTACCTCATATTTTTTGAAATAGTAGACAAGTACAATGGCGGGTATTGCCAGCAGGTTCAACAGGTGTACCCCGATAGATAGTCCGATCAGGTAAGCGATCAGGATCAGCCACCGGTTGGCATATTTATCATCGGCAATATTTTCCCATTTCAGGATGGCCCAGAATACTACGGCGGTAAAGAGAGAAGAGGTGGCATATACCTCAGCCTCCACAGCTGAAAACCAGAATGTATCGGAAAAAGTGTAAGCTAGGGCCCCCACCAGAGAGCTTCCCAGGATAAGAATGTAGTTGGTGACGGTATGATCTTCATCAGTTTTGATAAAAATCTTTTTTACCAGGTGTGAAATTGTCCAGAAAAGAAATAAAATGGTAAAGGCACTGCTGGCAGCGGAGAGTGCATTGTACATTCTGGCTACATTGGCAGTATCTCCGGCAAACAGTGCAAAGAATCTTCCAAGGATCATATAGAGGGGGGCTCCCGGGGGATGCCCCACCTGAAGCTTATACGAACTTGCAATGAATTCCCCACAATCCCAAAGACTTACGGAGGGTTCAATTGTAAGAAGGTAAACGGTTAGTGCGGTGAGGAAACTGAACCAGCCAAGTATAAGATTGTATTTTCTGAAATTATTCATAGTCTTCCCGGTATATCGATTTCGAGGTTCCGAATTTACGTTTTTTTGGATTCATTATGAAACACCCAGGATTTTTATTGGATTGTACAGTCTCCTTCCTGGAATGTTCAGATAAATTCATGGGCACAAAGGCAGGTATGTTTCTTCCAAAAGATGTTTCGTAGTACGATTCGTCACAAATAGTATGTTAAAAGCAGAAAGATTCATTTAGTAAACTTATATTTACTCTTTCTTTAATAAAGGTATTATGGTTGATAGAATTTCGTTACATCCTGATGAGATGATATATTCTACCTATCCGGAATTTGAGTATGAATATGCCAATGTTCGTGAACAGGACACCAGGGAACCAGGTAAGCAGCTATTGACTATCTCGCTTGAAAAAAGGAAAATTGACGGGGTTCCCATTACCTGCGTTAGCGGGTTCATAGGAAAGCGGATAGACCTGATTGGGATTGAACGGGAACTTTCAGCGGTTTGCAGAACTAAAGGATCAACCCGGATGTATGATATCATTTTGTTCCGTGATGTGCGAAAAAGGGCTTATATTTATTTACGAAACAGGGGATTTGGAGTACAGTTCTCAACGGGTCAATAACAGGCCGGGCAAGGATTCACCCATTTTCCGAAATATAATTCCACTACTGGTTCTGGCAATTTTTTCGATGGGGCTGTCCGGGCAATTCTATGAGTACGGACAAGATCCAGCCACTATTCGATGGAACCATTTCTCCAGTGAACATTACCAGGTGATCTACCCACGCGGACTGGATAGTCTGGCCATGAATTTTGCCGATAATATGGAATATTACTATCCATTTCAGGCAGAGGTCCTCGACCATAAACATGGGAAGTTACCCTTAGTGTTCCACAATGAATCAAGTTTTTCCAACGGGGTATTTGTATGGGCTCCCAAAAGACTTGAAGTGTTTACCAATCCAGATCCCAACGGATACGCGCAGGACTGGATGACCCAACTGGCTCTACACGAGGGGAGACATGCCGTTCAGATATCAAAACTCAACCAGGGAGTTGGAAAAACCCTTTCCGTGATAGCCGGAGAACAAGCGGTTGGACTGCTGTCTGGGTTACTCCCATTATGGTATCTTGAGGGCGATGCTGTTGATGCTGAAACACGATTCTCGTACACAGGTCGTGGAAGGCTCCCATCGTTCGAAATGGGTATGAAAGCCATTCTCCTGGAGCAGGAGCAGCGATATAATTTTTCCAAGGCAATTCTGGGTTCTTATAGGGATCATGTACCCAACCATTATGAACTTGGGTACCTGATGGTTCGTTTCGGAAGAAGAACATACGGAGACAGTTTTTGGACAGACATGGAAGATTTTGTGGCCCGGAAACCTTTCCTGGTGGTTCCCTCCTGGTTTGCCATGCGAAAATACGGGGTGAAGTCGAAACGGGAACTTTATCAGTCCACCCTTGATCTTTATGAAGATCACTGGAAAGGCACTTTTAGCAAGCGTGACCCGGTCCCTGTCCGAAACTGGAGCGAACCCGGGCAAAAGCACTACACCAGTTATCGCTTTCCACAGTGGATCGGTGACACTTTACTGATTGCCCTGAAAGAGGGTATTGACCAAATCCCCGAGTTTGTGACCATAGGTCTTGACGGAACAGAGAAACGGGTATTCAGACCAGGATTTATGAATTCAGGGCGATTCAGCTACAGCAGCGGATTAATTGTCTGGGATGAGTGGGTTCCTGATATTCGGTGGAGCAACAGGAACTTTTCTCAGATCAGGGTTTTTAATCTGGAGGAAAATCGGGTGAGAAACCTTGGTTCTGGGACGAGATACTACAGCCCGGCAATTTCGAAGGGCGGAGAACATATCGTAGCCATTGAACAGCAAACCGATTATTCCTTTCACCTGGTGATACTTGACATGGAAGGAAATCTGAAACATTCAGTAAGGGCTCCCGGTAATCAGTTTATACAACACCCACATTGGATGGAGGAAGATTCAGCCATCGTAGTAACACTCACCGGCAAGTCTGGGAAATACCTTTATAAATACAGTATGGACAGGGAGACCTGGTCCGAAATATTTAATTCAGGTTATGAAGATATATCTCATCCAGTGGTGAAGGATAAGCAGATTTTTTTCAGCGCTACTTTCTCTGGAATAGATAACATTTACAGGTTTAATCTCGAAAATCAACAGTTATACAGGGTTAGCTCGGCACACTTCGGAGCGTTTGAACCAGGAATAAATCCCGGATCGGGTTCTCTCTCTTATGCCGATTATCATGCTGACGGATACAGGGCAGTGACTCAAACGGTGGAAGAGGAATACATGGTGGAGATTCCGGAGGGGGAGTATGCTGCTGAGCAACTGGACAGTGACCCCACGCCAGGAGAGAGGACCATTATCGACGGTGCAGCACATACAGTTCCGGGAACATATACCCCAAAACCGTACCGAAAACTATTTCATGCAGTGAACATCCATTCATGGCTGCCGCTTTATTTCGATTATATGAACCCGGAGGCAGCACTTAACCCGGAAGATCTTCCAGTAAGCCTGGGGGCCACGTTGCTTACGCAAAACCTGTTGAGTACCATAACGGGAATGGTTGGATATGAATACAGGGATAAGATGCATTTTTTACATTCAGGAGTAATTCTGAAGGGGAGAATCCCGGTAATTGACCTGGGGTTGAATGTTGGAGGACTTCCACTGGTTCATAAAATCGATGCGGCAGATAATGTTCCCGTGAATCCTGACAGGTTTACTTTTACATCAACCTGTTATATTCCGCTGAGGTTGAATACCGGAAAATATATTACACGCCTGCAACCACTGATCGGCTATAGCTATTCCACCGATATTTTTCCCAACGAAAACCGCACGGGCTATGAAACCGGTTTGCACAGGTTTGTAACCAGGTTTAATTTTAGTTCCTACCTGCGAATGGGAAGAAAGGATATCCTTCCACGGCTGGGAATTACGGCCTTTGCCACATACAGGAATGCACCCTTCAATGCCTTTAATTTCGGATCCCTCAGCATTGCCGGAGGAGCCATCTACCTGCCGGGCCTACTGAAGCACCAGACAATACGATTGAGACATGTTGTGCAGGTGCAACATCCGGAACGGTATCTTTTTAATAATGACATTTCACTTCCAAGGGGTATGGTTGATATTCTCGGACTGGAAATGAAATTATACAGTGCCGACTACAGTTTTCCCGTGGCATATCCCGACTTCAATATCGGACCGGTAATCTATATAACAAGAATCAGGGGCAATCTTTGGGCCGATTATTTAGCAGGCAGGGATATACTGATCAGGGAACCCCAACAGGAGTTAACAGATAAAAACTATTATTCTGTAGGAGCCGATATCCTGGCAGACCTTCATTTTCTCCGGATCTTTTTCCCTGTTTCCATAGGAGGAAGACTGGCCTGGCTGCCTCAAACCGGAGAATGGAAGCCTGAGTTTTTGTTTACCGTTGATCTTTTCTGATCAGCCCGCCTTCCGGTCAGTCGCCCGATTTAAACTCCTTGCTGATTGTAAAATAACCAGGGTATTGTATCAGGGATACACCTATGGTTACCGATGGCTTGATTTTCATGCTCAGACGGGTGGGTTGCCCTCCTGCATCCACCAGGTTCAGTGCGAAATTCAACATGGTTTTCGGATTGTCTCCCTGAAGGTATTCATAAAGGTCGCTTTCTATCTTTATGGGAACCAATGCGGTACCACCATTGCCCGGGATCTCGATCCGGTTGTCTATCCGGCCTGTTGTAATACGGACATCATCGATAAATGCAATCCATTCGATGTTGTTCAATGCAGCGGTGATGGTACCTGGATTCATCACCTCCACATTCGCGGTAATAGTGAATGGTAATTTTTTCTGCAGAATATTTGATACAATTCGCTGCCCGTCCATAAATGTCAGATCGGAAAATGATTGTACACGCATTATATCAACACCGCTGACTACCGGGTCCTGGGCGGAATGGAAACTGAATTCACACTTTTTAAGGGCAGTTAATTCTGCTAAAATGCTGCAACCTGTGAGGGTGGCAAAAAGCATCGTTATGGCTAAAATTCTTTTCATGAGTACAAGATTACAGTTAAAAAATGTTTATTGTCTTATCTTCGTTATGTAAATGTACGATATTTCCTCATTCAAGAGAAGATCATATTTTTGCAGAATAGAATGGAAGACCTTTTCAAATACGGACCCGGTAATTTCAGAGAATTTATTCGTACCAATTATGTGGCGATTCTTTATACCGTGATCATTCATCTGGTAATTCTGATTATCCTGGTATTGGTAAAGGTCGATGGACTGAAGAAGGATAAAGAGCTGGGGGTGATGCTCGATTTTTCAAAGGAGATTTCCCTGGAGGATATGTTGAAAGATGAGCAGTCGGATTTGCCGCCTGAATGGATCGAACACATCTATGAGGCCAGGGCCAATGCTAGCAACAGGGCAGTGAATTTAAATGACGAAGTGAACCAGGAAATTTCCACAGAGGATTATGTGAATGAATTGCTCAATGAACTTGAAGCGGAAAAGGACGAGGAGTTCCTGAAGGATAGGGAGAAATGGAAAGATATCATCTCCTCTTATGTACATGAAGAAGATGCCGGGGAGGTGCAGATTCCCGACAGCGAAGAGGAACCTTTTACGGGGCCCACCACGATCACATATGAATTCAGGAGTGAACCAAAAAACAGGCAGAAACGGCATCTTACTGTTCCGGTCTATAAGTGTGAGGGTTCGGCGCTGGTCAAAGTTGACATTGAAGTGAGACGGGATGGGTCTGTTGGCAATGTAACGGTGGTTAGCGTGGAATCTGGCGGTATGTCGACCTGTTTCGTGGAAGCAGCGGAGAAGGCGGCTTTGTCATCTTCCTTTTATAGCGACTACAATGCACCTGAGAAACATGTGGCGCGTATTACTTACCAGTTTGTGGCTCAGTAGGTTCGTAAATTTTATTGGCTGTTTCAGCAATGTTTTGCATGTCGTGGTCGAGCATACACCTGAAATGTTTTTTCGGACATTTGCTTTTCCCCAGTTTGGAGCAGGGTCTGCATGTAAGTCCACTGACTTCAAAGTTCACTGAACGCGGATCGGGCTGGTATGGATACATACCAAAATCCGGGATCGTATTTCCCCAGACAGTGATGATCTTTTTTTTAAAAGCCGCCGAGATATGCATCATTCCGGTATCGTGTGTGATCACACAATTTGCCTGCCGGATTACTGAGGCCGATTGGTTGACGGACCATTTTCCGCATCCGTTCAATATTTTTTTACCTTCCAGGGAATCAACGATTGTTTCTGCATCCTCTTTATCTCCGGGGCCGCCGATGATGATCACCGGATTTTTCAGTTTTCCGGCAAGTTCTGCCAAATGGTCCACCGGAAGTTTTTTTGTCTGGTGATTCGCCCCGATGACCAGAGCAATAAACCCTTTGTGAAATGGTTCAGGCAGGTTAGTGATACCGACTTCCTCCTCTTCGGGGATAAAATAGTCAAGCCCTTCACCATCATTTTTTACATCGAACAGGGAAGTGGTTTCAAAATAACGGTCCACAATATGTTTATCAGGAAGTCTGTTGATTTTGAAATTAACCAGCAACCACTTTTGAATGTTCAGCTTGTTTACCGTGAAATACATCCTTTTCAGGGAACGTTTAATGTACATTGAACGAAGATTGTTCTGCAGGTCGATCACATAGTCAAATCCTTCCTTCCTCAAGGCAGCGATCGTTTCTCCCGGCTGTTCCGCGAGGGTATGGACCCGGGAGATATTCGGATTTGCTTGTAGCAACGGGGCAAAGTCAGGCTTTGTAAGATAATGAATCTCTGATCGGCTTACCTGATTTTTTAAACCACGAACAACAGGGGTGGTAAGTACAATATCGCCTATGGAGCTGAAACGAATGACCAGGAATTTTACCATTACTGAAGGTCCTTGAAGAAAAGTAAAACAGCCAGCCAGTAATCAGCACTGGAGGGGTTGGACGAGTGGAGTGCCCTGGTGCCGCGGGCACCTTCGGAATCTTTTGGTGCATAAACTGTTTTATATTCATCGCTGACATTTGACACCATCTGTTGCATGTATGGTAATTCAACTTTGCTGGAGATAATCAGCAGCGGTTTTCTGATTCCCGAAATGGTATCTTCCACGCTGAAATAAGGGTAGAAGAATTCCCCCGGGCTCAGTGCAATGGCAGCTCTGATAATTTCCTGTTCTTTGGCTGCCTTAAGCACCAGGGACCCGTTTGATCCTGCACCCAACAGAATTACCTGCTTACCGGATTTCCCGGAGGCATATTCTACGGAGGCCGAAATGTCTTCCTCAACTGAACTTGTGCTCCTGCTTCGCCGTTCACGCCTGCATCTCTTTGCCGTTTCATTACCCAGGAAATTGGCATTTCCGCCGTTCCTTACATCCGGGACGAGACAGTTAAAATTCATCTTCTGGAAACGATCGACGATCCCGGTAAATTCACCCCGACTGGAGCCCTGCTCGTGGATGATAACCAGGTAGGGAAGGGTGTCGGATATCACATACTCATCTGCAGTAATCCGTAAACTATCTGATGAATAATAATATGCCACTGATTTGCCGGATTGCGCAAATGAAGTTCCACCAAACCACGCCAGTAGAAATGAAAGGATCAGTAGATTTCCGGTAATTTTGGGTCTGCCCACACTTTCTGCCCCGGCAAATGCGTAGGAAGTGGTTTTATTCCCCGGCGTTCTTCTCCGTAAAGATGGATTCAGAGCTCTTCCCTGAGGTATAACACCAATTATTGAAAAAACGCTATTTCGAGCTTTCAGCAAGAACAATGATCTTATTTTTTTTTACTTCAATTACTCCACCATCCACTTCAAAAGAGCTGTTTTGGCCATCCTTATCCAGGATGTTGATCACTCCCTTTGCAAGTGTAGAAATAATGGGGGCATGATTCTTCAGGACCTGGAAAGACCCTTTTGAACCGGGTACATGCAAACTTACTATTTCTCCTGAATAGAGCTTCTTTTCCGGTGATATAATTTCAAGTAACATGTTAAAATTCAAAATAATTCGAAAATCTGATCAACTTATTTAGATTCTGCAAGCAGTTTTTCCCCTTTTGCAATGGCATCATCGATGGTTCCTACAAGGTTAAAGGCAGCTTCAGGATATTTATCTACCTCTCCGTCCATGATCATATTGAATCCTTTTATGGAATCTTCCAGGGAGACAAAGATGCCATCCAGACCGGTAAACTGCGAGGCTACATGGAACGGTTGTGACAGGAATCTTTGTACCCTTCTTGCCCTGTGTACGATTAGTTTATCTTCCTCTGAAAGTTCATCCATACCGAGAATGGCGATGATGTCCTGTAATTCATTGTATCGTTGCAGCAGCATTTTTATTCGCTGCGCGGTATCGTAATGTTCCTTGCCGACAATTTCTTCTGACAGGATACGAGAATTTGAGTCCAGCGGATCCACTGCCGGGTAAATACCCAGGGAGGAGATTTTTCTGCTAAGAACAGTGGTAGCATCCAGGTGTGCAAAAGTAGTTGCCGGGGCAGGGTCCGTAAGGTCATCGGCAGGTACATAGATGGCCTGCACCGAGGTAATTGACCCATTTTTTGTAGAGGTGATCCGTTCCTGCATCAATCCCATTTCTGTGGCAAGGGTTGGCTGGTAGCCCACTGCTGAAGGCATGCGGCCCAGCAGTGCTGAAACTTCAGAACCGGCCTGGGTAAACCGGAATATATTGTCCACGAAGAAGAGAATATCCCTGCCTCCACCTTCATCTCCTCCGCTGTCGCGGAAAGATTCAGCCACGGTTAGTCCCGACAATGCAACGGTGGCACGTGCCCCGGGGGGTTCATTCATCTGTCCGAAAACAAGGGTAGCCTGCGATTCCTTGAGCAATTCGTGGTCGATCTTGTCCAGATCCCATGAACCTGCTTCCATCGACTTTTCAAATTCCTTGCCGTATTTGATTACTCCCGATTCGATCATCTCCCTGAGCAGGTCATTTCCTTCCCTGGTTCTTTCTCCCACACCAGCAAAAACAGATAGTCCTGCATATTTTTTCGCGATATTATTGATCAACTCCATGATCAGTACCGTTTTGCCCACACCGGCACCGCCAAACAGCCCAATCTTACCCCCTTTGGCATAGGGCTCCAGCAGGTCAATCACTTTGATCCCCGTGTAAAGTACTTCGGTTTCAGTGGAGAGGTCCTTAAACTTGGGGGGCAGGTTGTGTATCGGGTTTCCGTTTGTATTGTCAACCTTACCGATGCCGTCGATCGCTTCGCCAACCACATTCAGTAAACGGCCCTTGATCTGATCTCCGCCAGGCATGGTAATGGATGAACCAGTGGGGGTTACTTCCATCCCCCGCCTGAGACCGTCTGTTGAATCCATGGCTATGGCACGGATCGAATGTTCACCAATATGTTGCTGGCACTCAATGACCAGTTTGGTACCATCTTCCCGGCTTATTTCAAGTGCATCATGAATGTTGGGCATCGAGGCCCCTGATTCATCAAAACTAACATCAACCACAGGCCCGATTACCTGGATGACTACACCTTTTTTTGACATGGATATACGTTTTTCCTGTTTGTAATTCTGAAAGGAACAAATTTAACATTTTATCATCATAAACATAGCCTCCGGCCAAAGCTTATTTCAATTGGTCAGTTTTTTTTATTGCCAACATTATACGCCGGATACAAGATTCAACTGAAAGGAATGAAACTCTCCCGCTTTTAAACTACAGATTATGTAACCCCGGCCGCTAAATGTCCGTAATAGTACTTGGTTAGTTTTTGAAGCTGTGAAAGATGAAAAAACTACTGTTTGTATCGCTGATAATTTTGCAGCACCTCCTATCTCTGCAGGCACAGCCTGAAAGGATTGGGGCAGGACTTACCTTTGCGAACAAGATAACATTTAACGAAGGGAATAGCGGTAACCCGGGAATGATCATAAAAACCTGGATATCATTGGATAAACAAAAAGATTTTTACCTGGTGCCCTCTATCAGTGGTTACAGGCCCCAGGAGTTCAATCATATCAAATACAGAACCACCAATTATATGTTTCACGGTGACCTTGATCTGCAGTACAGGTTGTATTATGACCGGACCGTTGCATTTGCACCACTGGCAGGTATTAATTTCACCCATATCATTTCTAAAAATAAATTATTGGATATTCCCATTCCAGATCCACCGGCTGATTCGACAATTTCAGGTATCGGCCCCACCCTCGGAGCAAGCCTGGAGATGCGGATGAACAGTTTCTGGGATTTTATTGTTTCCGGTAGGTATAGCTTTGCAGGGATCAGGTTGGGTGATAAGGAATTTGGAGAGGGCCTGATCGAAGCACCGTTATCCGCCCTGGTAATACAGGTACAGGCAGTGTATTATTTTAAAAGCAGGAGGCGAGGATATTCCAGGAGATAGTTGACGACTACTCAAATTTTCTTATCTTTATTCCTTTAATGACTTGAAACAAAAATTATTCAGTAACGAATTATGGCAAGCTTAGCATTTTTGTTTGGGATGATCCCAAGTACTGAAAAAGTTGAGAGCGCAGACGATCAGCTAAGAGCTGATTATAACGCTTTCCTGGCGTATGAGAAATCAGATGAACTGAAGCATTTCCTGGCCCTTGAAAAAGAGGTTACTTCAGGTGAATTTGCTATCCGGAAGAAAAAGATCATGAAAGAAAACTATAAATCTTCGGATGAATTCAGGAAAGAAAACAGGTATAACCAAATGGTAAAAAAGGTAAAGGGTGATGATCTACCCGATGACCTTAAAGAACTTGAAAAGGAGGTCAATTCTGAAGTATTTCAGAAAAGGAAGCTGTACCTTGTACTAAAGCCCAGGGAAAGATATGAAACCACCAAAGAATATCGTAAAGAGGAAGAATACAAGGAGCTGAAGAAATCTGAGAAAGTTATCTGGTATTTCAAAACTAAGAAGAATAAGCCATTCAAGGAAATTGAAAAGTGGGAAGAGACTTTCAATGAACCTTTTACCGGATCAACATTGAATGAGAAGAAATGGATGACTCGTTACTTCTGGGGTGATGCCATATTAGACGAGCCTTATACCCACTCCGATGACAGAAGTTTCCCAACCGATGGTAAAAATATCGAATTTTACGACAAGAAACTGAGAGTGGTTACCAAAAACGAAGAAATTGAAGGTAAAAAATGGGACCCGGTACACGGGTTCCTGAATGATTCATTTGAATATACCTCGGGGCTGATCAGTACCGGAAAAAGTTTTAAACAGAAATACGGAATTTTCAAAGCGAAGATCAAAATGTCCCCAACGGATGTTACCCAGGCATTCTGGATGGTATCCGACAGCGTGGTGCCGCACATTGATGTGGCTAAATACGATAGGGGAAAACTTTATGCCAATTATTTCTGGTCATTGAAAAAGGGACAGGCACCATCCAAATCAATCTCGAAAACAAGCGGCACAAAGTTTACCAACGATTTCTTTATCTATACATTGGAATGGAGTCCGGGAAAACTGGTTTGGAAGATCAATGATAAAGTGTTTAAAACACAATCATCAGCCGTTCCCCAGGATGAAATGTACATGATATTCGGTACGGCCCTGAAGAACGGGGCTTCTGATTACGGACTGCCGGCAGCCATGGAAATCGACTGGGTCAGGACATATAGGCTGAAGGAACAGGACTAGAACCTCAATATGATAATACAAAACCGCAGAAATGATCTTTCTGCGGTTTTTTAATTACTTAAAGGTAAACGCTATGAAAGCTATTGTTCTAACTGTATTTTTAATTTTGGCAACAGTCATGGCCCCAGGCCAGGACCGGATTACGGGAGAGGTTTTTGCCACCCGTTCTGAAGTTATCGCACAGCATGGCATGGCCTGTACCAGTCAGCCCCTGGCCACACAGGTGGCACTGGATATATTAAAAGCGGGAGGAAATGCTATTGATGCAGCAATTGCTGCCAATGCATTGCTGGGGCTTGTTGAACCCACAGGCAACGGTATCGGAGGAGACCTTTTTGCCATTGTGTGGGATGCTGAAACAGAAAAATTGTATGGATTGAATGCAAGCGGCAGATCTCCAAAGTCTCTCACAATAGACTATTTCAGGGAGCATGGGTATGAGAAAATTCCGGCTATGGGACCACTTCCGGTTTCGGTACCAGGCTGTGTGGACGGATGGTTTGAACTTCATGAAAAGTTCGGTTCAATGGCCATGAAGAAGGTCCTTCAGCCGGCAATTAATTATGCCCGGGATGGGTTTCCCATGACTGAACTGATCGCCTATTACTGGCAGAGTAATTCCCGCTATCTTTCCAGCTTTCCCAATGTGGCTGATGTTTATATGCCAGGTGGGGAGCCACCGGCAAAAGGAGAAATTTTCAGAAATCCTGCGCTGGCAAATACACTGGAATCTATTGGGAAAAAAGGTCGTGATGCTTTTTACAAGGGAGAAATCGCAGAGGTCATCAGTGATTTTATGGCATCCCAGGGAGGGTTTCTCTCTTACGACGACCTGGCTTCGCATAGCTCTGAATGGGTAGATCCCGTTTCTGTAAACTACCGTGGTTTTGATATATGGGAATTACCACCCAACGGACAGGGAATAGCAGCACTGCAGATGCTGAATATTTTGGAGGGTTACGATATTACGGGGATGGGCTTCGGAAGTGCTGAATATATCCACCACTTTACAGAGGCGAAAAAGCTGGCATTTGAAGACAGGGCTAAATATTATGCCGATCCAGACTTTAATCAGATCGATTACAGGATCCTGCTTTCGGATGAGTATGCAAATGAAAGAAGGTCGCTGATAAAGGAATCCCGTGCTTCAAGAACCTATGAACCGGGAACCATCGAACACGGCAATACAATTTACCTTACCGTGGCAGATGAAAGAGGGAACATGGTATCCCTGATCCAGTCGAATTACCGGGGAATGGGATCGGGAATGTGCCCCCCCGGACTGGGATTTATCCTGCAGGACCGTGGTGAGTTGTTTGCACTGGAAGAGGGTCATTTTAATATATATGAACCTGGGAAAAGGCCATTCCATACGATCATTCCTGCATTTATTACTCGTGAGGGCAAACCATTAATCAGTTTCGGGCTAATGGGAGGTTCCATGCAACCACAGGGCCACGTCCAGATCGTTGTAAATCTTATTGATTTTGGCATGAACCTGCAAGAGGCTGGTGATGCACCGCGAATTCTTCATTCGGGCTCATCCCAGCCCACCGGGGAAAAGATGGAAGATGGAGGTACGCTTTACCTTGAATCGGGGATCGATTACAGTGAGATCCGAAAGCTTGTACGCATGGGACATAAAGTCCAATATAACCTGGGCGGGTACGGAGGGTACCAGGCAATTAAAAGGGATCCTGAAACCGGGGTCCTCTTCGGGGCATCAGAGTCGCGTAAGGATGGACAGGCCGCTGGCTGGTAAAATCGTAACTGTTAAAAACTCCAGAAGATCGGGATGACGATCATACTGATAATGAAGGCGAGAATATTTAAAGGGAGGCCAATCTTCCAGTAATCGCTGAATTTATAGTTCCCTATGCTCTGAACAATGAGGTTGGTCTGGTATCCAATTGGAGTAGAGAAACTACTTGATGCAGCGATGGCTATGGCAATGAAAAACGGACGGGGATCTACGCCCAGTTGTGTGGCTGCAGACAAGGCTATCGGGAAACTCAAGGCAGCCGCGGCATTATTGGTGATGATCTCCGTAAAAATATTGGTGATGATATAAATGGCAGCCATGACACCTATGGGCCCCAGGTTTTTTGCCAGGTTTATGGTTGAATGGGCGATGACATCTGCAACGCCCGAATTCTGCAGCGCTCGACTGATCCCGAATGCACTGGCCACGGTGATTAGTACGTCCCAGTTGATTGGCTTGGTATATTTTTTGGCAGCAAATATCTTCATGGATGCCATAAGTACCATGGCAATCGCTGCAAAAAAGAACATATCCAGTTCTACATTTCCATAACTTGGAATTTGTCCCCCAAGCGTTGCCCCGATCACCATCAGCAGGGTTATGAATACTGCAAGCCACCTTTTCCTTTTGTCTTTCGAACTGTCCATGTCCCCTATTTCAGAAGACATATAAAATGCCCTGGATTCTCCCCAGTACCTGGTAAAATCGTCGGTAGTTAAAAGCATCAGGTTGTCACCGGATTTCAGCTCTACATTCTGCATATTGGAGGTAAGCCGTTCACCATTTCTGTGCACTGCCATCACAACAGCATTGTAATGCCCCCTGAAATCAAACTCTTCAATGGTTTTCTGAATTCCCGGAAACCGGGGAGCGATCACAACCTCAACCAGCTTCAGGTTCTGGTTCATAAAACCGGTGTCGGCAGAATCCAGACACTTCAGCTTGATACCGCTTTGCTGCATCAGGAATCCGATATCTTCCGATTTTCCTGCGAGAATCATCTCATCCCCTTCAAGAATCTCAAAAGGAGTATTCGAGATTCTGATATGTTTTTCATTCCTGATCACCGTCTTCACCACAAATTCAGACAATCCTGGCAGCCGTCGTTTTTCAATCTCTTTTCCGACCAGGGAGCTCCCTTCTGTGAGCATTATATCGAAATAGAACTCCCGTATATCATTGGGGAAGCTGTGTTTGGGGATAATTTCACCCGGGAGCAGCCTGTTGGAGAAAATGTTTAGGTAAAGGAATCCTATGACCGCAATAAAGATACCCACCTTTGCCAGTTCAAAGAATCCAAGTCCTTCGATACCCCGATCCAGCATCATTCCATGCACAACCAGGTTGGTTGAGGTACCTATCAGGGTACATGTTCCCCCAAATATGGTTGCGTAGGAGAGAGGTATAAGGAATTTTTGACTTGGGAGACTCAGCTTTTCAGCCCATTTTTTAATCATAGGTGCAAAAATAATTACCATGGGGGTGTTGTTCAGGAAGGCTGAAACACCGGCAACCGGGATAGTAATACGCAGTATTAGCCTGGGAATAGTGGCTCGTTTTTTTGGTAACATCACCCCCGCCAGCTTCGAAAGTGCACCTGTTTGCTTGAAGCCTTCACTCACCAGGAAGAGAATACCCACCGTGATCATCCCCTTGTTTGAGAATCCCGACAGCGCCTCCTCCGATGTGATAATATCGGATACCATAAAAATCACTACTGCAGTGAATAGCACCAGCCCCGGTCGCATGAGCTCCTTTAGAAGGGCTATGATCATTAAAATTACTACGACAATGGCAATATATCCGGATAGGGTCATTTTTAACTGCAATAAATAAGCCGGCCCGGAAACATAAAAAAACAACTATTCCCGGTCGTGAAAACATCGTCCAATTTAACTGCCATTATGGTGAAAAGCAAATTAATTGTTAACTTCATTTCATGACATGTAAGGAAATCGTTAACTTGAACTAAATTCCCAGATACAATTGCTAATATCCAATTCAATGAAAAAGACTTTGTTACCAGTGTTTGTACTGTTATTTCCGGCATTTTTTATCCCCCTGACGGCACAGGATTCCCAGGAAATTGATGATAACACAAGAGCAACCCTGATCCTGGACATTGCTAAATATGTGGAGTATAATGAACAATTTGATAGTCAGGAGAAATTTTCCATTACTGTGCTCGATGTGGACGATACGTTTTACTGGCCCCTTGAAAGAATGGCTGGTGAACGACAGTTTATACAGGGCAAGCCCATAGAAATTAATCTCGTTCCAAGGCCCGGTATGTTGAAAGAGACCCAGATAATTTATCTGAACAGTAAGAACGGATACAGGATCAAGGATGTACTTGATGAAATTGAAGGATGGAACACATTGGTAATCAGTGAAGGGTACCCGTTCCGTGAGTCGATGATAAATTTTGTTGTGGTGGAAGGAAAACCACGATTCGAAGCCAATGAAGAATTGATGGTTAAACATGGTTTGATGGTGGATGAATTGTTTCTGGGACATGCGATCAAGACACGTGAAGACTGGGAAAACCTGTACGTGGTAACAGACGAAGAACTGCAGGAGGAGAAAGAGGTAACAAGGCAACAGAAGATCGTTATTGCCGAGCAGGACTCCATGATCCGGGTACAGGTTGCCAGGCTGAAAGCATTGGGTGAGGAGATTCTGAAAAAGGAGCTGGAACTGGAAGAGAAAATAAGAGCCCTGCTGAATACGGAAAGTGAGCTGGCGCAGAAGAACAGGGCGATAGTGCGCCAGGAAAAAGAGATCAGTACCCAACGGTCGGTTATAGCAGCCCAGGAAAAGGAGGTCAGGGAACATTCAGCCAAACTTAATGAGCAACAGAAGGAGATCCTGGAGCAGGACGCTGTTCTTGCTGAACGGGATGGCCAGATCCGGGCAAACGAAGAAAAAATCGCCATTCAACTTGAATCCCTGCAAAAACAGAAGCTGGTAATTATTGCCTCCATTGTGGCAATGGTACTTCTATTGGGACTCGCCTATTTCATTTTTGTAAATTACAGGAACAAGAAAAAGGCGAATGAACTGCTGGAGGAGAAAAACAGGAAGATCACTGCACAGAGGGACCAGATTGCGTACCAAAAGAAACATATTACCGACAGTATCCATTATGCTCAGAAGATACAGCGCGCAATTTTACCATCCCTTGAACTCTTCACCGATGAAATCGAACATTTTGTACTTTATAAACCAAGAGATATCGTCAGTGGTGACTTCTATTGGGTTGACAAAGTCAATAACAAACAGATAATTATTGCTGCCGACTGTACCGGCCATGGTGTGCCAGGCGCATTTATGAGTATGTTGGGAGTAAGTCTGCTGAATGAGATAATATTGAATCGTAATATACATTTACCCCATGAGATCCTGAACAATTTAAGAAGCATGGTCATCGAATCCCTGGGGCAGGGACAAGCCGGCACGGAGGTGAAGGACGGGATGGATATGACCGTTTCCGTAATCGATTTTGAACAGAACAAACTCTACTTCGCAGGCGCAAACAATCCGCTTTATCACATCAGGGACGGAGAACTTACCCAATATAAGGCAGATAAGATGCCGGTTGCCATTCATGAAGTAATGGAACCCTTTAATCTGGTTACCATTGACCTGAAAAAGGGAGATACATTTTTTACATTTTCCGACGGATACGTGGATCAGTTCGGCGGCCCGAAGCAAAAAAAGTTTCTCTCCAAGAATTTCCGAACGGTACTTTTGGAGATCCAGGGCATGGATATGATTGAGCAAGGTAACAAACTGGATGAAATATTTGAAGATTTCAGGGCAGATGTTGAACAGGTGGATGATGTAGTGGTAATTGGTGTTCGCTATTAAATTTGAGGAGCAGATTATAAAGCTGTGATATCTTATCACGGCTCAATTTTTTCAACGATGGTGATGTCAATAACAATTCCAGTAGGTGGTGGTCCCACCAATAGTTGTGGGTGAAGAATTTACTTTATCGGCATAAGAGTCACCACAAAATAGCAGGGGTGTACCATAGGTAATATCTGTACCATCATCTGTAACAAACTCACACGTTCCGCAATCTTCAAGAAACTCACAGGCTGGTAATGTGATTGAGGCAAGGATAATAAAGCCCGCTAAGGATCGAAATACTCTTTTTTTCATGTTGTATGATTTAAGATTCTGTTCCCGCTAATTGAACTTTTTCCTATAATTCAAAATTGCAGTATATAACAAAATTACACTTTTTTATTTAATCCACACGAGATTTATTGAACAGGTTTAATTGCTGAAAATGATAGTTTTAATACTTCATCTGAACCAGTTAAAAAATTAAGCACACTTACTTGTATATCTTCAGGGGTTGATTCCGGATGTAAGCTGAACACAGATTCATGGCCTGGATGAATGGTGATTTTCTTCTGCCAGTCGCCGTAGATCACATCTTCGAGTAAGAGGTCAAATTGCAAATCGGTATTGTTTGTAAAGTAATAGAATTGTCGTTCCGGGTTCGGTGGTTTAAGTCTGACAGATTGAAGGAAGAGCGCCTCCAGCAGGGAACTTTTCCCTATAACATTTTTTCCAATGTATGCAGCTGTTCTGTTGTTGAACAATGCTTCCCTGATTGCCCCTTCGGAGCGCCCGGTGGCAAACACAAACGTGCAGGACCGGTGATCTTCCGGTGTAAATTTCCCGGACAAAAAGGGACCATGCTTGTCGCTGTTCCCCATCATGGTAAGCTCCCTGGCCCTGGCCCAGTTGATTGCTTCAGGATAATATTCATCACTGTTCACCACTTCTATCCCATGCAACCAACCCTTATCATACAGCGAGGTGTGTTCGTCCCACCATTTCATGGTATCCGGTTGCTGTACAACCCAGCCGGGATGGTTCCAGATTATGAAGGCCCCCTGATCAACAGCCTTTTCGATCGCTTTTTCATAGTCATCATTCAGAATTGCAGAGGCATCCTTTATAAACAACGCATTAAAGTGACCCGGGGGCATTTCCTTTGTAATTTCAGTTCCCGCGATCACGATAACATCTTTGTTTGCAGCATATTGTTTGGCCAGCTGCCATGGCTGATTATGGTCCGTCCGGATAAATTCTTCGTGGGGGAGGTATTCCAGATGGTCGGTAATGGCAATTGCATCCAACCCTTCATACCATGCTTCATCGACCCTTACTGTAGGCCAGACAAGTCCGTCTGAAAAAACGGTATGAAGATGAAAATCGCAAACCAGGGTCTCATATCCGGGAATATCAGGAACAGCAATTATACCTCTTTGTTGTCCGGTGGATGTAATTGCATAAACCAGTGTTAATAAAGCAACAACAGATCGTTTCATAAGGGGCATATTTCAGGCAATTTAATAATTATTAACCAGGTTATTTAAAGGAAGGATAAGAATTTCGGGGAAATTTATCCCTGGATATTTCTTTCGAAGCAGATTCATGTAAACTTTTGTATTTTTAATATTTGGTGTATGTAGGGTCTGCTGAAAAAGTCTGTAGTGCATCAGCTACAAGGCGGCAAAGCGACGCTGTATAGTAATACTGCGAGCTGCAGCCAACGCAGTAGATGATGTGCTACAGACTAATGAGGAATTATTCTTCTGAAAAATGCAGGTTTATTTATCTGATTTCCAAAAAACCTTGCACTTTTTAATAGAATAAATAGTCTAACGTACTGATAATAAATATATTTCATGTTTTTCAGCAGGCCCTATGTAAGAAAACGCATATTATGTTATTAGAAATAGTGACATTTACCCAAAATATCTACGAATGAATAAAGTGCTCAGAAATATTTTTAAATGGTTGTTACGAATAGTTCTGGGCCTCGTATCGCTGGTAGTGCTTTTTGTACTCCTCTTTTACCTTTTCCGGGGGAAGATAACCGAAAAAACAGTGGATTATGTGAATGAATTGCAACCGGGAGTAGTCTCCATAGAAAAACTGAACCTCAGCCCCTTCATGAAGTTTCGCGATATTTCTTTGCAATTGAAAGGCTTCCAGTATTCAACAGGCCTTTCCGGTACTGGTTTGTATGATTCTGTACCGGTTTTACGTATGGAGAATCTATTTGTGTCCCTGGATATTGTCAGTCTGATAAAAGGACAATATAAAATATCAAGGGTCAGTATCAGGACAGGGGAGATCAATTACATGGTGGGAACTGATTCTATTTCGAATATTGAAAAAGCCCTGGGTATCAGGTTCGGAGAAAGCCCTTCTTCGGATACCCTGAAGGAGGACAGCAGTTCGCTTATTTTGGATCTGGAACAGCTTCAGCTCCGGGATCTGACTGTTAAATACAGGGATCTGCCAGGCAAGTCTAATTTTGATTTGAAAATAAACGGACTGGAGAGCGGTTTTTCTTATTATCCCGATACGATCACTGCATCATTGATGTCGCACATGGAGATCAGCAATGTACTGTTTGGAAAGATGGCCTTCGACAGGCCAAAAACCGTCTCCTTCAGTACGGCAATGAATTACGACCAGCTTAACCAGGTTGTATCACTTGATAACAGCATGCTTGACCTGAACTATGCAATTATGGAACTTAGTGGCAAACTTAACCTCCGGGATGATTTTATGGCATTGGACTTTTCAGCCAGGAACTCGGGGATAGAATTGCTGAATTTCCTGTTGAACGGAGTACTTGATATGAATGCAATTGAACAAATTGGAGAGGGAAGGATACGGTTCGATGGAAAGATTATGGGGGCCTTTAAAGACAGCATTCCACAGGTGAAGGTAAACTTTGTTGCCGAGGATATGGGATTCAGGATCCATTCGATCGATCAGTCCATTACCCAAATCAGATTTAAGGGTAGCGCCACAAACGGAGCAAAAAAGGATTTTTCAGAAGCAGAGGTCAGGCTCAACGATTTTCATGTTACCTTTCCCAAAGGGGGTGTTGATGCCGATATACATGTTACAAACCTGGTAACGCCGAAAGTACAATTAGCCATCAAAGGTGATGCGGATCTCTCTGTCATTGATGAGATAATTAGTTCAGAAAAAATGCAGCATCTAAAGGGAACATTGCAATTTTCAGGGGAATTAGACGGGATCATCGACAAAGCTTCGGGAAATTTTCTGGATCATGCCGGAGCCCTGCGGATCATGATGAACGATGTGCAGTTCTTGCTTCCCGGCCACAAAGTGGAACAACTTGCAGGGGAACTTTATCTGGAAAAAGAGATCCTTGGTCTCAGGGACACAAGGATAGTGATTGACAGTAATGAAATTTTCCTGGAAGGCGAAGTGATCGATATACTACCTTATTTTATGGGTTTTGAGGCAGATCCTGTGGCGAACATCCGTATTGCAACAAACGAACTCCAACTAAATCAATTTACCGGAGACACAAGTTTTACAGAACCTTTCCGGAACATGGGTTTCAGGTTGAGGGGTCAATTTGCGGAAAAAAATTTTGAAGAGGCCCTCAGGCAGAATAAAATTCCTGCCATTCATCTTGATGTTCAGGATTTTCATGCCGGTATACCCGGTTATACAGATGTTTCCCGGCTGAATTTTCTGGTATACCTGGATGAGGAGCGTGTAACTATCTCTGAGATGAATGGTTTCATTGGGAAAAGCTATATTCGTATGGAGGCCGAATTGAAGAATTATAATGGGTTCATCAAAAAAGACAGCAGTGCAAATATCCGTTTTTCAATTGATCTTGGCTCGGAAGAACTGATGGTAGGGGAATTGCTAACATTCAATAATAAATTTCGATTTCTTCCACAAAACTGGATCGGGGAAAAAATTAATCAATTCAGATTTGCGGGAAGTATTGAATCAACAATTGGAAATCTTTTAAATGACAGCATATTACCTAATTTTGATTTTTTGTGTAATGAATTCAATATGGAATTCAGCGACTTTCCTCTTTCATTGAATTTTTCTGACATTGATATCCGGCATATCGATAGTCTCCTCATAATTAACAGGCTAAAAGGATCATTGGGACAGAGTAATTTGGACCTGCGGGCCTCCCTTGCAAATATTCTGGATAGTACCAGAACGATTTCCGGAAATTTGGATATTCGTTCAGAGTTACTGGAGGTTGATGAGATCCTGAACTACCCTTTTGTTGGCATATCATCGGCAAAGAGAGATACTGTGAAAATCAAAGAAAATCAAGGGGAGTCAAAGAGTGGGCGTATGCTTGAATTACCGGATGTTACCATGAACCTGGATGTGAAACGGCTGCGTTATGCAGGCAATAATCTGCAAAATCTCAATGGAAGAATTGTACTGAAGCCATACAAGGTCATTTATTTTGATGATTTCGTGGTTCAGACTGAAACAGGGGGATCCGTTGCTCTTGACGGATACTTCAATGTATCGGACCCGGAGCAGTATGTCCTGGGTGCCAATCTGGACATTGACACAGTAAGTGTAAATGACTTTAACCTTCAATTTGCACTGGCAGATACAGTCTATTCATTGGAAGACAACTTCAACGGGATCCTCTCTGCCAACGGAATTGCCGAATTCTTCATTAATCCTGATTTTTCAATTGACCTGGAAAACAGTACAGCCATGTTTAATGCCGGACTGACCACTGGCAGGGTAAAGAATTTTACCCCGCTGCATGCACTTGCCAGATTTACAGGAAACAAGGATCTGGACAATGTCAAATTCGGTGAGATGAACGGCTATAACTTCATGATTCAGGATGGCAGGGTACAGGTACCTTTAATGAATATACAGTCTACACTGGGGCTCATCCTGATAGAGGGAGAACAGGGATTCCAGGGAGATTTTCTTTATTTGTTGAGGGTACCGCCAAGGTTAGCCGGCGGAACAGCCTGGAACATTCTTTCCAATCAACAACGGAAACAGCAGGAAGAGGAGGGTGAAATACAACAAATGCAGGCACAAAAATTTGTGGTTATGACTGTTTATGGCAAAGGAGATGTACTGGAAGTGAAGTTGCGCGATCAAAGGGATAAATACCGGTAAAGGAGTCCGGAGCATGAAAGATCGGGGAAGAGAAACCAGGCTCATATTGATACGGAGGCCGGGCAAAAACAATTTATCAACAAGGCTTTGAATTCTCCCTGTTATTTCCCATCATTGCAGCTTACCTTAAGAGGAGCCATCATTAATAATGAAAAATTTTTTTTTCGCGTTGGGTTATATACCTCATCGTCTGTGGGGAAGCATACTTATACCCCAGCTTCTGGAAAAGGATGAGGTTTCGCTCTATTATGTAACCGGGGAGATTCTGCTGAAGAATGAGCAATCAGTTTCATATAAAAAGCTGTCGCCGATGCAGCAGGAGGCAGTTAATTTAATCGATGAATACAACGACAAAATTTTGCACCGGTTGTTTTCCAAAAAGAAGACGGTAAAAGAGTTTCAGGACACGATTGATGCGGTCACCATCCGGGAACATATCAGGCCCTATATCGAAAAACGGTTGTTCCAGGTGCTTGAAATCGCTGCCATGAATAATTTTAAGGTTTTTATCAAAGAAAGATCAAGACAAAACATTTTTAGTGATGATTTTTTAAAACTGAACCGTAAACCGGCCAGGCCGGTGATCCATTTTCAGAGAACGGAGGAACATACCAGGTATCATCTTTCAATGATCCATGAAAATAACGATGTTGAGCTTATTCACAGAGAGGGAGAGGTGATCTCCAACAATCCGGCTGTTGTGATGCTTGATAAAGAGATATATTTCATCAAGGGGATCGAAGGGAGAAAACTAACCCCATTTTTCACCAAAGAACATGTGGCCATACAGAAGTCCTCCGAGGTTAAGTACTATTCCTCATTTATTGCAAACACACTTCGGGACCACGATGTTGTAAAAGTCAGCGGATTTGAAGTAAATGACACGGTACCTGAAAAAAGGGCTCAACTTACCCTGGAGTTAGGACTGAATCAGGAACCTGTCTGGGTATTATCGCTCACATATAATAAGCACACGATCTATCCAGCCTCCCGGCAGTGGAGATTTGTAAATTTTACTGCGGAAAAGGACCACTTTCAATTTACCAGGTTTGTTCGTGACGAAGCCTGGGAAGAACAACTTGAAGTGGCGCTGGATGAGATCGGAATGAAAAGCCGGGACGGTACCAGTTATACTTTAAGAAAATGGTCAGGCAATACCGCTCAGGATAGACTATACGAGTCAATTAAATTTACCAATGATCATTATGATTATCTGGAAGAAAACAGATTTGTCGTGGGACAAAAACTGGACCGGAGTTACTATATCAAACCTGTGGAATTAAAAATTGCTTCACATGAAAAAACAGATTGGTTCGACCTGATGATCGAGGTGGTATTTGGCGAATTCAAATTTCCCTTCATAAAATTAAAGAACCACATATTGAATGGGGACCGTTTGTTCCAGTTGCCTGATAAAACCTTCGCTGTAATACCGGAGGAGTGGTTTACCAATTACAGGTCGTTGTTTCAGTTCGGACAGGTGGAGGAAGATACGCTGAGGGTTCACAAACAGCATTTTTCTCAGGTGGATGATGCCTTACGTAAAAGACATGCATCTACTATCGAAGCACTGGAGCAACTTAACAGGATCCAGGACCTCCCCGAAATCCCTGTTCCGGTTGGATTAAAGATAGAGATGCGCAGTTACCAGATAGAGGGATATGCCTGGCTATGGCTCTTGCAGGAGAATGGTTTCGGAGGATGCCTGGCCGATGACATGGGGCTGGGAAAAACACTACAGGCAATCGCGCTGCTCCAGTATAACAAAGAGCAACATGTAACTTCAACCAATGAGGAGACGCCGGAGGAGGGACAGCTAACCCTCTTCAGTACGGGGAATGTTCATCCCACTTCACTGGTAGTGGTACCTGCATCGTTGATACAAAACTGGATCAATGAATTGCAGCGTTTTGCACCATCCATGAAGGTACTGGCGCATGTGGGAGTGGGACGGGAACGTTCTACCGACAACTTCAGGTATTATGATGTAATCATATCCAGTTACCATACAGTAAGGCAGGATATTGAATTTCTGCATGAGTACGGGTTCCATTATGTAATTCTGGATGAGAGCCAGATGATCAAGAATCCCCATTCCAAGTTATACAAGGCGATGATAGAACTCAATGCCCGGCACAAGCTCGTTCTGACAGGCACGCCCATTGAAAATTCTCTGACTGACCTCTGGTCGCAGATCAATTTTGTGAATGAAGGATTGCTTGGCAATCTCAACTTCTTCAAAAAGCAATTTGTAAAAACTATTGAGAAAAAGAGAAACAAGGAGCAGGAGCTGCGTTTGAAGGAGCTGATCAATCCGTTTATACTTCGTAGAACGAAAGAGGAGGTGGCCAAGGAATTACCGCCTCTGTATGAGCAGTATCGTTACTGCAACATGACAGATGAGCAAAACAGGATCTATGAGGAAGAAAAATCGTCTGTAAGAAACGCGTTACTTGAGAATCTCACGGAGATAGGAATGGAGAGTTCCACCATGATGGTACTGAAGGCCCTCACCAGGTTACGCCAGATATCCAACCACCCGGGGCTGGTGGATGACGAGTACGAAGCCGGGTCGGGGAAATACGATGAAGTATTCAGGAACATTGAAAGTATTGTTACGGAAGGACATAAGGTCCTTGTATTTTCCTCCTTCGTGAAGCATCTTGATCTTTATGGGCGGCAACTGGATGCGCTGGACTGGCGGTATGCCCGTCTTACCGGATCCACAACCGACAGGGCGGCACAGGTGGATAAATTCCAGGGAGACCCTGAATGCAGGATATTTCTGATCTCACTAAAAGCGGGAGGTGTTGGTTTGAACCTCACGGCAGCCGATTATGTGTTTATTCTGGATCCATGGTGGAATCCTGCAGCTGAATTGCAGGCGCTCAGCAGGGCACACAGGATCGGGCAGGATAAAAATGTATTTGTTTACAGGTTCATCTCCAACCATACGGTTGAGGAAAAGATACTGTTGCTGCAACAACGAAAATCGGAGCTGGCCAAAACGTTCGTAACCACAAATAATCCGTTGAGAAATATGCGGAAGGAAGAGATCCTGGATCTGTTTAACTAGTGGCTGGTCATAATGTCCGATATACTCGTGAAAAGTTTATTTTCAGCGGTATTCGTGAGCTCGTTGCACTCGGTTCAGCGTTATGCTTGTCGGGGAATTGCTCATTTACATAGGGTCTGCTGAAAAAGTCTGTAGTGTCAAAGCTCAGATAAATGCATCGACCTTCCTGTAAGCCTCTATGATAGTTTTCTCCCCCGTCGTTCCCTCCATTGAATTTCCATGCTCCATACCTACGATGCCGGTAAATCCTTTTTCATGTATATGTTTAAATACATTCAAATAATTGATTTCTCCGGTGGTGGGCTCTTTCCTGCCGGGATTATCTCCGCACTGGAAGTAGCCGATCTCATCCCAAGCAAGGTCTATATTGGGGATCAGGTTACCTTCGTGGATCTGCTGATGGTAGATATCAAAGAGGATCTTGCACGAGGGGCTGTCAACCGCCCTGCAGATTTCGTACGCCTGTCCTGCTTTGTTCAGGAAAAGTCCGGGGTGGTCCCTGAAATTCAGTGGTTCAAGTACCATGGTCAGGTTGTGAGGTTCCAGAATTTCGGAAGCCCTGCGGAGGGATTCCACCACATGGGCAGTCTGGTAACCCATGTCCTGTCGCGGATCAATATGGCCCGGCACAACGGTCATCCACTTGGCGTTAACCCGTTTTGCCACTTCGACGGAATCCCTGATTTCTGCCAGGAACTCCGCTCGCTGATCTTTATCGCCACTGGCGAGTCCGGGCTTGTTCCAATAGATGGTATGCGCCACGAAGACACCCATTTCCATTCCAAGTCCGGCCATTTTCGATGCGATCTTTTCCTGCACTGCCACTTCACGTCCCTTCATGCCATTGTCTTCCATGGCAGTGAATCCTTCATCGGCCATAAACTGGAGCTGGTCGGACAAATCGTTGCCGGCCAGGTTCCTGAACATGCCGAAGTGAGGAGCATATTTCAGGTTGAAATTCTTTTTCTTTTTATAAGCAGTAGCAGATGGAAGGTCTGATGTCGCAAATACAGGTACCACAGAAGCTGCGGCTGCGGCTGTGGCTGTGCCACGTAAAAAGTCACGTCTTTTCATAAGATAGTTTTATGGATTCGTTGGTGGATATAAAGCTAAAAAAAATATGAACTATTTAGATAAAGTAATTCAAATGGTTCGGTTTGTCAGGGCTACTCCTTTCATTTACCTACCTTTGCCTTATGAACAGGAAGTTGCTCAATGAAATTGTTATTCATACTTCCCGGTCATCAGGACCGGGGGGACAGCATGTGAACAAAACCGAATCGAAAGTGGAGTTACATTGGAGCCTGGAGGAGAGCAGGGAACTTACCGACGAACAGAAAGAACTGCTGCGTAAACGGTTGGGGAAGAAACTGACACCAGATGGGGTGTTGATCATTTATAGTCAAAAGACCCGGTCACAGATCAAAAACCGGGAGATTGTTGCCAGGCGTTTCCTTGAACTGATAGAGAGGATGTTGAAACCCCCCAAAAAGAGGATCGCCACAAAACCAACCAGGAGTTCGGTGGAACGCAGGTTGAAGGAAAAAAAGGTGAAGAGCGAAAAGAAGAGGCGAAGAGGGGAGGATTGACCGTTTTATATCCTGAAACGGGTTTATTCAGATTGCACAGATCAGGGTATCAGTAATAGGGACTTTCCTCAATACGCTCAATATATCCGCTCCGCCTGACCTCCCAGACCTCATTATCGCCATCTTTGACATTATTCACCTGCCTGGTGAATAATATTTCAATTTTGTCATCATGCACGAGCGATAAGTGGTAGGTTTGCGTCTCGGTCCACTGTCCGCCCTGGTTCATCCAGGTATATACGGCATTGTTTCTGTGGCGGACAAATCTTTGGATATCGAACTCCATTACACTGTATTCTTTCATCCTGGAGTCATAGGAGTATTGCTTTATTTCTTCACCTTCAATTTCAATGACCAGGTAGGAAGCGATCTCATCGTTTTCATCATACACGTACCCCAGCCATTCACCATCAAATCCTGTCGTCTGAGCCATCACATTCATACCAACCACAGCAATAAGTATAAGGAAACATCTTTTCATAATATTTACAGATTAAAAGATGCGAATATACTATAAACAGATGAATGAATGAGCGCATTGATCATAAATGTGACCAATGAACATTGAAAAGCTTATGAATCAGAGTTCCTATCGAATACCAAATACTTTCCAGCTCATCTGAATTACCAGGTAGTTTTTAGAGACTTCGTAGGCATCACCTACGGTGATCTCCACAAGGTTTTTACCCGGAACGATATTATAGATGGCTGAAAGCCTGAAATTTCCCAGGGCAATCCCAGCTTCGGGCGCAACACCGAATCCGCTGCTGGCAGATAGCGTGGCATCCCCCGAACCCGAGGCACCGATATTGGCCTGGGTAAACCGTCCAACACCCAAGCCTGCATAGGGCCTTACCTTAATATCGGTAAAGTAATACTCTCCCTTAATAGTTTGAGCAGCACGGGAGGACATCCCCACCGAAATATCCGCTGTATTATTAGGATCAATGCTTCCGCCGAACAGGACATCGCCTTCGAATCGAAGACCGGCAGCAATATTGTTACCGATAAATATCTTGGGTTCCACGGCCGCAGAGATTCCGTAAGCACGAAGCTCTCCAAACGAAAACGCTCCACCCAGGCCTGTTACCAGTTGGAAGGATATATCCTGGGCATTGGCAGAAAGGGTGAACACGGAAAATAGAACGATCATTAGTTTTTTCATGGCAATTGTGTTTAAAATTAATTGGGATGTAGAGACATGGCATGCCATGTCTCTACACCCAAGATTGATATTTTAATTCAAATACAAGATAATAATTTTTCTGAACCGCAAGGCAAAGGTTCTGATATTGCAGAGATGACCAGTTGAACTTTATGGGGTTAAAGATTGCCGGAAAAGCAATTTTGCTATATATTTGCACCCCGAATTGCACCCCGAATTCGGTTTTCGGCTACCGGGAAAACCGGGATCAATTGCAGCCCGGAAACGAATTATTGGTTACAAGGCTCCATAGTTCAAGGGATAGAATAGCGGTTTCCTAAACCGTAGATACAGGTTCGAGTCCTGTTGGAGCTACAAGTCAGATGTCTCCAGGCCTTATGGCCAGGGGCATTTTTTTGTTCGGGAAATAATGCTTGTATTTCTTTGCCGAACAAAAAATGATCCCCTTATTTTGCCTTTGCAAAATGGAGACATTTGACTTGACCCGCGGAATTGTCAGGTCCGCCAAAGGCAGTCCTGTTGGAGCTACCAGTTATATTTCTAAAATCCTAACCAACATTTGGTTAGGATTTTCATTTTCCTTTAAGAAAATTTCCGTGCTAAAATTCTACCGTATAGCTTACTGTGGGCAATATCGGGAAGTAACTAAGTTGGTATAATTTCTGAAATCCGCTACGGTTTTCTATTGTTCCAAAATTCAATCCAGGTTCAGTATTGTAATAGTAGTAATATGGATTCTGCCTATTGTAAGCATTATACACTGAAAATGTCCAGGTCGCATCTCTTCCCTTCTTCGTTTTCGTAAAGTACTTTAATCCAATATCCAACCTGTGATAAGAGCGCATTCTTTCGCTGTTACGTTCGCCATAAATCAACACTTCATTTTCGTAAATTATCCCATCAACCGAATTATATGGAGCATAATACCTTCCGATTGCAGGAGTATAAGGCAGTCCAGTCTGGTACACCCATAGAACATTCGCTGTCCATTTATTATTTATCTTTTTGTGAATATCAATTGCAAAGCTGTGAGGCCTGTCATATTCAAATACATAGGGTTCTCCATTATTAATATTGTCAAATTGCCTGGTAGTACTGGAAAACGTGTATGAAAGGAAACCTGTCCAGGCTCCTTTGTTTTTGCTTAAAAAGAACTCCATTCCTTTCGAATTACCAATACCATCAGTTTCAATTTTCTTTTTCCATTGAACATCTCCTCTTAAATTTGAATAACCTTCTTTAAACGCAACCAAATTGCTCATTTGTTTTTGATATAATCCGATTTCTGCACTCATCATATTCTTAAAGAAGGATCCTTTCCAACCGACGGAATACTGTTCAACATTTGCAGGTTCAATATTTACACCCGATGGTATCCAAACTTCATTTGTTAGAAAGCTTCCTGATGAGAATACCATTTGTGAAAACTGGTTGGTCTTCATGTATGTGAAATTGATTGCCTGACTGGTTATGGGAGAAAATGAAATATCTATACGAGGTTCCAATGAATATGCAGAAAAGTTATCTGTTACATATTGAACACCTCTGACTCCAATATTCATATCAAAATATCTGCCGAGTGAAATCTGATTTTCAAGATACATTGCTGATTCTAATCCATTAACATTTTGCTGATTATCCCTGGGATTATCGTTGTTATCCCAGAATAGGTTTGGCAGGAAAACCAAATATGATGATTGAACACCAAAATCAATTGCCCATGATTTAAACACCCTGTATTTCCAATCAGATTTCAAGGTAATGTCTTTTACTGATGATAGAGAATTACTATTATATTTATCATATTCCCCTAAATATGGATCAAGATAAAATGCCCGCAAATCCTTAACTCTATAGCGAGATAGAGATAGTGTATTATTAAATTGAAGCTTGGCATTAAGTATCTGCTTCCATGCAACAGATCCCATTATATTCCCCCATCTGTTTCTGAATCTAATAATGTCTCCATCATCAAACACGGTAAATCCCCAAAGGTCATCACCTATATATAAACTTGCATGAACACTCTTCTTTGAATCAGGTCTCCAACTGATTTTGCCATTCAAATCATAGAATCCATAAGTAACAATGTTATCATTCCCTTCCGACAAATAGGAGACTGAGCCAAGAAGTAGCTCAGTAAAAGTTTTACGGACAGCAAATAAATATGAAGTATTATTTGCCAGTGGTCCTTCTGCATTCAGGTGTGCTCCAACCACTCCAATCCCAGCAGATCCTTTGAATCCTGAAGCATCACCTTCCCTCATGGTAATATCAACAACTGATGATAATCTTCCACCATATTTAGCTGGGAATCCCCCTTTTAAAATTCTCACATCATTAATTACATCAGGATTGAAAACGGAAATAAAACCTCCTAAATGATTTACATAATACAGAGGTACATTATCAATCAGATATAAGTTTTCACCTGGACCACCGCCCCTGATGCTCAGGTTACTTGATCCTTCATTTAGTGATTGCACTCCAGGTAGCAATTGTAAACTTTTCAAGACATCGGATTCAGCTGCGATTGCAGGAATATATTTTAATTGTTCGTTTGAAAGTCTGGATTGATTAAATTGATGTTTTCTGTAGGCGGTAATTTCGACCTCTTCTATCTCTGATCCTGGTATTAAAAAGATCGAAAAAATTGTATCATTCAGATTACTTAATTCAACATCTTGAGTCTTATATCCAATGAAGGTTGTGCGGATAGACTTACAATCTTTGTCCACAATTATATTGAAATAACCATTGTTATCGGAAGTGATTCCATTTTTTCGGACGGGATCATAAATGTTTGCACCAATGAGGACTTCTTTTGAAATAGCGTCACGAATAATCCCTGAAACATTTTTCTGTGAGAGTACTACTGCATGATTGCTATTCATAATTAGCAAGAAGATCAATGTTATATAGAAATTCGTAGTCATGTTTATTTAGCTGGCAGGTGTTCTTCTGGTATCCAAATAGAATCCCTGGTTACAGAAAATGCACCAATTATTCCCAAACCATTTTCTACATTTGAATAGTTTTGATAGTATGATGCAGTTCCTTCAATAAATCCTGGGTAACGATCCTTTGAGTAGAGATAGAAATGTTTCTTATAGTTATAATAATTTTCACTTATGTGGCGAAATTCCAATACCATAGTATGTGCATCAAAGATTTGAACTAATGAGTCACCATGATTTCTGATTGTTAAACCTTGATAAAAATCAAGAAATAACCTTATTACCGAATCCTGGATTAATTGATCGCTGAATACAAGTGAAGGAGTAGTATAGGGTTCAAACCCTTCATTTAAAATAATTGGTGCGTTATTATTATATGGATATACATAATATGCAGAACCGTGTTTCTTTCTAATAAGAGAAATTTCATAGTAATCTATAGAATTGGGGTTATCGTAAAACTTAATCCCAATTCCCTCTGTAAAATTGCCTTCTTCATCGTACCTGAATTGATTTGTATGCTCAAATATTTCTGCACTAACTAATTTTGGCACCATATCTGACCCATGTATAATATCGAAACCTTCCAAAAGCACTTCTATATCATATCTCACTCCCTCCTTTGCAACATAATTTGAAGTATATAGTCCCTTATTAACTTTATCTAAGGTGTCAATAACAACTTGATTTGATTTGAGTATCACTGTTGCATTATCAATAGCTTTAATTTCGGTTGTATCAATCTTCCCAGACAGTGATACGTGAACTTTGATTATTTCCCCTGCTTCTATAAGCGCATTCACGGTCGGGATCTCCTCAAATTCTGGAAATTCATCACTAATTAGTTTTGTGCATGAGTACGTCGAGCACAATATAACTGATGAGATACAGAAAATGATAATACCTGATCTAATGATAATAGGAACTTTCATGTTCAAAATTTCAGGGATAGACCAAATTGCGAATAAGAGAACCTGCCTGCCCCGATTTCACCATAAATACCTAGTAGCCAAATCGGGTTATATCTTATTCCGAAATATATTCCATAATCAACCTCCGTGTTAACATTAGGGGAAGTAAATTCTTCGACCCTTTTTACAGTTTGTCCTCCCAATATCCCCTTTAAATAGAAATCTATTTTTGAATCTTGAGATTTAATTGGAAGCTGTAAAAAGTGAAATCTACTAATTGTTGAATACTTGAATAAATACATTCCAATTGAGTTATTGGTGACTGTTCCATATTGATCAAATTGTCTTCCAATACCTGCTTGTACTCCTACATCAACATGTTTTGAAAGCCAGAAATTTGTATTGAGATTAATAACCCCTTTGGTTGTCTTATAATTAAGAAACTCCCCAAAATCAGATATACCGATGCCTATTTCATAATTGTACTTATTCTGCCCAATTTGTGCAATTATATTCTGTGAAATAAAAACAGATAATATTAGTAATAAGTGTTTTATCATTTTCAAGCAATTTATTTATTTCATCATAATTTATTTTGAAGTCCAAGACAAGCTTTATTAATTTAGTTAATCTTAACACCTCCGAAATATCAAAGATTAATCGAAGGTGTTAAGATGTTGGTAACTTGCATAATAGCAGATTCAGTATGATTGAATCACTTTATAATACTCCCCCTGGAAAAATGCTCCTTGTACATGTCCCCAACGGTTCAGGTTAGGTTTCTACTTATTAAGATTGATAAGGGTTTTAGACATAATAGATTACGAGTTAATTCACGTTGGCTATATAAATTTAGAATAAAAAAACGAATCTCACAATTTCCTGGATGAATTTTTTAAACAGGTGACTAACCTTCCTGGATTGCTAGTCCAACAAATATGATTTCAACTGGTATCATCGAGAATCTTTTTTAAGAATTTCCATTTTTGGTAAACATGGGTAAACATTTGAAATGGATCTGAAATCATAGTGAATTTAGAGTAACTAACTCTATGATAATCAGATATAGATTATGTATTACGACAGGAAATATGGGAAATAATGGTAAAATTAGTCCTGTTGGAGCTACAAGATGTATTTAAAAGTACTTAACAATCAATATGTTAAAGATTATGTTTTTTCTTAATGACAATATCTGGATTAAAACTTAATCTGATAACTTAATGAGGGAATAATAGGGAAAAAGCTTTGTTCTTTTATTATCATTTTCTTTGATTCATCAGATTCAACAAACAAAAAGTAAGGATTAAACCTATTATAGACGTTATAAATTGAAAAATCCCATCTAATTTCTTTACCTTTTTTTAATTTCTTATAGGAAAAAGCTAAATCCATTCGGTGATATGGACGCATTCTATATTCATTTTTATCTGAATATATAAATGCTTCAAATGGATTATTTGAAATAGTACCATTAAGGTCAAGGGAATAATGTGCCCCTACAGGAAGCGTTACGGGTAATCCTGATTTATATAAACATAAAAGATTAATATTATATTTTTCATTTATAGAATAATTTAAATTCAAAGTTATATCATGTGGACGGTCAAAATCTGAAACAAAAGGATTTCCATTATTCAATTCAATAAATTTTCTTTTTGATTTTGAAAATGTGTAAGCTAATAGTCCTGTTATAGATCCCGCATTTCTCTGCAAAAGAAATTCAATTCCTTCTGCACTTCCACTGCCATTTGTGGCAATTCGATTTTCCCAATTCTTATCTCCGGCAAGACTAATTTCACCAGCCTTAAAATTAATTAAATTAGAATACCATTTTCTATAAATATTAATACTAAATTGATGCTTGCTTTCCAAAAAACTATACAAAAAACCTCCACTGACTTGATCAGATACTGAAGCAGGAAGTTGATCACTTACTGGAATCCATATTTCAGCGTTAATTATATTACCAGAGGAATTTAAATTATGCACAAACTGATGCATTCTGTCATATGATAATATGACTGTTAGACCTCTTGAGATATTTAAAGTAGATTTATATCTTGGTTCAAAGAATAGACGTTGAGTTTCTTCAAATCCACTATAGTATGTTGCTCTTAAGCCTGCTTCCTGAAAAATTATATTATTATAATTTATTTTGTTATTCAAATGAAAGGCAGCTTCCAGCTCTCTAGTAGATACCAATTCCGCCAGGCGAATTCTATCAAAATAGATTATTTCCGATGGCACAAATTGATGATACTTTAAATCACTTCCAAATTGAACAGTATAGTTTCCTATAGGTGTATATGATATATTTGATTTAAAACCAATATCTCTGACACCTGATATAATAGTCCTGTGAAAATTAAATAGATTGTCATTTTTAAGTTCATAAGAGAAATCATCCCGTTTACGGTACCTTGTAAAATACAAATCATTTCGGAGTTGCCACCTACTATTTAAGAATGTATTTAAATTCAATGAAATTACTGCGTTCCCCCAAATATTTTTAACTCTGGAACTTTCATCTTCTTTTCTATTTTTATACCTAAAGGACAGATTGTCATCTCCCAGATAATTAAACACATGAACTGTGTTTTTCTCATCAATTTTATAAGTGATCTTAAAGTTAAAGTCATAGAAATTATACCCTAAAGAGAAATTATCATTCATTAATGCCATGAATGTTCGGGTAAAAACATCGGCATATGTTCTTCTATAAGAAACAAGAAATGTTAATTTGTCAGAAATTGGACCATCTATTGATAATTTTGACGAGATTAATCCAACACTTCCCTGACCTGAAATCTTTTCACTATTTCCTTCTCTCAATACTATTTCCAACACAGATGAAAGTCTACCTCCAAAGGAAGGGGTGAATCCATATTTACTAATTGTTACATGATTTATTATTTCAGGATTAAATACCGAAACAAAACTTCCCAGATGATTAACATAATATAGTGGAATATTATCAATTAATATCAGATTTTCCCCTTTTTCTCCTCCTCTTACGTACAAGTCACTTGATCCTTCATTTCCACTTTGTATTCCAGGGAACATTGCAAATGACTTTAATATATCAATTTCTCCTCCGATTGAAGGTAAATTTGATAATTCACTGTTTCTTAAATTATGAGAATACAAATTATCTCTTACTCTGCTGGTAATAACTAGTTCATCAATGGATACACCTTTTCTCATTTTAACTTTTAATATTGTATCTTTTTGAATGTACAGCAATATCGTATCTGTTTGATATCCAACAAAGGAAAATCTAAGAAGCAATGAATCTTTCTTTGATGAAATATTAAAGGATCCATATTGATCAGTAATACAACCTTGTCTTTGGGTGAGGTCGTACACTGTAGCGCCAATTAGCTTTTCATTTGAGCTGATATCACAAACAATCCCTCGAATAACTTTATTCTGTCCAAATACTTGGGAACAATAAAGTAGTATAATAATTGTTAAGAAAAATATACGTTTCATTCTTCATAATTGATTGTGTCAATAATTGAAGAATATGATGCAAGAATACCCAACCCTTCATCAATATTAGAATAAAGGGATATAGGACTTCCCATTCCGTTCCAAAAATCTGGATATTTAGACATTTCCTGAATTAGAACAGTTCTTCTGTATTGATAATAAGAATAGCTTGTTTTTCTTACTTCAACAATTATACTATGATTTGGGAACATCTCTTCAATAGTGTCATTCCTGTATATTTTAGGAGTCATATAATTTATAAATATGGAAGCATTTTTTTCAGAAAACAATCTATCAGAGAATGGGAAAGCACTGCTGATAAAAAAAGGTAAACCTTCGTTATTTAATATCGGATCTTCTGTTGAATAGGGACTAAGCTCTATAGTTCCTTGATTATTAGGATTTAGAAGAGATAGTTTGATTTCGTAAAAATCATTTGTACTGTTTATATCACTTATAGAAACAATGACTTGAGAAAAAGGAATTCCTTCCTCATCGATCCCAACGTTCTCAATTCTCTCAATATTCTTTACGATTGCTTTTTCAGGAATTGTATCGCAAGCAAAAATTATGTTATCCTTATAATATGTTTTTAAACTAACTATATTCCCTGAATGAAATTTACTACTGGTCCTGAAAGTGATATCAGTACTTAAAGTAAGTTCTTCAATTTCTCCCTGATCAGTTTCTACTACTACAATGTAATTAAAATTGTCATCTGTTGGCAGTTCACCTATATTATAGGTTCTGCTAATTTTTAAATTCAATGATGAATCTGCCACTAAAAGCCCATTAATTACTATAGCGTCCTCTACTGGTGGTATATCAAATAGTATTTCTCTTGAACAATTGAGAAGGCAAAGTGGAATTAAGGAAATAATTCCCAAAGAGATATACAATATTGTCCGTTTCATTTTTATTTTATGAATCTTATACCATTAAAGAGAGAATCCAAATAAAAAAGAACATGAAAGGATTTGAGCATAGTTTATATATTGGATTTCTACACCATATTTATATTTCTCTTTGAAATAAAAGTATTTTGCCGATAGTTGGTATGAAAACTTCCTTCGACCAGATGCAAGATATTCCCTTATTTGTATTATTTGATCATTGTCTAATTTACGTACGTCTTTATATAGAAATTGACTATATCCAGTATAATGAAATAATCCCCCAATATTTACCTCAAAATTGTTCTTATCATGAATTGGAATAATTGAAATACTACTATTGATAGAATTGAAATTAATTAGGTATATACCCTCTTCTCCTCCAATATAATCAATTGAGTGGGCATTAGAAGTTTCGATCCCAGCATTTAGCGCAAAAAGATCATTTATTGGAAATTGCAGGTCCAAAGAAATATTTGGACCTGCCAAATCTAACTCTGAGAAATAGGTTATACCTGAAGAAATAAAAAGACTTGGTGGTTGCTCCTGACCTATCAAAAGTATATAAATGTTCATAAGAAGGAGTAGTAAATACATTCGTATTGGTCTAACATTTTTCATAAGAGTTAATTTAAGGAATTAAAGTTCTAGAAGATCATCGCAAGTAGGACAATCACACTTCATATATTGATCCCAATCACCTAAAGTGCTACCTTGATCATCCTCAGAGTCCAAAATATAGTAGTTTGCCTTCAAGTGAAATTTTGCTAACCTATTCGAACTTGAATATGGTTTTACTTTTGCATCATTATCAAAAGTGCCGGTACATTCATCGAATTCCGTTGCAGATCCAATTCCTTCATTAAGTTTTTGCCAACAACATGTTTGCCAGTATGTTTGGACTGCCATATAATAATCTTCAGGAAAATCTTTTGTAATTTTTGCAGTCAATGAATAATATATTCCAAGTTTTAAGTATTGCTGTCGTAATTCAATATCATGATATGTGAAGACTGTTTGATAAGATTTTTGGTCTTTTCCAGGACATGGATCTAACAGAATTTCCTTTTTAAAGGCTCTTTCATCATTTGACTTACTAAACACTTCAAATAATACATAATCGTCGAAGCTAAAAATACTTTTGGAGTTAGATTTTAGGTATTCTTCACTATTTAAATTAATTGCCGTAACAGTTCGTGAATTAAAATCTAAGATGAATTGTACATTTTGAATAATAATTTCCTGATTTTCATTTAATAATGAGGAAATTATTTCATCACAATTTTCATCAAGGAAACTTTCTTCTGAAATGGAATACAATGAAACAAATCCATTTTTTCCGTTAAAAATGTTTATTTGCGAGGGATCCGAATTAATATAGGTAATTGCTGATTCATAATCTTCCACTGTTGAAAAATTAAGTATTGCATTAGTATATTCGAAGTTGAATCCAAGGTCAAGAACAATTGGAACATCAATAGTATCTTTTTTGGAACAACTTATTAGTAATAATGAAAGAACAAATGTTATTATTATTTTCTTCATCTTTGTAATGTTTAATTAAACTTCGGTTTTCCTCACCCTCGAAGCTTTTGAGAGAGTCGGGGGTGAGTCTTTTTTGAATTTTGCTTATGGAAAGTTTCAGTACTCCCCTCGGAAAAATGTACCTTGTACATGTCTCCAAAGATGCAAATTAGGTTTCCACTTATTGAGATTGATAAGGGTTTTAGGCATAATAGATTACGAGTTAATTCACGTTGGCTATATAAATTTAGAATAAAAAAACGAATCTCACAATTTCCTGGATGAATTTTTTAAACAGGTGACTAACCTTCCTGGATTGCTAGTCCAACAAATATGATTTCAACTGGTATCATCGAGAATCTTTTTTAAGAATTTCCATTTTTGGTAAACATGGGTAAACATTTGAAATGAAATTGAAATCACAATGAATTTCATATAACTAACTCTATGATAATCAAATATCAGCTGTATTGTTATATAGGACTTGTAAAGAAAAGTATGCATATTATTCCTGTCGGTGTTAACCAGACGTTAAAAAATTATTCTTTCAAATTGTAGTGCGAAACTTTTTATCTCCACATGTCCGGCCAGATATGGGGGATGAAGTAGTCGATCCTATTCAGGGTAAAGAATTCAATATATCCATTCTGTGTAACCTTTTTACCTCAATTCCGTTGGAAAAACTAATTATCAACATTTTAACATGTTGTTAAAAAACATGGATGTACAATGGATTGTTATATCACTAAAAATTTATTGTCAACCAATTTTATAAACCTAAAAATCTGTGAGATGAAAAAACAAATTATTATTGTTTGCGCAGCAATCTGCGCAATGATCTATTTCTCCGGTTGTGAAAAGGAAATAGTAACCACTGCCTTCCAAATTGATTCAACGCAGACTGCAACATTCCAACTGTACCTGCGTGGTGAACTGGATGCTTCCAGTGATGGTATGGAGTCCATCGAAGACGGAACGAAGGTCCTGATTTCTGTAAATTACAGCAGCCTTAATCCGAATTTTACCGGAATGGGCAGATGGAAAACTGAGGCCACCACATCCAATGGAATGGTATCTGTTGAGGTTCCTGCCACCGACAACGGGGTACCAGTTTATGTGAGAATTGATGATTTTGAACACGATTATGTGGTTGATGAGACTACCACGCAATGGAGGCTCTATAAGTACAGTTCAACATTTAGTGGCGTAACAGCAGGGACAACAAATATTTTTTATGGCACACTTGGATTTTCTGTGTTGGAAGAATACACCAATTAACCATAACTGATAAGGGGTAGCCGAACATTTGTTAAATATTGATTTGATGTGAGGCAACAAGTTCCCGGAACTATAAATGTAATTTGCAACTAATTAAATGATACTACTTTACATAAAATATGTACTTATGAAAAAAACTACAACGATTTTGTTTCTTACAGCATTTTGTTTGGTAACAAATGCTCAGGAAGAAACTTCACAAGGGGGATTTGGCATGGGTAATGCAGATTTGCCTGTTGCAGGTGATTTTGCAATTGGTATCGATGCAGTACCGTACCTTGAATTTATGGGAAATATCTTTAGCGGTCATGATGCCCGTAATACCCTGAATATTGGGACGTCTACACTTTTTGCCAGATATTTTCTGACTGACCTCTCCGCGGTTCGCGCCGAACTCTATGTAAACAGAAATACTTCCTACAGCAAAAGTTATGTGCAGGATGATGCCAATGTAGCCCAGAATCCGCTTGCGCAGGTAGAAGATCTGAGAAAAATGGTCAGCAGGGGGATCGGTATTGGAACAGGATACCAGGTATTCAGGGATATGAACAAAGTTCGCGGAACTGTTGGAGTTACAGTTTCATACTACTTTGATAAGTTAATTACCGAATACCAGTGGGGCAATCAAATGACTGCCGCCAATACCAATCCCACATCAACAAACTGGTATGGTGGCGGTACAAACCCTGCATCCCGTCAGTTGATGAATGTCAACTCCGGGAGTCATTTTGTAAATGGCGGAATATTTGCCGGTTTTGAATATTTCTTTTTACCCAAGATCAGCATAGGCGGTGAGCTGGGAATCTATGGTTCATACAACCTGGAAACCCAGGATCATCTTACCTATGAGACTGTTCAACAAGGCAATGTAGTTACTTACGAGCAGGCTGTAAATCCATCGGGGTCAAATATTTCATTTACCACCAGGATGTACGATAACGGGTTTAATGCCGGACGATTATATCTGATGGTTCATTTTTGATATTTGTTCACTTAAAAGGGAACACAGTAAATCTACATGAAAATGCCTCTGAAAAACCTGGAGATGAAATTTTTCTGATTTATCTCCGGGTTTTTTCATACGATAACAGGAAAGTTAAATTATATGAAATCCTTATGGCAGGTAGTTAATGAATATTAAATAAATTGCAAAAATTTCTTTTAATTTCGTAATTTTAGATGAAGGCCGGATATATGCCGGTACGATAAAACCAACAATATAAGCCATGAAAAATTTCATGATGTTTCTGTTGCTCGTTACAATTGTTCTTTTTGTTTCCTGCGGGGAAGAAGAACCTGTGGCGGATTTCACATGGACTCCGGAAATATCCACAGCAGGTCAGGAGGTAACGTTTACAAATCTAACCGAAGAGGCCAGGTCCTATTCGTGGGATTTTGGAGATAGCTCCACCAGTAGTTTGGCAAATCCGGTACATACCTATACCAACCCAGGAGAATTTACCATTGAACTGGTTGCAAGCAACAGATCCAAAAGTGATGTGGCGACCAGGACCATAATGGTAATTGGAAGGTAATTTTTCTTTTCTGCCTGTCTGGAGAACCTCCCATTTGAAAATCACTAAATAATACTGTATATTTCAGAACAGTTCCGTATTAAAAACCAGCCATGCCAGGGAGGTTCGTATCCTATATAGTGATCATTGTTTTCTTGCTTTGCGGAAACAATCTTTTTTCGCAGGACAAGGAATATATTTATGACCACTACAACATAGCCACCGGTCTGATCAGCGATAACGTATTCAAAATTTTTACCGACAGGTCCGGATACATCTGGATAATTACTTATAACGGATTACAGAAGTACGACGGGTATGAATTTAAAACCTATACATCGAATCCCGCGATAGAGGGAACACTCAGTAGTAATTTTGTGGTGGATATTTTTGAAGACCGCGATGGTGATATCATCATTGTACTTGACGACGGGATCGATATATATCATAAGCAGACGGATCAGTTTAAAAACCTGTTATCAAACCTTCCCTTTGCAGAGGTTAAAAGAAATGAGATCACCAGGCAGGCTTCCGTAGTACAGGATAAGTCGGGATCCATTTGGACCACTTGTCACAACCAGCTGGTAAGGATAGACAGTACCAAGGAAAATTTCTTCGTTTACCCGGATGAATTTACGGGGAATTTTGTGTTGAACCATGACAGCACGGAACTATGGATCATTACTGAAAGTACATTTAAGAGATATGATCTCATTACCAAAACACTTTCCATAACGAATGTGAAGGATATTCAAAGTCCTGTTGATGCAGGAAAGCTAAATACGATTTATGTTGACTCGAAAGGTATCTGTTGGCTGGGAACATCAGGCGGATTGCTTAAGTTTGATGAGCACAATTACAGTTTCACTGAGCCTGAACTAAATTTTTCAAAACATTCGGGTAATACCAGGGATAGATTCAATGCGAATATTACAGCGATCTATGAGGATTACAACAAAGACCTTTGGGTAGCATCGGGTAACATTCTATCAAGGATAGACAGGCTTACGGGTAATATACAGTTGCTTGAACACGAAACAGAGAACAAGAACAGCATCCTCAAGGAACCTATCACAGGGATTTATGGAAACAGATCGGGCATCATCTGGTTAACTTATCTGAACGAAGGGTTTACCAGTATAAATATTAATACCAGGAATTTCAAGTCTTACAGGTTCAGGTCCGGAGAGTATCCGGGCCTTGGAGGAAGGACAGTGAGGTCTGTATTTAAAGATCCGGCCGGTTTTATATGGGTGGGCCTCTATAACGATGGTCTGGACAGGATTGATCGCTCATCCGGGTTAATTTCACATTTCAGACACGATCCTGATAAGAGAAACAGTGTTTGCTCTAATTATATATCATCTCTCTACAGGGATGCAAATCAAAGGCTCTGGGTTGGATCACATGACAATGGATTGTGTTATGTTGATCATATTTATGACAAGGAGTTGATATTTGTAAGACCCGAATTCCTTAATAATAACGATGAGATTTATCATATCCAGGGGGATCGGTTCGGAAGAATATGGTTTGGTACACGGATGGGACTGGGTATGTTTGATTACAGGGATGAGTCATTTCATTGGATTCTGAAAGATCATAATGTCCAGTCATTTTTATTTGATGAAAATACCATTTGGATCGCAAGTTGGGACTTTGGGTTGTGCAAATTGAATTTCAGCCCGGAACAATTTGCTGCAGTAATACCTGCATTTGATTCCACTACATCCAAAGACTACAGAAAAATGGCCCCAATAAGTGGCAATTTCAGCAGTACAAACCAGGGGGGAATGCAAAATGGTATTTCGATTCATCAGGATCCTCAGTCAAATATCTGGGTAGGCACCTATGACAAAGGATTGGCCAGGGTTTTTACAGCTGGGAATGAATACAGATATAAGTTTTATGATGTCTCCAGGGGAGCGCCGGGAAATGCAGTTTATGGTGTAACAGGCGATGAACAGGGGAATATTTGGATCAGTACCGAGCATGGCATTGGTAAATTTGATCCCGAATCAGAAATTTTTGAGAACTTTTACAGGGACGACGGGTTGCTGTCGGATTACTTCATGTGGAAGTCTTATTACCGTGCACCCGACGGGGAGTTTTTTTTTGGTAGTGTGGATGGATTAAATCTGTTCTATCCGCATGAAATAACTAAAGACACCATTAATTTAAAGGTGCTTATTTCCGAACTGCGCATTCAGAACCGGGTAATCAATTACGGTGATACCGTTAATGGCGACGTGATTCTGCATAAACACATTACTTACCAGGACACACTGATACTGAATTATAGAAACAATACATTGTCGTTTGAGTTTATTACAAGTGGTCAGCTAAATACAAGCAACATCATCTATAAGCATATGCTGGCAGGTTATGATGAAAACTGGATTACACATGAAAAGGGAAGCCGGTTGGCCAGTTACAACAATCTTCCACACGGAACTTATTATTTCAGGGTTAAAGCATCGATTAGTGAAGGAACCTGGAGTGAGCGCTTTTCAGAGAAGAAAATTGTTGTTCTTCCGCCATGGTGGGAAACGAAGGTTGCCTATACCATATATGCTATTTTGTTATTGGGGTTAATTTTTCTCATAACCTATTTCCTGATCAGGTTCCTGAAGCTAAAGCATGAATTAATTTATAATGAAAAACTGCACCAGTCAAAACTGATGTTTTTCACCTATGTCTCACATGAATTTAAAACACCGCTTTCGTTGATTCTGGCTCCATTGGATGAGCTGCTTAATTCAAATAATCTCTCTCCGCATGCCAGGAAAAATCTTGGTTTGGCAAAACAGAATGCAGACAGCCTGCTTGGCCTGGTAAATGAATTAATGGAATTCAGGAGGACCGATATAGGTATCAGCAAGCTTAAACCAGAACAAATCGAACTTACATCATTTGCCACGAAAGTTGCTCAGAAATTTGAGTTTGTGGCAGCCCAAAAGGAGATACAGTTTTTAATTAATTTCCAGGAGAACCGGTTGAAAATATGGGTTGATACACAAAAATTCAGGAAGATCATTAACAACCTGATCGAAAATGCCATGAAATATACACCACAGGGAGGCCTGATTACCCTTTCGATGATCATGAATCCGGAAAATTATAAATTCAGGGAAAATTACAACACACTTCATCTGGGTCAGAACAAGAAAGAGACGTCATACATAGGAATACTTGTTTCTGATACAGGCGTAGGAATTTCAAAAGAATCACTTCCTAAAATATTTGACCGGTTTTACCAGATTGATGCAGAAAAAGCAAGTCATCACATTGGTAGTGGAATTGGCCTGGCCCTGGTTAAAAACCTGGTACTGATGCACCAGGGAGAGATAAGGGTAGCCAGCGAAAGAGGTGAAGGGACGGATATCCTGATTATGCTGCCACTCGGACAACAGCACCTGCATGAGGTTGAGGATGGGGACAGGGTCCTGCAATCTGATCCTTACAAAGAAGAAGATGTGGCTGCTTCGGATGAAAAGTTGATCGCAATGGAACATGATATTTCCCCGACTAAAATCAGCAACCGTCCCAGGATTCTTCTTGTTGAGGATCACAGTCAGTTAAGGGGTTATCTGAAAGACAATTTTTCCGGGGAATACCAGGTACTTGAAGCTTCAAACGGGAAAGAGGGCTTGAAAATACTGGAGGAGATCAAGCCCGATCTGATCATCACTGACTGGATCATGCCAGTCATGGATGGTAAGGAGTTTATATCAAAGGTGAAGACCAATAAAAGCAGATCTTCCATACCGGTGATATTTTTAACGGCAAGGGATGAATTACACAACAAACAAGAGGGACTGGATCTGGGTGCCGATCAGGTAATAACCAAACCCTTTAATATTCAGTTATTAAAGATTCAGGTAAAGCGAATAATTGAAAATAATCGCGCCAGGAAACAAAAATACGGTACAGATAATCTGGAACATCTTATGGAAGTGAAGGACTACCGGGATGATCAATTCCTTGATGAGGTGGAGCGGGTGATTTACGAACATATTAAGGATCCTGAACTGAATGCTGCTTTTATTGCCAGGGAACTTACTTCAAGCAGGACCGCACTGTACACGAAGATCAGACAGATCAGTGGAATGACACTGGGAGCGTATATTCAGAAAATCAGGCTTAAACATGCGATTAAACTGATGATGTATGAAAATCTTACCGTGTCGGAGGTATATGTAAGGGTGGGGATCAGCAGCAGTTCATATCTGATCCGGCTTTTCCGGAAGTATTATAAGACCACCCCAAAAGAATTCATTAAAAATTTCGAGGAAGATTTTAATCAGATTTCCAAATAGGAAATTTATTCAAGGATCATTTAAAACAGTTGTTTTTGGATTAGTTTTAAATGAATTCGTACTATTTTGAAATTGGTGCATGCGTGTTTGCCATACATTTACCTTAATAATTATGACAGATCCCGGACATTATTAAAGAGACTGTCAAGAAAGTAGAGTGGCTGGATCATAATGTTCGAGATCAAGGCTTGCGAAGTCGGGAAATGCGCAGTTTACTTGCGTAAATGAGCACTTTCCCGACGAGCATAACGCAGATATCGGACATTATGGACAGACACTAATTAGAGATTCGGTAAAATGCACAACCTTGATTCTCATCAGGCAGAGCTATTCAGAAAGCGAAGGGAGGCTAATAAAATCCGGGGCCGGTTGATTATTACTACTATTCTATTATTTGCAGTAATTGTATCGATACTGATATTATTAACCCGATGTTCAGTTTAACCAGATAAACACGCTGTTTTATAATGAATTTGAAAATCATCATTAGAATTATCTTCCTGCTGACCGGTATGATCATATTTAGCGGTTGTGAGAAGAAATTTGATGAGTATTATAAAATACCAGATGATTTAATTGGAACGATCCTGGATGTACTTGAAGAAGATGGAAATTATACCCGGTTTATCGAAGCGGTTGAACTGGTTGAGTTTGATGATGTGCTGGGAAAAACCGGGAATTTCACTGTATTTGCACCAGATGATGCAGCTTTCAATGCATTTTTAACCGAGGAAGGATATAGTTCCCTTGAGGATATACCGGAAGAGGAGCTCAAGGGAATTGTCTTCTATCATATTGTATTCTGGGCATACTCCAGGTTTATGCTACTTTATGGTTTGAACATCCAGGATGCGAACATAGAATACAGCACTGTGGATTTCAAACGACCCACCCGGTATACCCCGCCCATGACCATAGAATATGACACGATGGGCAGAGAATATACCGTTTATAATGAAACCAAATATATTCCGGTTTATTCCACCGAATATTTCACAGAACTCAATCTGGATGCGGCAGAAAATTATAACTACCTCTACAAGGAAACACCGTATGGCGGTTTTCATGTGGACCGGGCAGAAATTGTTGAACATGATGTTCCTGCCCAGAATGGATGGATCCACAAGATCAACAGAGTATTGATACCTCCAGGAAACCATGACAATATTCTGGCTGAAAACCCGGATTACAGTCTTTTTAAAGAGCTGATCGGGAAGAAGACCTTTTACCAATACAACAATACATACACAACGTCCCAGTATAACCAGGGTGATATCAATGAAGATGGAATTATTGATTCCCTATTCCTGAAAATGAACAGTATTTTCCCTTCAGGAAGTTCACCGGCTATTGAAAATGTGCTTTCAAATGGTTCCCGGGATTTACTCACCCTGTTTGCACCCACTAACACTGCACTTCAGAATTTCTTCACCAACCATACCACAGGTTATGCTTCCATTGACAAGATCGGAGATTACTGGATTAACTGGTACCTTTCTCATTACATCGGCACCAACTACTGGCCGTCAAAATTCAGTACAGTCACCGAAGACTGGGAATGGGACCTGACATCCTCTCTTGTGGACTGCAATATATTCGAAACGGATGTGGATTATGTCACCATGGCAAGTAATGGGCCATTCTGTGGTATCAATAAATACTTTCTTCCCAAAATATTTGAATCAGTGGCCAATCCTGTTATGGGAAACAAGGATTACGAATGGTTCACCGACATGCTGGATTTCTATCTGGCAGACAAATTACTCAATGAAGGGAACATTGAGTTTACCATTTTTGCACCATCGAATGAGGCCATAAGTGCAGCGGGATATATATTCCGTACCGGATTGGGAGGATATGGGTTGTATAAGGTGAATAGTCCATTGGCCCCTGTCTCAAGAAATGTGGGAACCAGTATTGTTAATTCTCACATCGTATTTGGATCTATGGAGGAGGCTGACTTTGAGGAGGGTACATTTTTTGAGACTTCCCAAAAAACTTATATTGGTGTGACTAGCGATGGTATATATGCCGGAGGAAATGTAACCTCCGCTTCACTGGGATTCAAAGAAGATGTAAGTGGTAAGGGGGTATTATACCGGATTGACCGGATGCTGGTCTCTCCTGAGCGCTCTATTTTTGAAATCATATCCGATCCGGGGAACTATCCGCAATATCAGAAATTTTACCAGTTATGCTATGAATCCGGTTTGATCATCCTGGATGAGGACAGCCGGCCAAAGAGCCTTGATAATTTGTCCACCGGTACTTTTTACTCCTGTTTTATTCCTACAAACGAGGCCATAGAAGCAGCCAGGCTCGAAGGAACCGTACCCACCGGGAAAGAGGCGTTGCAACAATATTTAAAATATCATTTTGTTGAGGGAGTTGTCTTTGACGATGGCAAAAAATCGGGCGAATTTAATACCACAAGAATCGATGAATCCAGCGGTTATTTATTCAACACAATTGAGATCATTAATCAGAAATATGACTTGAACGTGGTTGACAATCTTGGCAATTCCAGGAATGTTACTATTGCCAACCACATGGCGGAGGATGGAGTAATTCATGTAATTGAAGCACCGCTCCGGTTTCAGTAAAAACAGACTTATGAATAAAAGGTTCCATACTGTTTTTTTCCTGCTCATACTGGTATATGGGACTGCTTTCGCGCAGGCGGATGTTGTATTAAAAGGAAAGGTGACAGACAGGACTACGGGAGAACAGTTGATCGGTGTTACAGTGATCGAGGTAAACGAGCTTAACAGGACATTAAACGGCACCGTAACTGATATGAATGGCAATTTTGTCCTTCGGCTCAATTCATCTGATACCAGGGTGAAGATCTCGTATATCGGTTACAAAACAGATGAATTTATAATTGAAGGCCAGGAATTTTTGGAGGTAAGACTACTTGAGGATACTGAGGAACTGGAGGAGGTAGTAATAACTTATGAGGGAAAAAAGGTTGGCGGATTTATGCCGGTATCTGACCGGGATATCACCAGCGCAGTTACCAAGGTAGACATGAAGGCACTGGAGGAGACGAAAAGCTCAAACCTGGGTGAGATGCTGCAGGGACGTGCCAGTAATGTGGATATTTCGATGGCTTCAGGCGATCCGGGAGCCGGAATGTCGGTCAGGATCAGAGGCACTGCCTCAATCAGCGGATCGAACCAGCCACTGATCGTTGTGGATGGCGTTCCCTTCGAGATTGAACTGGATAATGATTTTGATTTTTCTGCTGTTACCCAGGAGCAATTCAGTGGGTTGTTAAATATCGCCCCGGAAGATATTCTTTCCATACAGGTTTTAAAAGATGCAGCGTCAACAGCCGTCTGGGGATCCCGCGGAGCAAATGGTGTTTTGCTCATTGAAACTAAACGGGGTGTGAAGGGAAAAACCAGCTTTGATTATCTCTATAAACTGAGCATTCAGCAGCAGCCCAGGTTTATTCCATTGCTCGATGGGGATTCCTATTCCATGCTGATGCTGGAAGGAATATTGAATGCAGGTTCCACGGAGATCCCTGATGAACTGGCCTACAATAAAGACTGGGAGGAATATTACAACTATTCCCAAAATACAGACTGGCTTTCAGCCATTACTCAGACAGGGATATCCCATGAACACAACTTTTCATTGTCTGGTGGGGGAGAAAGTGCCCTTTATCGTTTTTCTCTGGGATACCTTGACCAGGATGGTACTACATCAGGCACTAAGTTCCAGCGAATTACCTCCAGGTTTAACCTGGATTACCATGTATCTGAGAAGCTTTTGTTTTCAGGCGACCTGTCTTATACTTACTCAGATAATGATTTGAGTTACAGGGAGAATGCAACGGTGAACAGTGTTCGGGCGCTTTCCTACATCAAAGCACCGAATATGAGTATGTATGAATATGACATGGAAGGTAACCTGACTGACAATTACTTTTCACCGGGCGATAATTTCCAGGGTCAGGCTATTCGGTGGTTCAATCCGCTGGCAATGGCAAATGAGGCAACCTGGAACAGGCAACAACACCGACTCAGGACCAAACTTCAGCTTAAATATGACATCCTGGACAATTTGGTATTCCAGAGCTTTGTTGCCTATGACCTTGATGATCAGCTGGAAAATAAATTCCTGCCACAGGTTGTTACAGGTTCTCCATGGACCTCTCCTTATGCCAACCTGGCTTCTGGAATGGATTATCAGAGTTCGGTACTTGAAACACAATCGCAGTTTGTGTACACCTATCTCAAGGGAAGCAAACACAAGTTAACCTCTATGGTGGCCTTTACGTTATCTGATAAAAAGAACGGATGGTATTTTGGAAGTACCTCCAACCTGCCTTCAGCATACCTGGTAAATTACGCGCAGCATGCCCCTGTTTACTGGATCGGTGACGGATACAGTCAGAACAGAATGCTTGCCCTCCTTGGTTTTGTTCACTATTCACTGCTTGACAGGTACCTGGTGCAGGTCAACGTCCGAAGAGAAGGATCCTCCAGGTTTGGCTTTGATTCCAGATGGGGTACGTTCCCTTCAGTTTCGGTTGCATACAGGGTTTCATCGGAACCATTTATGAGTAAACTATCATTTATCAATGATCTCAAATTCAGGTACAGTTACGGAGTGAACGGTAATCAGCCGGGGAGCAGTTACGGATATTTCAACCTGTACAGTACAAACATGGAGTATATAGATATGCCTGTGGTTATACCAGTTAATCTGCAACTGGATCATTTCAGATGGGAACGGAATTCCCAGATCAATTACGGAGTCGATTTGTCGGCATTTAATAACTACCTGGAGATACATTTTGATGTTTATAACCAGAAGAGTAAAGATCTTATCTGGGAAAATCTTGCATTGCCCTCCACATCAGGATTCCCGAATATTACAAGGAATTGGGGTTCCATGGATAACAAAGGCTGGGAGGTGACGTTTGTCACCGATGTTTTCAGGAGGGAAAGGATTAAACTGGACCTGAATTTTAACATCGCCCATAACGAAAACCGGATTACAGAGATCCCGGAGAATTTCGACTTTGAATTCGAAACAGAGGCAAATAACGGACAGTATGCCCGAAGGGCCATCGAGGGTCACCCTATTGGGGCATTTTATGGATTCCGGTATTTGGGGGTATATCCCACAGATGCCGATGCCGTAGCAACCGATGCTGCGGGGACCATCATCTATGATATTTCGAACAAGCCGCTTTATATGCGGTACGGTAATGCAGACGGATACCGTTTCAGGGGTGGGGATGCCATTTATGAAGATATTAATTCCGACGGATTGATCAATGAACTGGATATTGTGAAACTGGGGGATTCAAATCCTGATTTTATCGGTGGTTTTGGATCAAAGGCAACCTGGAAAAACCTGGTGGTGACCCTCTTCTTTCATTACAGATTGGGACAGGATATTGTGAATCGTACCAAAATGTATAATGAAAATATGTACGACAGAAATAATCAGAGTATTGCAGTATTGAACCGGTGGAGAAGGCAGGGGGATATTACAGATATTCCACGGGCACTTTACAACCAGGGTTATAACTGGTTGGGCTCTGATCGTTTTGTGGAAGATGGCTCGTTTTTGCGATTTAAAAGTGCAAGTATCAGTTATAATTTCAGAGGGCTTGCCAGTAAATTGAATACCAGGGAGATCAAAGTCTATCTCATGGTATATAACCTCTATACATGGACCAACTATACAGGGGTCGATCCTGAAGTTCCCATGTTAAGTAATGATCCTTTCTTTATTGGAGAGGATAAAGCAGATACACCTGCACCCAAGAGTTATCAGCTTAGCGTGAATTTTAAATTCTGACCGATGATAAAACGGACCAGACAGATAATAATACTTTTGCTATTCCTGCTACCCTGGGGATGTACAGAGTGGTTACAGCTTGAGCCGGAGAGTGAACTTATCAGGGAGGAATTCTGGCAAACCGGCGATGATGTTCAGGCAGTTGTGGCCGGGGCTTACAAAGAGCTGGCAGGGACTGTTGAGCGGTTATTCAAATGGGGAGAGTTGAGGGCAGACTTGATGGTACCCGGTACCAATATCAGCACAGAAGACAGACGAATTATGGATGGATTTATATATCCTGAGAACGGAATGAACAAATGGGGTCAGTTATACCGTACCATTAATTTTGCCAATACGGTATTAAAATTTTCATCCATCGTAGTTGAACGTGACCAGACTTTCAATGAAAATGAGAGCAAGGCATTCGAAGCAGAGGCGTTGTTTCTAAGGAGTCTGAGTTATTTTTACCTGGTACGGATATTCAGGGATGTGCCCCTGGTTCTGGAGGCATCTGAAAATGATGACCAGGATTATTATCCGGAAATAGCATCAGAGCAGGAAATTTATCTACAGATTATAGCGGATCTGGAAACTGCGATTCTTGGGTTGCCCACATCTTATGGAAAACTGGAATATGAGAAGGGCAGAGCAACCAAGGCGGCAGCCTATGCACTTCTTGCTGATGTAAACCTCTATTTTGAACAATACCAGGAATGTATCGCTGCATGCGACATGGTGATCAACAGTGGAATGTTCGGACTGATCGATGGAGAGGACTGGTTTATGAACTTTTTCCCCGGAAATTCCAATGAAAGTATTTTTGAAATTCAATTCAACAAGAACCTGGAGCAAAGAAACCAGTTGTATAAAATGTTTGCTCCATACCCAAGGGATGGTACTTATCCTGACGGCAATGATGAATTCAGGGTTTCACCCTATTTTGTAAAGGAGTTTGAGAGAAATCCAACCGACAGGAGGGCTGGTAACCGAACCTACCTGGCATATTCCGGAGGTGGATGGTACAGTTTTGCAACAACCTATGTATTGTGGAAATATGTGGGGGTGGAAGGAACGCCCAGTACAGTTACCGGGGCCGCAGCTTCAGGTTACCGGGTGGGAAACAATGAAAGCGATGCCAACTGGATCATTTACAGGTATCCCGACATTCTGTTAATGAAGGCAGAAGCACTTGTTCAGCAGGAAGCCTTTTCCGAAGCAATAATTCTGATCAACCAGGTAAGAAGCAGGGCATTGATTGATCCGGTTGCTGATATAGGCGACAGGCACTCACTGGATAACATTATCATGCAGGAAAGAGCCAGGGAATTTTGCGGAGAGGGCAAACGCTGGTTTGATCTCGTAAGACTCGGTAGGAGAAATAATTACGAAAGGAAAACCAGATTCATTGAAATACTGACAGAAAACAAGTCCTATGAAGATGCTCAGATTATAAAAAGCAAATTCTCGAATACAAATAGCTGGTATCTGCCCATCCATCAGGATGAAATTGACCAGAATAATAAACTTGTACAGAATCCTTATTATATAAACCAGTAGATATGATAAGAAAATTTCAGTATATATTGATAATTAGCGCGTTGACATGTTCGATGGCCGGTTGTTTAGAGGAGGAGACAGACGAAGTTTTCTTCACCGAGGAGGAGTTGCTTATCTCCGATTATCTTGAAGAGCATGAAGACGAGTATGCAACATTGATCAGGGTACTGGAAATAACCAACCTGAAATCCACGCTGAATGCCTACGGCCACTATACTTTTTTTGCCCCTGGTGACGAGGCTTTTGCTGCATTCTGTGAATCTCATGGTAAAGCTACGGTGGAAGATTTTGAAACAGACTTCCTGGTTACACTGGTCAAATATCACCTGTTGAATGTTGAAATTGAAAGTGCCTATTTCAGGGATGGAGTGATCCCGGATACCACCAGTTCCGGAGACTATCTTGTGGTGACATTCTCGGAAGGTGGCCTGACCTCCATCATGGTCAATGATGCCACAATCTCCAAACGCGACATACACGTTGAAAATGGTGTCATCCACAAAATTGATAAAGTTCTTGATCCCATCGTTGGTTCAGTAATAGACCGGCTGGAAGAGTCGGGATATTTTTCCATATTCCATGATGCGCTTGTTTTAACAGGTATTGCCGACAGCCTTGATATTATTTCCATCAACCTGTATAAAAATGTTTTCATCAGGAGCCGGTTTACGTTGTTCGTGGAGTCAGATGAGACCTATTTACAAAACGGAATATCGACCGTCAATGACCTGGTATCAAAATATTCCGATACGGGGGACCCAACCAATAAAGCGGATGGTTTGTACCGTTATGTTGCCTATCATGTGGTACCTGGATTTCATTACCTGAATGAGATTGATACATTCAACTACCCAACCCTTGCTGAGAACTACCTGATTAATATTCAACTGGAGGACAAGATTTATATTAACAGACAGGCAAACGACCTTAACGGTCAACCTATCAGTCAAACCATCACAGTTGTAGAGGAGGAATCTAACCAGCAGGCGAAAAACGGAGCTTTTCATGTGATCGACAATATTCTGGAGCCTGCGGAACCGCTTCCGGTATATCTGTACATTGACCTTACCGATTACCAGGGAATTCACATTGGAAAAACTTATACGGAACTCGAAGTGGAATCGATCCGGGGAATCAGCACAGATAGAACCGGAATCTACTATAGAAATTCAATCCTTGCTGACGGGGAGACCAACCTCCAGACTACCTCTGAAAAGGTTGGCTGGGTGATTGAGTTTGAACTGCCTGCAGTTATGCGTGGCCGGTATGACGTCTACTTTCACTGGGCAAGCCATCCCATTAATACAGGATGGGCACAGGCTTTTTGGGATGGTGCAAGATTTGGCGATACGTTTAGTTTCGTACACCAGAAAAGATGGCCGGGGGTTGAATGGAAAAGAGATTATAATACGAACCAGTATTTGGGCAGACTGATCCTTTCGGAGACTAATGCACACAAGATCAGGTTTGTTTCACTGGAAGATGGATTTGGAAATTTTGATTACCTGGCCCTCTGGCCGGTAGATGATTAATAATTATGCGTAATAAATGTACATACAAGTTAAACAGTTTAGTGATCCTGGTCATGGTGATACTACTGTTCGGATTGAGCCATTCATGTATGTTAAATGATGAGTGGAAGGAACATTTTGAATCCGAACCGGAACAGATAGGTCTGAATGTCCTGGAGATGATCGCACAGGATGAAAATTACAGTATGTTTTATGAGGCACTCCTCAATTACGGGTTTGATAAGTTATTAACCAGGAGTCAATATTTTACCGTTTTTATTCCTGTTAATGCTGCCTTTGATGGATTACCGCAGTTTACAGATGACCAATGGAAACAGATAATCAATTTTCATATACTCTACTCAAAAATTTTCTCCCAGGATTTCGGCGATATCAATATGCTGACCAGGGCCGGAAAATATCTGAAATTAGAATCTGTGGAGAACAATCAGTTTGCAATTTTCAATGCGATGATCAATATGGATAATGTGGATACTTATTGTCAGAACGGAGTGCTCCACGAAATTGACCAGCTGTTGATACCCAGGCCAAATGTTTATGAATATGTAATGAATCTGGATGACTCATACAGCATCCTGCAGGATTTTCTTGCTTCCATGGATTCCAGGTTCATCGATTATGATAAAAGTGAACGCATCGGAGTTGATGATGATGGCAATACCATTTATGATACTGTATGGCGGGAAGAAAATTATTTTCTGGACAATATTGCCGGATTGAACAGGGAAGCAGAGGCATTCACGGCATTTATTCCTTCAAATACGGATGTGCTGGATGCGCTTGATGAGGTTTCAATCTATTTTGGAAATATTAATGAGTTGGATGAGGAGACTTATAATCAGCTTTTGTTTATAACCTTTAGTGGAAGTTTTGCAAGGAAAGCCTATAAAGTTGAAGATTTACCCGACACAATTAATTCAGTTACAGATAAATCCATTGATATTGGCATGCTCACATTTTTTGAGACCGATGTGGAAGTGAGCAACGGGGTGGTCCACTTGCTTGGAGACATGACCATTCCAAAAGAATATTTTCTCCTGCCAATTACTATCGAGTGCGACAGGAAAGAGAACAGAACCGTTTCCAATACGGTCTACCCCGTTGAGGTACTGAGTGATACAAGAGCATCCAGGGGATCTTACGTTTCCTATGGGTGCAAATTTGTTGGCGATTACATGGAATTTAAAGTTAATATGGTTTTGAAAACCACCTACTGGTTTGTCTGGACCGGACCGAAGCAGGGACCATCCCATTATCAGCTATCTGTTAGGGATGAAGCTTCAGGAGAGTTTGTAAATGTAGGCCCCCCGGTGGATAACTGGGCGAAGGGGAGTTTTGAATTAGTTGAATCAGGGACCCACACCTTTAATGATTTTGGTACCAAAACAGTTAGAATGACTGTCGTGGATGAGTTGCCCCTGGTAGGATACAACTCCATTTTTTTAGATTATATAAAACTTGTACCGGATGAGATCTATACAAAATAGTAGAAAGCTGGTCTGCCTGTTTGCATTGTTCCTGGCATTCCACTGGGTCACGGAAATATCCGGTCAGGATTCGGTGTTCCATGTGCAGGGATGGATATATTCTGCACAATCAGGTCTTCCTCTTCAAAATATTAGCATCAGTGCAGTAAATGCATCCATGGAGCCTGTAAATACGAACAGTGATGGCTTCTTTGAAATTGCGCTACCCGATAAAAACGAACAGATTCTGGTCTCTTATCCCGGGTATATGAACAAGAAGGTATTTGTACATGGCCGGAATTCGATCACCGTTTGGTTATCAGGGGAGGATGAACATTCAGTAGCCCAACCAACCGACATGATTTTCAGGGAAATACCCTGGAAGGATATTCCTGCCGCAGTGGAGAGCATAAGAAGAGGGGATCAGTTTCCAACATCTACTCCTTCATTTGAACAGGAACTCCAGGGAAGAATGAGTGGATTGATGGTTACCAACCGGTCAGGAATGCCGGGTGAAGGAGCGTATTTGAGTTCGCGGGGTTACGCTTCCCTTTATTCAACTTCCCTTCCGCTGGTAGTTATTGATGGGATGATCCAGAAAAGAGGGGGATTTGACAATCCGGTTATTAACGGTTTTTATCACAACCCATTGATTGATCTTGACGAAAAGGACATTTCGAGTATTGTATTATTAAAAGATGCAGCTGCAACAGGTTCCTGGGGTATCAAAGGTTCAAACGGTGTATTACTGATTACTACTACGCTTCCGGAAGGAGGGAAGACCACGATGGATGTTTCTGTTTCCGGGGGATTATCCATGGCACCTCCGCAAATTCCGGTGATGGATAGTGACCACTTCAGTTCTTATATCATGGAACAGATGTACAGTGCCGGACTTAGTAGTGCGGAGATATTTTCTGAATATCCTTTCATGGAATTTAATCCCGATTATCTTTATTTTTCGAGATACAATAACAACACCAACTGGCAAAATGAGGTTTTTCGAACAGGGAATCTTTCCAATGCCCATCTTACTGTCAGGGGTGGTGATGCGAGGGCTTCCTATGCCTTGTCTGGGGGATACCTTACCAATGAAGCAATAGTTAATAATAGTTCATACAACAGGTTTAATTTCAGGTTCAACTCCATTGTACAGGTTTCCCCCAAGCTGGATATAGGTTTCAATCTTGGGTATTCAGCAGGCAAGTCAAACCTGATGGAGTCCGGGTCCATAAGGCAAACCAATCCGATATTTGCAAGCCTGATCAAATCACCGATACTCGCGGTATATCAGAAGGACCAGGAGGGAACCAGTTTGCCTGTTTATGATGATGTGGCTGATTTTGATATCAGCAACCCGGCTGTTGTTGTGAATAAAGTGGATGCATCCAACGGTACGTCAAAATTCCTGGGTGTTTCATATGTGAAACTCAAGCTTTCCGATAAACTCTCCATACGTGGACAATTTGGACTTGACAGACTTAAGGCCAATGAGAAAATATTTATTCCATCCCGGGGAATGGCACAATTGGGAGATGGTTCTGCAGACCGTTCCATAAAGGTTAAAGTGGATCAATATTATTCCATCCTGGGAGAAGCCCGGATCAGCTATCTGAACCGTTTCAATTACCTCCATGATTTTTCTGTGGATGCCGGGGCCAGGTATATGTTAAACAGGCTTAGTCAGGATGCCGGTTACGCACAGAATTCTGCAACGGATGAATTCAAGGACCTGAACTCGGGGAAGGTGGATGAGAAATCCGTGAACGGTTATGAGGACCGGTGGAGCTGGTTAAATTATTTTGTATCAGCAGGATATATATTTGATGACCGGTATATTGTCCGGGCAAACCTATCCCTGGATGCATCTTCAAAATTTGGCAAAGAGGTGGAGGAAGGAATGATGATGGCAGGCTATCCTTTTGCTGTTCTTCCCTCCCTTGGACTTGCCTGGAGGATTTCCTCCGAGTCCTTTATGCCCGAGCTTGATATGCTGGATGAACTGAAATGGAGGGTCTCTTACGGACTGACTGGCAGTGATGAATTCCCGGGCTACTATACACAATTATACTATTCCACCATTCCATATTACTCCATTACCGGATTTACCCTCAACGGACTGTTTAATCCAAATCTGAAGTGGGAAGCGGTGAAAACTTTTAATACCGGACTGGACCTTGCGATGTACCATGAACGATTGATTCTGAATACCAACTGGTACTTGTCCCGCACAGAGGATATGATTACCCACCAGGAGCTTCCGGGGTATTATGGGTACCCAACCTACCTGGCCAACAGTGGCACCAGTGAAAACCGGGGAACAGAGATCAGTTTGTATGGCAGGATATTGAATGGCTCACTGCGCTGGGAAGCAGACATGAACTTCATGCAATATAGTAACAAGGTTATATCCCTGGCAGATGAGCAGATTGTAACCAGCTTTAACGGCGGGGAGAAAATATCGAAAGAGGGTTCTCCCATGGGGTTATTTTACGGTTACCAATCCCTGGGGGTAATTAGTTCACAACAGGAGGCGGATGAAATCAATCTTGTAGATAAAGCCGGCAGGCGCTTCAATGCCGGAGATATTTTGTTTGCTGACCTTGATGAAAACGGGATCATTGATGAGGGCGATAAAACCGTAATAGGTGACCCGCATCCTGACTATGTGGCAGGGCTTTATAACCGGATTTCGTACAAGGGAATCTCCCTTGGAATCCTGTTACAGTATACGGGAGGGTTGGATCTGTTTAATTACCTCAGGTCTGAAATGGAATCCATGGATAATTATGATAACCAGACTACAGCAGTATATAACAGGTGGGTGGCAGATGGCCAGGAGACATCCATCCCGAAGGCAGTCTTTGGGGATCCGATGGGCAATAGCCGGTTTTCGAGCAGGTGGATCGAAGATGGCTCATATTTTCGATTGAAGAGCCTCACACTCTCTTACACATTTCCGGCAAAACTGGCATTTGTAAATAATCTGAATGTTTACCTGACCGGTACCAACCTCCTTACCATCACTAGATACCTGGGGTACGATCCTGAATTCAGCTATTCTGACGGGGTTCTGGGACAGGGCATTGATTATGGAAAGTATCCCCAGCCCCGAACGATGATTGTAGGAATCAAGGTAGGTCTGTAAAGGAATTAAAGAAATTGCAATGAAAATGAATTTCATATATCATCTCACAGCTTTTACCCTTGGTGTAGCAATTATTTTTTCATCCTGCGAGAAAATGCTTGAGATGCCCAATGGCAGCCTTCTTCCTGAAGATAAAGCATTTGTGGATGAGTTTTCTGCCCGGTCATCTGTAATGGGGGTCTATGGGCTATTACAGGAAGTAGCCCAACAACTCCTCATTCTCGGAGAACTTCAGGGTGATCTTCTGACGGTCACAGGAAATGCCGACAATGACCTGAGACAACTGAATGAGCATAATGCTGATGCATTTAATGCCTATGCGGATCCCTCCGGGTTCTTCAAGGTAATCGTGAATTGCAATGAGATATTGGATAAACTGCATATCGCCAGGGAAAACGACAAGAATCTGACCGACCTGGAATACAGGGGTTATGTTGCTGAATTAAAGCTTATCAGGGCCTGGATTTATTTTAAATTGGTTCAGGTCTATGGGGAGGCCCCCTACTTTGAGGAACCGTTGAGCAACTACAACCAGGCAAAGGAAATGGAACCCAGGCTTGACATAATGAACAGTGAAGATTATATTCTGGATACCATTCTTGCCCAGATTACAGAACTGGATACGTTTGATTTAAACATGCTGTTGGAGAGTCCGTTTTTTGCAATCAGGTTTAATAAATTCACCAATTGGGCCCTTCAGGGGGATATTCATCTTTGGAGAAACAATTATGCAGCGGCTAAAAGATCTTTCGATAAGGTTATCAGTATTCTTGCCCTGGAAGGATTTTCCGGTACTACCCGACTCCCGTATATCAATGCATGGGATTTCCAGGATGTTAACTGGAAGACCCTGTTCCAGTTTAATTACAGTTCAAGCTCGTTTGAAACCCTGACCATATTCGTAGTCCCCTTCTCAAAATTATACAATCAGCAACATAATCTGCAAAGGCTATTTTATTATGGTGAAGGGGGAGATTACCTGGTAAGGCCAACGGACTATATGGTTAATACCTACCAGGCTCAGCAAGTGATTCGTTATGAAATCCAGGTGGACCATGAGCGTGGAGCGCCCGGTGATCTTAACAGGGGAAAAGGAGTCTCATACGACAGTATCAACGGCCGACCGGTTGTCACCAAGTATTCACTGCACAGGGAGCCTTACGACAATGATGCGGGATTAATCATCTATCGTACCGCCGATTTTCATCTGAAGACCTGTGAAACGTATGCACGATTGAGGTTGACGGCTGATGCCCTGGCACATCTGAACGATGGAAATCTCTATAAATCGGCCTGGGGTACAGGAACACGGACCAGGGTCAACCTGACCGGCGTAAGTGTGGAAGATCCGAGGCTGGTGGAGCCGGTGGAAAATCTGATTATGGAAGAACGTGCCCTTGAGCTTGCTTTTGAAGGTCATCGGTGGTTCGACCTGATACGAATTGCCAGACATCGTGAGGATCCGGCATACCTGGCCGAAAAAGTAGCCGCTAAATTCAGTGATGAATACAAAAGAGAAGAGGTCAGGAACAGATTAATGGATACGGAGAACTGGTATCTGCCACTAAAACTAAAATGATCATTGAAAATAATTTATCCATGATTTTGAATTACTAAACTAAATGTAAAAGCTTATGAAAACAAGACGTTTACTACTGCTGATTATTGCTGTCCTGTTTATTTATGGATGGCAGGCTCCGGTTGAAGCTCAGGATATTCCGACAAATTATATCCAGAATGCCAATATGGAGCATGATCTGAACGCTATCTTCTGGTACGGAAGCTGGGATCCAATTTATGGTTCCAACGGTATCGTATCGCACCCTTCTTCATTTTTGACAGACGATGATTCGCATTCAGGGAACTGGAGTATGAATATAGTTCCCGGCGCCTACATCTGGGTCTCCTATCCTGTTCGCGGACACGAGGAGAAAAAATTCAAAGCAAGTTTCTGGTACAAAGGTTATTTTGAAACTTACTGGAACTTCATTTACCGCGATGTAGGGATGACCTTCGAAGATCTTCACCCATCTCTGGCACAATACGTCGGTGCAGATACAGCATTGTGGGGAGGATCAGGGCAGGATGCCCTCCAGTTCAATTTCGGGGGCGATGATAATTATACTGAAGACTGGACCTACTTTGAATTTGTTTGGGATTTCCCGGGGACTATTCCCGGTTGGGGAAATACCACCATGTGGTTTGGTGCCTACGAACCGGCCTATGTGGATGACTTTTATTATGGTGAATGGTATGACGGACAATATTCCGGGGAAGAAGAACTGGCCATAGTAAATGGTGATTTTGAGTTCCTGGAGCTGAATACCGAATGGCTGTTGAATCTGGCCCCCTGGGATGCATTTTTGCCTTCCGACTTTTTGTCTGTCACCGAAAATCATTCAGATGCAGGACTGCAAAGTCTGCGCCTGATGGATTATATGACAGGACCTGAAGGAGATGCCTATGCTGAGGACCGGAATGTTACCTATTATCTCCCGACACTGGGCGCTGAAGGTCAGGATATGGAACTTAGTTTCTGGTACAAAGGCAACGATGCGAAGATTGCCCTTGAATTTTATGATGACTATGGAATTACCCAGGAATCTTTTCCTCTTCCTGCCGGAGCCTCCCTCTATGAGGACCTCGATAATCCAATTTACGAACTGGATACAGTGGCGACTTTTGTCGACACAGTGGAAACTTTCATTGATACCTTCACTGTGGCGGACCAGGGAAGTATTGAGGAAATTTTTGAGCTGTACATAGATACAATGACGCTTAATACGGCAACGATACTAGCATCTCAGAACTTTGACAATCCGGAGAGCCTGAAACTTACCGAAGGAGCCTGGGTATGGTCCGGTTCTGATAATTATGGGTGGGATGACTGGGCAGCGGCCACAGTAAATGATGCATTCTGGTCAAGTCCGGAAGCGCTATGGCTACCCGGAGATCCAAACTGGGGTGGAGCGGAAGGATATGTGGATCTGGAAGATAATACCAGCTACATTCTGGAGTTTATGTACAAAGGCCAACTTCAGTTTATTCTGGATCTGTCATCCACAGGATATGACCCGGTTGCTGACCCTGATGGCATCGTACCGTATAACGCAACTGCAGAAAATAATTCAATTACCTGGATGCTCAATTCAGACTATTGGAGAAAGTTCCGTTTTGAATTCACCACAGGAACATGGATTGCTGATGCATCCATGACATCTCCTGCCAACATAAGCTTTAATATTATTGGCACTTATAATGCTGATGATCTGGGCTTTGTGGATAACTTTATGGCTGCTACCGGAACTGTTGCCGATCCTGTGGTAATCGATACCATGTTTGTTGTGATTGATTACAATTACACCATCGAAACCACGTATGATATCGATACCCTGAGTACTACCTACAATGATCTGGGAGCAATATGGGACCTCCCGGCAGTGACCGACTGGACAGAATGGAAACTGTTCTGGACCAATCCTGCGGGTGATATTGGAGGAACGCTTACCATGTTCCTCGATAATGACCTGAGCGATAACCCGGATCATATCACAGAGGCAAAACCAGACTTTGATGATGCGCATGCAGACTGGACATACTTTGATGACTTCTATTACGGGTTTGGACAACCTGATAATGTCAAAAGCGATAAGGTACAGTTTGGTCTGAAAACCTATCCAAATCCGGCAACAGAAATGCTTTATCTGAGTATTATGGATCCCCTGAGAAGGATTGAGGTATACAATGCAATGGGTCAGCAAGTGATGGTTGAGGTAAACCCGGACAGAAAACTGAATGTTTCGGGTCTGGCAGATGGAATATATCTGTTGAATGTAGTGGATGAACAGGGAGTTGTTCATAAAGCCAAATTCCTGAAGAGATAATAACTGAATCTATTAATTAAAGAAACGGGTGTGCAGTGCGGCATGCCTGTTTCTTTCAATTCTTTAATTACAAGAAATATCCATTCTGAGCATTGGATATTGCTATATAATTGCATGTTGATTGAATGAAAAAAATCCTATAATGAGAAATATCTACATATCTGCCGCTTTATTCCTGTTGGTTACCTGCCTTGTAAATGTTGGGTCAGGGTGCACAACAGATCATCGCTATGAAACTTACTATATAAGCCTGAACGGAGATGATAATAATACTGGAAAATCCGAAAAGCAGGCATGGAGAACGGTTGAAAGAGTGAGTACCCAGCACTTTTCCCCGGGCAGTAAGATCCTTTTTAAAGGAGGGGAGGCTTTTGAGGGTACCATCATCCTGAATTCGAAAGACAGGGGTACTGAATCTCAGAAGATTGTGATTTCATCTTTTGGTGATCAACGGGCCATCATCAAGGGGATGAGCAATGAGGGACTAAAAGCAGACAGCTGTGATTTTCTTGTGGTCGAGAACCTGGAATTCAGCGGATCAGGCAGAAATTCCGGGAACACAGCAAACGGGCTCCTGGTGAGGAACTCTAATAATGTGGTTCTTAATGAACTAAGTGTAAATGGGTTCCAGCACAGTGGAATTCAAATGTCTCATTGTGATAATGCTGTTATAACCAGGGTACATGCTTTTGAAAATGGATTTGCCGGTATACATGTCACAGGAAGTTCACGGGACGATGTAAACTATGATAACCATAACCTCTATATTGGGCATTGCGTGGCTGAAAACAATCCGGGGGATCCAACTGTACTGAAAAATCACAGTGGAAATGGAATTCTTGCATCTTCCGTAAAAGACGGTGTCATTGAATATTGTGAAGCATTTAATAATGGATGGGATATGGAATGGACCGGTAACGGGCCTGTGGGAATATGGATATGGAACAGTACCGGGGTGATCATTCAGTATTGTATAGCCCATCATAACCGGACCAATCCGGAAGCAGCAGATGGAGGAGGATTTGATTTTGACGGAGGAGTTTCAAATTCGATAATTCAATATTGTATTTCCCATAATAATGAGGGAGCAGGTTATGGCCTCTACGAATTCGGTTCAGAAAAACCATGGGAGAATAACATAGTCAGGTATAACATTAGTCAGGATGACGGAATTATTAACGGGGGTTCTGTTGGTATCTGGAAAAACGATGACAGGGGTACCATGCGGAACTGTGAAATCTACAATAACACTTTCTATAACAGCAATCCGGAAGGCAGTAATCTATGGTTGTACAGTAACTATCCCGGAATAAATTTTCGAAACAATGTTTTTATGTATAACGGATCCTTGCTCTCTGAAGGGAACACATTAAAAGATGAGATTTTCCAGGGTAATCTTTACTGGAACCTGGCAGGGGATAAAACTTTTGGAGGATTTGAGAGTCTGGAAGCCTGGGCCAAATCAACCGGAAAGGAGATGCTGGAGAGTGAATTTACAGGACTATATCAGGATCCACGTTTGCAGGATGCCGGCAAACTTGACATTACGGATCCGGATCAGATTTTCGACAATATTACTGCCTACTTCCCGCTAAAGGGTTCACCACTGATAAACAACGGACTGAACCTGAAACAACTTTTCGGGATCGATCCTGGAACCTTTGATATTAATGGGACCCCGATTCCTGTCAGTGAAGCCTATGATATCGGGGCCATTGAATACCAGGAAAAATAGCAGACCCGGGAATGAATATCATCCCTCCATAAAAGAAAAAATTAAAAGAATGAAAAAACAGATGAATAAGATGATCACTGCGGCAGTCCTCATTCTGGTAATGAGTGCATGCGGTACCAAGAAGGGGGGAACTTCATCCCTGTTCTCTGACCTGGAAGGACCACGGTCAGCGATCCTTTTTGATTTTGACTGGAAGTTTTACCGGGGGGATATAGAAGGAGCCCGGGTATTAACATTTAATGATGACACCTGGAGAAACATTGACCTGCCCCATGACTGGAGTATTGAGGATATTCCAGGAACGAACAGTCCGCTGGATTCAGGTGCTGTTGGGGGTATTGATATGGGTTATTACACGGGAGGTACCGGCTGGTACCGCAAGATATTTACAATCCCTTCAGCGTTGAAGAATAAGCGATTTTCCATGATGTTTGAGGGAATTTACATGGATTCTGAAATATGGATCAATGGTGAACCTGTGGGAAAACATCCTTACGGTTATACAAGCTTTCAGTTTGATATTACAGATAAGCTGATTTTTGGAAAGGAGAATGTGGTTGCTGTTAAGGTCCAGAATGAGGGGCGGAACAGCCGCTGGTATTCGGGATCCGGGATTTATCGCCATGTATGGTTGACCTTAACCGACCCAATTCACATAACACCATGGGGTACAGCCATTACCACGCCCAATTTGAAAGATGATTATGCCGATGTACATGTGACCAATGAAATTGAGAACAATACCGGGGAATATGCTTCGGTAAAAGTAAGTACAACAATTTATGATGATGAGGGAAATGAAATAGCCAGCGACATGAAAACAGCGGAGGCAATACCAGGCAGCAAGATCATTGTTTTACAGGAGATGGAAATCCGGAACCCTGATCTGTGGTCGGTTGAATCGCCGATTCTCTATAGTGCGGTTACCGAAATTATTGATAAAAATTTGGTCGTAACAGATGTGGTTGAAACTTCATTCGGAGTCAGGCAAATAGAATTTACCAGTGAAGGATTTTTTCTCAACGGTGTAAATGTACTGCTTAAAGGTGGTTGTATGCACCATGACAACGGTCCCCTGGGAGCGGCTGCTTATGACCGCGCGGAAGAGCGCAGGGTAGCGTTGATGAAAGCAAACGGTTTCAACAGTATACGTACGGCCCATAATCCTCCTTCACCAGCCTTTCTGGATGCGTGCGACAGGCTTGGCATGCTGGTTATTGATGAAGCGTTTGATATGTGGAGGAGACCGAAAAATCCGCAGGATTATCATCGGTTTTTCAATGACTGGTGGGGTTTGGATATTGAAAGTATGGTGCTGAGGGACAGAAATCATCCATCGGTTATTATGTGGAGTACGGGCAATGAAATACCCGAGAGAGGTGATCAGGAAGGGGTGGAAACATCAAAAATGCTGACCGAATTTATTCACAGGCTGGATCCCACCAGGCCGGTTACTTCGGCCGTAAACGGACTTAATGCCGACAAGGATCCCTATTTTGCGACCTTTGATATTGCAGGCTACAACTATTCCTTTGGTGGTGACCATGGCAGGGAAAGTATTTTCAAAACAGATCACCAAAGAGTGCCCGACAGAATTATGTATTGCTCTGAATCATATCCGCTGACTGCATTCGGTGCCTGGATGGATGTACTGGATCATCCCTATGTCATTGGCGATTTCGTATGGACCGGTTTTGATTACCTGGGTGAAGCAAGTATAGGCTGGCTGGGTTATCCACACGAAGGGAGCTTTTATCCCTGGAATCATGCATTCTGCGGAGATATTGATATATGTGGATGGAAAAGGCCGCAATCGTTTTATAGGGATGTTCTATGGAACACAGGAGAGAAACTCTCCATTTTTGTTCAGCCTCCCGAACCCTCATTCGAGGAGAATCCCGACAGAAAAGACTGGAGCAAGTGGCACTGGCAGGATGTAACGGACCGCTGGAACTGGGAAGGCTACGAAAACGAACCATTGAACGTGGAAGTTTATTGTGCGTACGAGAGAGTGGAATTATTTATAAACGGAAAATCACTGGGTATCAGGGAGACAAACAGGGGCACTGAATGGATTGCCCGCTGGGAGGTACCTTATGCACCCGGAACTCTGAAGGCTGTTGCATACAATGGTTCTGTTGAAGCAGATTCCTATGAATTGTATACAGCAGGGAATCCTGTATCTGTAAAATTAAATCCTGACCGAACAACCATCCAGGCCAATAATCAGGATCTGAGTTATATTGTTGTCGAACTTATCGACAGTGAAGGCAGAAGAAATAAAGTTGCAGAGGATTTGGTGGAATTCCAGATTGAAGGACCCGGATCGATCATCGCTGTTTCAAGTTCGAACCCGATGAGCAGTGAAAGCTATCAGCGACCCCGGCGTAAAGCATATATGGGGAGATGCCTGGTTATAGTAAAATCTACTGAACAGCCAGGTGTTATAAGTTTGAAAGCTTCGGCAGGTCAGTTAAAACCGGCCGAAGTGTTTATAACCACAAATTAAAAATGATGAAAATGAAAAGGCTATTTATCCTATCATTTATTTTAATGACCGTGTCCTGTGGTGAAAAAACCACAGAAATTCCCGAATGTTATCAGGAGGTGGACCAGGTGCTTTGGGTTGTTACGGACCTGGACAAAACCATTAAGGCATACAGCGAACTTGGTTTCACAGAGGTATTGGTCATGGGAAATTCAGTAATTGAATCGAAAAAATTTAAGAACCAGTTGACGGTAAAGATGGCCAAGGCCAACCTGGGAGGAGCCATTGTGAACTGGATAGAGCTGCTTGACGGGAGTTCTGTTTTCCACGAATTCAGGGACCATTATGGAGATGGGGCATTCAGCCTGGTACATCGGTTCTCAAACAGACAAGAGATGAAACAAGAGATACAAAGGCTGGAAGATCGTGGAATTCAGGTTCGCGACGATATTGTAATCAGGACGGACCAGGAATCGTTACACCTGGTATTGATGGATACAGAGGAGCAGGGAAAATATACCCTTGGATTTACATATAACGATCAAGGGAAGGCTGCAGCCGGGAAATTGATGGCAGAAAATCGCCATTCTCTGAAAATCAATCAATATGCTTTTGCGATCCGGGATCCGGAGCCTGTTTCAGACTTTTGGGAATCTGTTGGACTTCCCGAACTCCAGATCAATAATCCGGTGCTCGGGGAGACAAAGTATTATGGGGAGCTGACAGATCATCAACTGATACAAGGGTGGCAGCGCCATGGTAAGGTATCCTACGAATGGTGTATTCCGGTAAAACCACCTATCGTATATGAGGATCATATAAAGTTACATGGTGAGGGAATCCATCATCTTGCATTTTCGGTGGAAAATATGGATAAGGTATTGGAGGATTATACTTCACGCGGCTTTGTGGTTTCCATGGGAGGAACCTGGGGGGAAGAGGGAAAGCCAGGTTCGGGCCGTTACGAGTATATCGATCTTGAAAATTTTGGTGGAGTGACCATGGAATTACTGTGGAACTTTTAACTGCAGAAGTTTACGAATTATCTGAATCAGTGCTAAAATATGAAATGAACTGTAAAATTAATTGACCATATCATGAAGTATGTAAATCTTATTATCGCGTTCCTTTTCATTGTTTCCCCAAACCTCGGGGCACAATCCGGGGCGAATAAATCAGACAAAGTAAATATCTGGGTAGAAGCAGTAACAATTCCCACCTACGAAGTGGATGAACCGGATCGTATTCCACGATTTTACGAGGGACGAGCCTACCAGGGTGCACAGGGAAGGGTTTATCCCTATCCGATATATGAGAGTCTTTCAGACAAGAGGATAGTCAGGGAATATGATATGGTATTTCTCGAAAATGAATTTATAAAAGTTGAGTTATTACCTGAGATAGGAGGAAGGTTATTCGGAGCGCTGGATAAGACCAATAACCATGATTTTCTGTACAAACAGCATGTGATCAAACCAGGGCTGATAGGTATGTTGGGCGCCTGGATCTCGGGAGGTGTAGAATGGAATTTTCCTCATCACCACAGGGCAACAGCATTTATGCCGGTGGATTATGTACTTGAGGAAAATGAAGATGGCAGCAGTACAGTATGGATCGGGGAACTGGAAATCAGGCACCGTATGAAATTCATGCTCGGAGTAACGGTATATCCCGGAAAGTCATACTATGAAGTGACCTTCAGGCCGTATAACAGGACTCCCCTTATCCATTCATTTCTCTACTTTGCTAATGTAGGGGTTCACACCTCGGAAGATTACCAGGTAATTTTTCCCCCTTCCACCCAATTCGGAACCTACCATGGAAAGAATCATTTTGTTTCCTGGCCCATTGCCAAAGAAGTTTATAACAGGGTGGATTATACAGATGGGGTGGATATTTCATGGTGGAAAAATCATCCTGAATGGACCAGTATCTTTGCCTGGAACCATGAAGATGATTTTGTAGGAGGATACGATCATGGAAAAGAGGCTGGGACCATGTTATTCTCAAACCATCACATTGCACCAGGGAAAAAATTCTGGACATGGAGTACAGGTCCAAGGGGGCAGATGTGGGACGAAGCACTGACCGAGACCGATGGACCGGAACTGGAGCTGATGATTGGTGGATATTCGGATAACCAGCCGGATTACAGCTGGTTGCAACCCTATGAAACAAAATATCTCAGACAATATTTCTATCCCATCAGGGAGATTGGCAGCGTGAAAAATGCAAATAAAGAGGCAGCCGTTAACCTGGAACTCAGGGAGAAAAACAGAATATGGTTTGGTTTGAATACAACCAGTCTGCGCGAGAATGCAACCGTGATACTTACCTCCAAAGGTGAAGTGCTGTTTTCTGAAACGATTAATATTGATCCGGCAAATCCCTATTCCAGGGAAATTAAGGGTACCAAAGGAATCAAAGAGGCCGACCTGAAAATAGTGCTGAATTCATCCGAAGGAAAGGAAATCATATCCTATGCACCCGTGGTACCGGAAAAAATGGAGATGCCCGATCCGGCAGTTCCTCCGGGTCCTCCTGAAGAGATCGCAACAGTCGAACAGCTCTATATCACGGGGCTTCGCCTTGAACAATTTTACAATCCATCCTATGATCCTGAACCCTATTATATGGAAGCCCTCAGCAGGGATCCGTCCAATTACAGGGTTAATACAGCCCTGGGGTTAAGGAAACTCAGGAATGGAGATTTTGAAGAGGCGGAAGGTCATTTTCAAACGGCAGTTGACAGGATCACCCATAATTTTACCAAACCAAGGGATGGTGAAGCATACTATTATCTTGGTGTCTGTCAGAAGTACCAGAAGAATAACACGGATGCATACAAGAACCTCTACCAGGCCACATGGAGCCAGGCTTTCCATTCTGCCGCCTATTACCAGTTGGCGGAACTGGACTGCATGGACAAGCAATATGCAATGGCACTGGAGCACCTTGACCGGTCACTGACAACAAATATAAATCATACCAGGGCGATGAATCTGCGAGCCGCCATTTTACGTAAGCAGGGAAAGGCAGATGAATCGCTGGCACTGACGAACGTTGTGCGTGAATTGGATCCACTCGATTTCTGGGCACAGACAGAAGCCATTTTAGCCATGGAAGAACGTGGAAATCCGGCAGAAGCCGGTGAAGCCAGTCAGAAGATCAGGAAAGCGATGCATGGTTATGTGGAATCATACCTGGAGATATCCATGGACTATGCCGGGGCAGGCTTATGGGATGATGCGATCTATGTTCTGTCGGACATCTACCTGGAAGGCAATGTTAACAGGGAAGCTTACCCCATGGTATACTATTTTCTGGGATATTTCCACCTGCAGAAAGGTGACGAGGCCAAAGCGATGGAATATTTTGAAACCGCCTCGAAGCAAAAGCCCGACTACTGTTTTCCATTCAGACTTGAATCGATTGGTATTCTGGAAACTGCGATTAAAGTTAATGGAACGGATCCGAAAGCACCATTGTACCTGGGTAACCTGTTGTTTGACCTGCAGCCGGAAAATGCTATGCTGGCATGGGAAAGATCAGCGGCTATTGATGATAACTATTGGCTCACCCACAGAAACCTTGGTATGGCCTATTTTAAAGTGGATAACAATATTCCCCTGGCAGCAAAACATTATCTTCAGTCTATCAGTCAAAAGCCGGATGATCAGCGACTTCTGTATGAACTCGATCTGATTTATGCAGCCGGAAGGGAACAGCCGGGGACCAGGCTAAAATTACTACAGCAGCACCACGATGTAATTGCAAATAACCATGTATCAGATGCACTGTCCAGAGAGATCATGCTGCTGGTGCAGCTCAATCGTTACGAGGAGGCCCTGTCTGTTATGAAAGCGAATAACTTCAAACAATGGGAAGGGGTCAGCAAAGCATACAATTCGTTTGTTGATGCTCACCTGTTCCTTGGTAGGGAACAGCTACAGGCGGGAAATTTTGAGGAATCACTGATGCATATGTCAGCTGCCGGCGAGTTCCCTGCCTATATGATGGTCGCTAAACCATACAGGGGAGGACGATCGGGCCAGGTTCATTATTATACGGGATTGGTTTACGAGGCCATGGGAAAGAAAAAGCAAGCTATGGAACAGTACCAGTTATGTGTTGGGGAAAGATTGAATCCGGGATTGAATGAAAACCATTATTTCCGGGCGGAAGGACTCAGGAAACTCGGTTTTGAGCAAGAGGCTGCAGGGATCTTTGAAGGGCTCATCGCCCTTGGTAAAAGCCGGCTGGAATCAACCCAGGCTGATTTTTTTGCAAAATTCGGCGAAAGGGAGACACCAGATGACAAATTATCCAATGCATATTACCTGATCGGACTTGGCTATTTGGGAACAGCAAATTATAATGGGGCCATGGAGATGTTCTCTGAGGCGATACGGTTAAATATCAACCATGTTTGGGCTGCGGCCATGCTAAGTGAACTAAACTCAAACCCTGTCATGACCAGTAAATAATAAGGTATGCATAAAATCAAGCGAAGAGAAGCCCTGAAGTTGATTGGTTCAGGATCTGCCTGCCTGGCCGGAGGGGCTCTGTTTTCCTGTGGGGGAAAAAAACAACACATCGTAACCCTCAGTTTTGATGACGGTTTTGAGAAGTCCAGTATCGAAACGGCAAGGATCTATGAAAAGTACGGTTTATCCGCCTCGATCAATGTGATTGCCACAGCACACCTGAAAGGATTTGAGTTGCCCAATGAATACCATGCCTGGCCGTCCGCGGATTTTGAATTATGGAACGAACTGCAGGAGAGGGGACACGAGATCATGCCTCATACCTATAAGCATGTCAATCTTACACAGGTGCCTTTTGAACAGGCCACCAGCCTGATAATGAAATGCTTCGGTGTATTTGTCGAAGAACTGAAAGGATTTAGGCAGGAGAATTCCGTGTATGTTTTTGCACACAATGCTTCCACACCAGAGCTGGAAGAATGGCTGGGCCCACGGGTGAGGGCATTCCGCACGGCAGGCGGAGCTTTTAATCCCCTGCCCTATAAGGGCCAGAAAAAGCTTACCTGCGGCAGCCACGGTCCGGAGAATATAGACAGGGCGCTGGAAAAAGACCTGAATGATTTTCTTGATGGTCCATCCGGCTGGTTCATCTATAACACCCATGGCCTGGATAATGAGGGCTGGGGACCTATGAGTTCCGGTTTTCTGGATGAGTTGCTTGACAAACTCGTTAATCATGAAACTGCCAGTGTGCTGTCCATGACCCAGGCTCTGGATCTTGCAAAAGGGAGGGAACGCAAGCTTACTGATTGAGGCCATTTGCAAGCGAAAATGAAACTTTGCAGTAACAGGATTTAGAAATAAAGAATTGGCTGGTGAAAATGGGAGATCCGTTCAATCTGAATTGATAAAAAAATTAATCCGTCTGACACGATGATAAGAAATACGATTCTTATAGTGATCCTGCTCTCGGTCCTGATCCCTGATCTATCAGCCCGGGACATGGACTATGATGTGGTTGTTTACGGGGCCACGGCATCCGGAACCGTGGCTGCGATTGCCGCGGCAAACGAAGGATCTGAAGTTCTGCTTATCGAACAGGGCAGCAATGTGGGGGGCATGGTCACCGGGGGATTGTCGCACAATGATTACGGGGACCGAACGGTTATCGGAGGGATGGCCCTCGAGTTCTACAAAAAGGTGGCGGACTATTATGGGAAGCCGCTATATTACTGGAGAGGACCGGAACCCCATGTGGGAGAAAAAATTTTCAGAGAGTGGCTGCAGGAAGCCGGAGTGAACTTATTGTTTGAAAACAGGGTGGCAGAGGTTGACAAGCAGGATGGAAAGATTACCAGGATAAAGCTCACGGATGGAAGTATAGTAACCGGAAAAGTTTTTATTGATGCCAGTTATGAAGGGGACCTTATGGCCAGAGCCGGAGTTACATATACTATTGGAAGAGAGAGCATTAAAAAGTATAACGAATCCTGGGCCGGCAGAAGGGCCATCCTCCCCGACGGACACCAGATGCTCCCCCGGGTATCTCCATTCAGGGATGAAACGAGCAGGGAAATCCTCCCATTAATCAACCAGGCCCCCCTGGTCGGGGAAGGAGAAGCAGATAAAGCTGTTCAGGGATATGGCTTCAGAGTAATCGCAACGACCGATCCGGGAAACAGTGTTCCATTCCCAAAACCGGTTCATTATGACCCCGATAATTATCTGCTGATCAGTAGATACTACGAAAAGCATCCCGATGCAGGGAATATGGTACATTTATGGCCCACACTTCCCCATGGAAAATCTGATATGAACTCCTCCGGGCCCATTTCTACCAATGTTGTGGATGGTCTAAACTGGGAGTACCCGGATGCATCCTACGAAAGAAGAGATGAGATCTGGCAGTTAATGAAAGAATATACCCTGGGTTTAATCTATTTCTTATCAAACGATCAGTCGGTTCCTGAACGGATACGTAAAGAGACTGGCAAGATGGCACTGTGCAGGGATGAGTTTGCTGATAATGAACACTGGCCCCATCAACTTTACATTAGAGTTGGACGTAGAATGGTCGGGGAGTATGTGATGACACAGGCTGACCTGGAAAAAGATACGGTAAAGTATGATGCGATCGGTATGGGTTCCTATAACATTGATGTTCGGCACGTACAGCGAACCTGGATCCCGGTGAGCAGATTTCCCGAATTACACTACGAAGTATATAATGAAGGATATATTTCAATACCCGTCGCGCCCTATGAAATACCCTTCAGGGCGCTGCTGCCAAAATACGATGAATCCACAAATCTAATTGTGCCGGTATGTATTTCAGCCAGCCATATAGCCTATGCCTCGGTGAGGATGGAACCCCAATACATGGTCATGGGCCAGGCTGCAGGGGTGGCAGCGGCCCTGGCAGCAAGGGATGCCATACCCGTACATAAAGTTGATATCATTGAATTGCAGGGAATACTTACCCGCCAGAACCAGGTACTGACACTAAAGCACAATGTTTATGGTGCCTTTGATATCGATGATGGAATTATTATCGACAACAACATGAAGCGTTTTACAGAAAAGAGGGGTAGTTGGCAGGTTTCAGAAACGGAGCATAATGGCAGATACCAGATGAATTATGCTGAGAATAGGGTACAACAGGGGACTTTCAGTTTTTGCCCTTGGATCCCTGAAAGCGGTAATTACGAAATCAGTATCTGGAATCCTGTAATGAAAAGCAGTGGTAAATCAGTTCCTGTGGAAATCGAGACCAGTGGCGGGGTTGTAAGAAAAACCGTTAATCAGCATAAATACGGTGAGCAATGGGTGTCATTGGGTACCTATGAGCTGGAGAAAGGAACCAGGAAAACAGTTACAATAATCGCAGATCAGGTAGAAGGAACAGTGGTTGCAGATGCAGTAAAATTCAAACGAGTTGATTAATCCATGAATCCGGCACGTTTGGATTCATTAAAAACAATAAGCTATGAACAGGCTACTCCCGTTTCTCTTTTTCATGTCAACAGCCCTGCAGATACAGGCTCAGATCGACCGGTATGAAGAGATCATCCGGTATATAGGAAATCCTTCATTGGTGGAAGAAAACCAGTTGGATCCACATGTCAGAACTATTCCGTTTGATAAATTGACCGATGCATTGACGGCTGACTATAATCGATCGGGATTTTACCAATCGCTGGATGGAAGTTGGAACTTTATTCTGACTAATAGTCCGCTTGAATCTCCCAAAGGGTTCCATCAGCCCGGTTATGAAACGTCACACTGGGATGAGATTGAAGTGCCCGGAACCTGGCAGATGCAGGGATATGGTCACAACATATACAGGAATGTACCCATGGAGTTCTCTCCCTATGATCCACCGAATGTACCGGTGGCATTCAATCCCACCGGATTTTATACCAGGGAGTTTGAGATACCGGCCTCATGGAAGGACAGAAAAGTGGTTCTCCATTTCGATGGCGTGAAAGCAGGATTCTGGGTATGGATCAACGGAGAATACACGGGTTTTGACAAAGGGAGTATGACACCGGCTGAATTTGATATTTCGGAGTACCTGGTTGAGGGACCCAATAAAATTGCGGTTCAGGTTGTCAGGTGGACCGACGGAAGCTACCTGGAAGACCAGGATATGTGGCGTTTTGCCGGGATTTACAGGCGTGTTTACCTTTACTCCGTTCCTGAAATTCATATCAACGATTACTTTGTGAAAACGGACCTTGATGAAAATTACAGAGACGCCACGCTTGAAATTGATCTTTCTATTAAAAATGAAACAGGAGATACGCCAAAAAATATGCGGGTTTCAGCTGCACTGTATGACAAGGATGGAACAGAAACAGCCCGATTCGATACACAGATAAAGCAACTGAATGCCAGAGAAACAACAACTCGGACCATAAAAAAGGAAATAAAAAGGCCTGAACTGTGGTCCGCAGAAAAGCCAAATCTTTATACACTGGTTCTTACCCTTGAAAAGGCTACCGGTGAAATAATCGGAATGGTTGAAACAAAAGTAGGCTTCAGGGAATTGGAAATAAAGGATGCACAAATGTTGGTAAACGGCGTCCCTGTTACCATTAAAGGGGTAAACAGGCATGAACATGATCCGTTACTTGGTCGAACCATGCGGCGGGAAATGATAGAGAAAGATTTCAGGGTGATGAAGGAATTGAACATAAACAGTATACGGACCAGTCATTATCCCAACGATCCGATGTTTTATGACCTGGCTGACGAATGGGGTTTCTATATCTGTAACGAGGTAAACGCTGAATGTCATTATGGTGAGAGATATCTCGCCGCTCAGCCGGGCTGGGAGAATGCATTTATGGACCGTACAGCACGATACCTACACCGGGATAAAAATCATCCGTCTGTTTTTATGTGGAGCATGGGCAATGAATGCGGATTGGCTCCGATCCATTACCAGATGGCTGATTTTGTGAGGGCTACAGATCCAACCCGCTTTGTTTATCATCAAACCAATTATCCAAATGGTGATGCACCTTTTGCAGATATCTGCGGAACCAGGTACCCGAATCCTGCGATGTTGGACGCCATTGGTGATACCACCCGCCGACCTGTAATATTGGGTGAATATGCCCATGCGGTAGGAAACTCCATGGGACATTTTGATGCCTACTGGGATAGAATGTACAAATATAAATCATTACAGGGTGGATATATCTGGGACTGGGTAAACCAAAGTATTCTGGTGGATCTGATCACCACAAAGGATAATTCACCTTTTGGCCAAGAAGCCGTTCTCATGGGTAATCCAACAATGGTACCCGGAAAAGAAGGAATGGCAATGCAGTTAAGTGGACTTGATGATTTTGTTGAGGTAAGTCCGCATAAATCCCTTAACATAACAGGTGATAAACTTACACTTCAAACCTGGATCTATCCCCGTGGATTTCAGGGTTCAAATACCATGATCTCGAAAGGGAACCGGGCCTTTTCCCTGGAACAACATCATAAAGACTCGCTCTCTTTTACAATTTTCACAAACCGGAAATACTCGGTGTCGGCCTATCTACCAAAAAACTGGAACCATAACTGGCACCATGTTGCAGGTATCTATAATGGAAGTGAAATACAGTTGTTTATTAACGGAGTGCTTGCCGGGACTGCCTGGGCTTCAGGCGAAATACAAAGAACACGTTACGAAGTGATGGTCGGGAAAAATCATGAACGTGACCACGAAAATACACCAGGTTACATTTCAAATGCAATATTTGATGAGGTGATGATTCATTCTGCTGCCTTAAAAGCAAACGAGCTTTCCTGGCACCAGCATGAACCAGTGACCGAGCAGCTTGTGCTGTGGCTACCCTTCGAGGAACAGTTTAATAAAGGATCATTTTTATGCTATGGTGCAACTCCTTATACATCAGCAACTATGGATGGTATTGTATTTGCAGACAGGAGTTATCAGCCTGAATCCTGGCAGGTTAAACATAGTCACAGCCCTGTTAAAACCATTCCGCTGGATCCGGAAAACGGAATATTCAGAATTCATAACAGGTACCATTTCACAAACCTCGATGAGATCACTGTGGGATGGATCCTGTTAAGACATGGGTATCCTGTCGTGGAAGGAGAACTGGACCTTAGGTTGGAACCGTTGCAGCAAATGAAAATTATTATTCCGGAAATCCGGGACTTCCTCTCTGAAGGAGCTGAACATATACTAAGGTTTGAATATAGAACTAAACAAGCCCAACGCTGGGCAGAGAGCGGATATGAAATTGCCTTTGATGAGTTTGTAATGGGGGAGGATTCCAGGGAAATGGCCTATAATCGAGGTCAGATTGCATCAAAGTTATCTATTTCAGAAAGTGGTGATTTACTAATTATAAGCGGTGATAACTTCAACTATACATTTAATAATAAATCTGGTATATTGGAACAGATCAGATATGATGCAACCGAGTTTCTGAGGGAGGGACCACAGTTGAGTGTGTCACGGCCGCCCATTGTAAATGAGATTTCAGTCTGGACCCGGGCGGAATATGCTCCATGGTATGAATGGGGGCTTGATTCACTTATCCATGAGTTGGAATCAATCTATTTTGAGCAGGTGAATGACCGCGAGGTACTGGTAAGTGTGCTGACAAATTCATATTCTTTCAAGGAGCGTTCGTTACAATTCAATAATACTTTTAACTACAAAATTGATAATACAGGCAGCATGGTCATTGACCATAAAGTGGTATGTCACCTGGAAATCCCGGACAGGAGGCCCAGCAATGACATTCCCTGGTTCCAGAAGGTCGGGTTGGAAATGAAATTGAATCCGGAAACGGATCATTTTAACTGGTATGGCAAAGGGCCCTTTGAAACTTATCCGGATCGTAAAACAGGAGCAAAAACAGGTCTTTATTCCATGGCTGTAAAGGATATTCGGATGCCCTATGTAATAACCCAGGGATTTGGGAACCATACGGATGTCAGGTGGCTGGAGGTAATCAACAATGATGGTTCGGGATTGAGGTTCGAGAGTGAGAAACCGATGAATTTTAGTGTAGATCCTTACACAAATATGGAAGAAACCTGGTACCCGTATCAATTGAAAAAGGGGGAACAGGTTACATTAAATCTTGATCATAAAGTTAGTGGAGTTGGAGGGACTCCAGTAACAGTCAGGCATCAGTTCAGGACCTATCCCGATGAGTATCATTACCGTATTCGTGTACAGCCTGTTCAACAATAAAGTGATCGTTATACATTCAAATAAGCGCAGTATGAAAAAGTTTACCACAATCGCTTTCCTGTTTTCTGTATTAATCTTTTTTCTGGCAAACAGTTGCAGGCAACATGAGCAGGGAACTGTTATTGAAATATATCCCGACTCTGTCATCTCCGATTTTTCAGCGCACCCGGTAGGGATCAATCTTGATTATTTTACAGATGATGACAATTACCTGCAACCCGAAAGGAGCACCACAGATGCAATCAAAGCAATGGGGGTAAAATATTTGCGTTATCCGGGAGGAAACAAATCAGATTTTTATTTCTTTTCAGTACCACCTTACGAAAGATCTGTACCTACGCTGGCACGTACCGGGAAGGGAGCGGTTGGCG
>JBBDIE010000098.1:0-3869 GCA_040880545.1 Bacteroidales bacterium | reverse complement strand
AATGACTGCTTCAAAAACGAGAATAACGCAGTAGTTGGCGTTTTCTTGCAAAGACTAATTAAGAACCCATATTCTAGCAGCTCTTTCAAGGCGTTTTTAGTTACTACGTCAATATTGTGACCTTGTCTCTTCGAGATACATTTCAAGAGTGAAATACTTTGCCAGATCAATAACTCAAAAGAGTGATACTGAAATGTTCCGTTTACTGGTACTGTTTATGACCGTGTTTAAAACTATCTTCATGTTTTAAGTAATTTTGCGTTAATGGCCACTACAATAGTACTTAAGCTCATTAATACTGCTCCAATTGCCGGACTTAATAGAATATTCCAACTATAAAGCACGCCTGCAGCAAGAGGAATTGCTATTATATTGTACCCTGCCGCCCACCATAGATTTTGTATCATTTTATTGTAAGTCGCCCTTCCGAACAATATCAGGTCTGCAATATCGCGTGGATTAGAGTTGACCAAAATAATATCAGCAGTTTCTGCAGCCACATCTGTACCTGAACCAACGGCAATACCTACATCTGCCTGTGCCAATGCAGGGGCATCATTTATTCCGTCTCCTGTCATGGCTACAAATTCGCCTTTCTGCTGAAGTTCTTTAACTTTTTCTAATTTATCATGAGGCAATACATTGGCCAGAAAACCATCCATACTTAATTTATTGCTCACCTTTTTTGCCACCTTTTCATTGTCGCCGGTTAATAAAAGGTTTTTAATTCCAGCGTCTTTAAGAACTTTAATAGCTTCAAATGATTCTTCTCTAATTTGATCAGAAAACGTAAAGTAGCCAGCTACCCTGTCATCAATTATGATATAGACTATTGTGCCAGTGAAGTCATCTTTTGTTTCTGCAACATTGATATTTTGTTCTTTTAGATAATTTGGTCCGACAACTTTTATACTTTTGCTTTCAACAACCCCTTCCAGGCCTTGTCCGGGCAGGTAGTTGAAGTTCTCTGAATCAGGAATGGTGATATTTAATTCTTTGACTTTTCTTAATAAACCGGCAGCTATGTAATGTTCAGAATGCTGCTCAACACCGGATGCCAAGCGAAGCAGATCATTTGTATCATAATGATCAGTCAGGACAATAGTCTCCTGAAGTTCATGAGACCCTTTCGTCAAAGTACCTGTTTTGTCAAAAATGATAGTGGTAATTAATCGGGCATTTTCGAAAGCAGTCCGATTTCGAATTAGCAATCCTTTTTGTGCAGCAATGGAGGTTGAAATTGCCACGACCAAAGGAACAGCCAGACCTAATGCATGGGGACAAGAAATAACCATTACGGTTACCATCCTTTCCAAAGCGAATACAAACGGAAATCCCAGCACCAGCCAGACTAGAAGGGTAATTGCCCCGCCTCCCAAAGCAACAAAAGTTAATATTTTAGCAGCACGGTCAGCAAAATTCTGCGTTTTAGACTTTATCTTTTGGGCATCTTCTACCAACTTTACTACCTTGTTAATGTAGCTGTCCTTTCCTATGCTTACCACTCTTACAGTAAGCGTACCATTACTGTTGACAGCCCCGCCAATCACCTTGCTTTCTTTTTCTTTTTTTACCGGTATACTTTCACCGGTAAGCATGCTTTCATCAACATAGCTTTCACCGTCAGTTACGACACCATCAACAGGGATTCTTTCTCCAGGCTTAACCTTCATCAAATCATCTTTTTGTAACTGGTTAACATTGACTTCTTCAACTGAGCCATTTCGGATAAGGTGAGCAGTTGAGGGCATCATTTTTACTAATAACTCAAGGGAACGAGAAGCTCCCATTACCGACTTCATCTCAAAGTAATGTCCAATGAGCATAATATCGATCAAGGTGGCCATCTCCCAGTAAAAGTCCATTCCCTCCAGGCCAAATGTGATGGCTACACTATATGACCAGGCTACGGTGATTGCTACCCCAATCAAGGTCATCATACCTACGGACTTATCTTTTACTTCGTCATATAACCCTTTCAGGAAGGGATAACCGCCATAAAAAAAGATAAAAGTTGAAAGAACAGCCAGTACATATTTGTCGCCCGGGAAACTCAGTTCAAACCCCAGCCATTGTTGAATCATTTGTGACAATGCAAGAATTGGAATGGATATGATTGTGGAGACTATAAATCGCCTTTTGAAATCTGCAATATGGTGTCCGGCGTGTTTATCATGACCACCGTTTCCATGGGTCTCATGATGTGTATGTTCTTTGTGAGCCTCCTTTGATACATGATGGGTCGACCCTTCTTGATGATGATGTTGGTGTTCCATTCTTACAGGCGTTTCTCAGCGCTTGTATACAAAGTTTGATGTATAACCAGTGCAGACGCTGTTGGTTTAATTTATCATTACCGTAGTTGCAAGGTATTGATTTTTAAATGGAATGGTAATTAATCCGCAAAAGTTTCCTGAAGTATTATTTCAATTTAATCTTCGTTCAGTATTAATCTACGAAGCGTAAATTCTCAAAATATTATCATCTTCTGCGATTATAATATTTTGTCTTTGAGGATTCCTTAATTCTGTTTTTATCTGGTATGGCGTCCTGGGAGACTGTATCGGTTGACTTTTACATGGTGGTTTACTTTGTTTGTAACGACCTTCTGATCAACGCAGAAACATACTTCATATTCTTTTTTATAGATTTAGTGTACAAATCAGAATCTCACCCCCAACCCGTAATATGTAATCATCATTTATAAAGCAGAAAGTGCCGCTAAATTCTGATATTTCGTAAATTATCCAGTACACCGAATTCATTCAGCAGCCATACAACAAGAATGATTATGACAACTGCATTCAGAATTCCTTTAACTGTACGTTGCATGGGTATGAAACTGTTCACCAGCCAGAGCAGTACTCCAACAACCAAAATGACGATAATGACCGTTAATAAGGGCATAATATTATATTTTAAAATACCCCTAATTAAACCAACAAGATTATCAGAATGATAATTAATATAAGGCTAGCTCCGCCAATGTAAATCGTTCCACCAGCATTCCTTATCTCATTTTTCAACTCCTTCATCTCATTTTTCAGTTCAGTCTTTTCCTGGCCAGTTAAGTCTCCTTTATCCATTTGGCGAATCTCTTCAACTCGCTTTGTCATCTGGTCAACTTCTGCATCAGACAAGCTGGTTTCTGTTTTCGCTGGAACAGCCAATTTATCAGTATCAGAAGTTCTCTCTTTATTACCGGCAAATGCTATTGATGAGCTCAATGTAAATACCGCGACGATTGACAAAAAAATGAATTTTTTCATGGTGTAATTTTATTAATAAGTATATCCAAAAATACAGGACAAAAGAGTCTTTTTAGTTACATAATTCGTTTTAAAAATTACATTATTCACAGTTTATATGGATTGGAGGGTCAATGACCAGGATATAACAGGAATTGTGTAAACTTTTTAATCAGAGTAGGGGTAGCAGCCGGGTGGAGGGACTGCTGATATCGCTGGCCCGTGATACCATGGACATGGATCACCATGATATTTTTTTCGGGAAAGGGATTCCGGTGGTATTATTTGACAGGGTCAAGGTGGACGAACGTTACAAATGTACCAGTGTGGTGATCGATAACAAAAAAGCGGGGTATGATGCTACGGCACACCTTATCGAACAGGGTTGCAGAAGAAGCATGTTTATCGGGGGGAACCTGGACTGTTAAGTCTACAGGGAACATTTTGCAGGATACAGGAAAGCATTGGCGGATAGCGGGTTTATATTGTTTTACCAATCAATTCAAGGGATTTTTCAAATTGTCTGTTAATTATCTCATAGGCATCAGAAATCTTCTCTTCAGCAAGTTGATAATTATCAATAATCTTATTCAATTCATTGTATATCTGCTCACCATCAAC
>JBBDIE010000097.1:23039-25044 GCA_040880545.1 Bacteroidales bacterium | reverse complement strand
TACTCCAGTTACTCCTTTTATTCGTCGTAGCTTATGTGTTCAAACTTCAGTTTCATCATGTCACCATACTCTTCCCCGGCCTCCTTGATATCCTCGTCGGTAACGGGGGAGAACCACCTGATGAGCACCTCATGGCCATTCATCTGTATCTCTTCCAGGATCATCAGCAAGTTGAGAATAAGCTTGGATGAGGCAGTATTGAAATAGACCAGTTTGAAATTGAAGATGGTTTTATTGAGGGGTTCTTTTTTGTACACGAGCATCCAGTCTAAGACCGGATGGTAAAACTCGATTACATCTTCAGGCAATGATTTTCCTGAAATTTCAAATTGTTCTGTCTCCCGGTTGAGTATCACCTGCGGTGTATCTTCGGTTGGTTCAATTCTTAAAGCTGCCATATTTATTGTCTTGCAATGATTACGTTAAAAATAAAGAAGGTTGTATCTGCATCATTTTCAACAAAATTAAATTTCATTTCGTTGGCTGTTTTTCTTCGGATATCGATAAAGCCGAGTCCGGCCCCGCCTTTGGAGGTTAACCTTCCCTCCTTGAGCTGGTCCTTGTACAATTCATTTAACTGCTTCTTTGAAAGCTTGTTGATGCTTTTCAGAAAGGCGCGTATTTCAGCCACCTGGGAAGACCGGATCATGTTGGCGGTAATTACACTATAGTGAAAAGCAGACTGGCTCACCAACAGGGCTCCCTTGCCTGGCAACCGGTCATCAGTTGTGTCGGGGAAAAAGGCTTCAGCATGCCTGTTAATATTCTGAAGACATTCCACGAGCACATGATAGAGCCTTCGTATGACTCCCTCATCTTCCTTTTCGTGTTCAAGTTTCTCTTCCACAAGTGAGGAAAATGCTTTCATTACCTGGTGTGTCACATCTCCGTCGTAGGCGATAATGATATCATCTGAGGACAAATGTTCATAATGATCATTTATAAGTCCGAAATATCCATTGACATTATCCATAATCCCTGGATTTAAAACGATAAATAAATTCCATTACAATGCATCGCTGAGGTTTTGGCCCTTTGCTCCTGAATGTTAAATATATAGATAATACCTTTATCATTAAAGAAAATGGGGTTAAAAAATATGAACTTCCAGAACAATTCCAAAATCGCTGACACTTATACACTGATAGCCATCTGAACAATGTAATCGATAATTTGTGCAGCAGATAAAATGTGGTCGGGGGTAAAGTTATTCAATACAGACTGGGGCATGGTCACGATCTCTGCTTCAGCCGGATCCTGGACAATGGTAATTCCTCCTGCGAGATAAATCTCTCTCATTCCGTTCGTTCCGTCGGTATTGGCCCCGGTCAGGATAATCCCGGTTACAGCGGTACCATACCGGCTGGCTGCAGATGCAAAGGTTACATCGATAGAGGGTCTTGAGAAGTTAATGGGTGGAGCCGTTGTCAGTATGAAACTATGGCTGGCAGAGATCTCCAGGTGCCGGTCGGCCGGAGCCACATAGATAATTCCCGGTTTGACCGGTTCCCCGTCTTCGGCCTCTTTAATTGTTCCCCTGACACTGTTTTCCAGTGACTGTACAAAACCTTCTGCAACGGATCTGAGCCTGTGTACACATATAATGATTGGAAAGGAATATTGCTTCGGCAGGGCAGAAACAAGATTGGAAATTATTCTGAAACTTCCGGCAGATCCTCCTATAAAAACCGGGTTTTGCATATTGATGCTGTCACTGATTATGGTTATCGCCTGGTATAAAACTTATCCAATTTTTGAAACTGGCTGGCACATGGCCCGATGATGGATTCATGCAATCCCAGCACAAGACATCCATTATTACGCATATTCCGGTAAAAAAGATTCAATACCTTGTTCTGAAGTTCATAATTAAAATAGATGATCACATTCCGGCAAATAATGATATCGAACTGTTCCTTAAGCTGGTTATCATGCTGTACAAGGTCAATTTTTTTGTAAACCGGTTTTTCACACAAAAACTTACGCATTTGTATCGTATCCTTCG
>JBBDIE010000097.1:0-22939 GCA_040880545.1 Bacteroidales bacterium | reverse complement strand
ACCTCTTGTCCTGTGGAACAACCCGGATGCCAGATACGGATCGAAGAGTGACTCCTGAACCTGGGGAGCAGTTTAAGGAGAATACTCTGCCAGATGGGGGGGTCACGGAACAGATCTGTGGTATTTACCGTGATCTTTTTAACCACCTCCTCCAATGCCAGGGAATCGGTACTAATGGTACGGATCAGCCTGTTGATATCCAGGCCGTACTCTTCTATGATCTTTAATAGCCTTCTCTTCAGGGAAGTGGCAGAATACTCACTGAAATTGTACAGGGAATGCTGGCGGATTGTATCCTGAAACAATTTTATATCGTTGTCCCCAATGTCGTTGTCGTTAACTGTCATGCCAATGTAAATCTAATCATTAATCGGTAATGAACAATGTAACCCAGTTGTGATCCTGTGCAATAAAATTCATATCTCACCGGTTTGGACGGTTCACTTTTATCTATAACTTTGGAATACCCAAGAATGTTCCCATGAGATATGGAGTATTGAAATTTCCGGGTGGACACGGCGATGCCGAGTTAATCCACATCCTGCGGCATCATTTTAAAAAAGATGTACGGGAAATATGGTACCGGGAGGAGAAATTCACTGATATAGATGCCTTGTTTATCGGGGGAGGCTTTCCCTGTGTACATGGTAAAACCTTTGAGGAGTGTCGTGACGAATCCCCGGCTTTGCTGTACATGGTTGAATTTGCATCCCGCGGAGGATTCGTTACAGGCTTTGGGAACGGGTTCCGGTTATTATGTGAGGCAGGCCTTTTGCCCGGGGAGCTGAAGAGGAATGCCGGGGAAACCTTTATTTGCAAGCAGGTATTTATTAAACCTGAAAATCATTCTAACCCGGTGACCATCGGGTTACAGCAGGGTGACATTTTACGGAATCCCATCGCCACGGAGTATGGAAGATTCGTTGCCGGTGAAGCTGACCTGGTGAAGATGCGAGAACACGGACAAATAATGTTCAGGTATTGTGATCACGAAGGGAGAATTAGCGAAGCGATCAATGTTACCGGCTCCACCGATAATATTGCCGGAGTATGCAACCGCAAAAAAAATGTTTTTGGAATGGTTCCCCGGCCCGAAAGGGCAGTGGCCATTTTCGGAAAAGAGGAGGACGGAAGGTTGATCCTCCGGTCATTACTGGACCATATTGTTGTGGGTTCAGCCTGACCCGGACCAGGCCCTGCTGTCAGGATCATCCAGTCTGAACAGGGTCTGTTCATCCTCAAACTCCATGGATACGGCTTTCAGGGAGACCAGGTTGATCAGGATCTGTTGCAGGGTTTTCTTTCTCAGTGAAACTTCCTCTCTGATGGTTGTGATATCAGAACACCCCCTGGTTTGAAGAATTTCAAGCACTTTTTTTTCGTTTTCAGAGTACATAATGAAGGTTCCCCGATCCCTTTTTTCGCGTTTCCAGACCTGAAGTAAAATATAGTCGGCCAGGAAATTTTTGTCAGCCACGCGGTGATAGGCCAGCGGTCTGTTCTCTTCATCGAGGGCATAGTGTGGCCTCTTTTCCGAAGGATTGATCACAACTTCCAGGACCACCTTTCCCTCCACGACTCTCCTGTAAGTTTCAAACGGTATTTCCGGTTTACAATAAATGGACGCCGCCCCTTCAATCATATAGTACTCTTCTTCTGTCCGTACACCATACACGCGGCCGTTATCCTTAATACCGATTAATAGCCTGCCACCGTCTGTGTTGGCGAAAGCAACCAGCGTTTTTGCGATCTTGCGTGCATTGGAAATCTCAAATTTGAAATCCTGCCGTTGATGTTCACCCTCTGCAATCAGATCCCTGATATATTTTTCATCATCACGCATTGATTTAAAAGTTTTGCCTTTCTCCTGCCACAGCGACGGTTCAGTTGCAACATCATTATCACCCAAAGATAAGTCAGCAGAAAATGACGACCATCTTTGTTTAGGAATATTTAATCTGAATTATTAACTTTCCTCCCTAGTTTTAATCATTCAGCTATAAATTTTAACTTCAATAAATTAAAATCAACATTATGAAAAAACCTGAAAAATCACAGGAGAAGATAAATGTTTCCAGGCGGCAGTTTGTTGCTACATCAGCAGTAGCTGCAGCAGGCCTGACGATTCTTCCAAGCGGTATTATCAGCGCCAAAGGGCGTACAGCTCCAAGTGATAAGTTAAATATTGCCGGTATCGGTGTAGGCGGAATGGGAAACAGGAATCTGGATAATATGAATTCCCAGAATATCGTTGCCCTGTGTGATGTTGACTGGATGTATGCAAAAGGTGCACTGGAAAGTTATCCGGACGCAAAACATTACAAGGATTTCAGGAAAATGTTTGATGAAATGGGAGATTCCATTGATGCAGTTGTAGTTGCAACGCCCGACCACACACATGCCGTTGCAACCATGGCAGCCATTACGCTGGGAAAACATGTATATGTACAGAAGCCTTTGACTCATACTGTATATGAATCAAGGATGCTTCGTCTGAAGGCAGCTGAATATGGTGTTGCCACCCAAATGGGGAACCAGGGTAATTCAGACGAAGGAGTAAGGACCATGTGTGAATGGTTATGGGACGGAGCGATCGGATCGGTTGACAGGGTACACGCATGGACCAACAGGCCCATCTGGCCGCAGGGACTGGAGCGCCCCACCGAAAAAATGAAGGTACCAAAGACAATGGATTGGGACCTCTTTATCGGACCGGCAAATATGAGGCCTTACCATGAAGCTTATACACCATGGAACTGGCGTGGCTGGTGGGACTTTGGAACAGGAGCTTTGGGTGATATGGCTTGCCATATTCTTGACCCGGTATTTATGGGCCTGAAACTTGGGCATCCCGATTCAGTGCAGGGCAGCTCTACACAGTTTAACACAGAAAGTGCACCCCAGGCTGAAGTGGTTCATTACAGGTTCCCCGCCAGGGAAAACATGCCAAAATTCGCTATGGCAGCAGTACACGCAACATGGTACGATGGTGGAATGATGCCCGAAAGGATTCCCGAACTGAAAGATAATGAGATGATGGGTGACCGGAGCGGAGGAGTGATCTTCGAAGGTGAAAAGGGTAAGATCATGTGCGGTTGTTACGGTGCAAATCCAAGACTTTGGATCGATGGCAAAGAGGTGACCAAAGAATATAAGGCTCCTGAAATGATCCGCCGGATTGAGACATCACACGAGATGGACTGGGTGAGGGCATGCAAGGAAAGTCCTGAAAACAGGGTTGAGGCAAGTTCAAACTTCAATTATTCCGGCCCGCTGAATGAAATGGTTGTAATGGGTAACCTGGCTGTCCGCCTGCAGGATCTGAAACGTGAACTGAAGTGGGATGGTGAGGCAATGAAGATAACCAACATCTCAGACAGTGATGAGGTCAGTATCGTGAAGTCGGATAAATTCTACGTTGAGCAGGGACATCCCCACTTTGAAACGAAACATGAAACCATCAAAGCGAAACCATTTGCTGAGGAGATGATCAAGCACGAATACAGGGAAGGGTGGAAGTTAATTTAAGGCGAGGTTGTTTATATTTGATTTTTTCGTTAATTCGTTGAAAATCAATTACGTTAATCCAGGATATGGCTCTGTTCCGATCAGATACAATACAAAATTTCATAGCAAGGGTAAGGTATCTGGTAGTTAAACAACTGAAATTTCTTGGTGAGATCACCAGGCTCACGGAGCGTAACCGGAAATGGATCGCTGCAGCCTCCCTGTTTGTAATCCTGTTGTATACCATTGGTAATCTGGTATTTTTATCGGGATCTGTCACACTGCCGTGGCTTGTTTTTACAGCTGCGCTGGTCATTATTATGCCCCTGATTTTTGGAGGACTTATCAAGTTGGGGCTAGGTATTGCAAGGTGGATATTCCCACAAACAGGCTGGCTGGTTCTCTCTGCCGGGGCCCTTATTTTTTTCTACTTCAGTGTGCCGTTTAAGGGTCAGTTAGTATTGCTCTTTTACCTGTTGTTTACGTTTGTTTTCATTGCCGGCGCACTTTCGAACATTACGAAAAAAAGCTGGATCAGTTTTTCCAGGACGAAGAAACTTATTAATATTTTTTTCCTTTCTATCGGGGGATGCAACCTGTTTCTGGCGATCTTTTTTTTCTCAAGTCCAGGACAGAAGCAGCATGTAACAAAGGATGTGAACCTTCAGGCTACGCATTTGCCGGCTGTGTTGGAATTGGATGATCCGACCTTACCCGGGAATTTTGAATACAGGGAGATAACATACGGTTCGGGGCAGGACAGGCACAGAGTAGATTTCGGCAACGGAACACAGATCATATCAACCGCTGTTGATGCCACTTCATTTGTGGATGGATGGAACAAAATTCCCGGCAGACTTCGTTCGGTTTACTGGGGTTTCGGACCCGACAGTTTGCCGCTGAACGGACGTGTATGGCTGCCCGAAGGGGAAGGCCCTTTTCCTGTTATACTCTTTGTACACGGGAACCACTTCGACCGCGATTTTTCAGATGCGGGTTATGCATACCTCGGACGGCACCTGGCATCCCACGGATACATGGCGGTTTCGGTTGACCAGAACTTCCTGAACAGCGGACTCACCAATTTCAACCATGCACTGGAGGAGGAGAATGATGCACGTGGATGGCTGTTGCTAAAACATCTTGAACTACTGCGAGAATGGAACAACGATTCTGTTTCCGAATTCTATGGCAAAGCTGATACCGATCATGTGGTTCTGGTGGGACATTCCCGGGGAGGAGAAGCGGTGAATATAGCTGCAGGCTTTAATCGATTGCGCTATTATCCTGACGATGCACAGGAACAGTTTGATTTTAATTTTGGAATCCGGGGAATAGTGGCAATTGCCCAGGTAGATGGGCAATATCTGCCTTCGAACCGGCCTCTCCCCGTTTCAGATATTAATTTTCTCGCCATTCAGGGATCCATGGATGCTGATCTGGAATCTTATTCAGGACTACAACAATATAACAGGGTCATCTTCACAGATTCGGCCTACCATTTTAAAACCGGCATCTATGTGAACAATGCGAATCATGGACAATTTAACAGCAGCTGGGGAAAAAATGACATGGGTTACCCGGGCGGGTTGTTGCTAAACAGGCAACAATTGCTTGCTCCTGAAGCGCAGGAAAGGATCGCCATGTGCTATATTACAGCATTTGTAAAAGTTTCTGTTGATAATGAAATGGGGTATATTAAACTGTTCAGGGATTACAGGACCGGACGGGACTGGCTTCCCAAAACAAAATATATAAATCAGTTTCAGGACAACCGCACCAGGTTGGTGGCCAGTTTTGAAGAGGATATCGACCTGCGTACCACCACCTCCGGGGACGCAGAGATTAGCTTTCGTGAATTGGCACATATCTATGAAGAAGAACCCCATCTGAGAAAAGGGAGCTCTGGCACAAAAATGCTGTTCGTGGGATGGAACAACGCATATGATTCGATTCCCGGTATATACAAACTTACATTTGAACCTCCCGTTGATCCGGATAAATCCGGTATTATAAGTTTCAGGTTCGATATCGCAATCTTGAATGAAGAGCCGCGGGAGAGGCCACGGGAGAATAGCGGGACCACCGGAATTGTGCCAAATGAAGATGGTGGGATAAACCGGCCTGGCTCAAAGGAAAGTATGGAAAGTGGTGATGATCATGTAGTGGATTTCAGTATCAGGTTCAGGGATATTGCCGGGGAAACGGCAACCGTCACAATGACGGATTACTTCCGGCTCGATATTCCCGAAGCATCGAAACTTTATAAATTAAATATATTTGAAATATATAGTGAGCCGGAGATCATCCCACAACATGTGGAAATTGAATTTGAAAATATCTGTTCGCGGAATGCCCTGTTTGACAGAAATGCAATTGAATCAGTAACGTTTATCTTTGATCAGGGCGAAAAAGCGATGATCGCCCTGGATAATATCGGATTCAGGACCAAATTAATGAAACCAAACCATAAAAAACCAAACCTATGAATTACACAATGCGAACCATGCTGGCTGTATTGATCATCTCACTGGCATCATGCGGCAACCCGGCAGAAAATTCCGGTGAATTTGAAAAATTTGAAGTGCAGCGGGGTACCAATATTGCTCATTTTTTAAGTCAGAGTAATAATCGTGGTGCTGAAAGAGAAGCTTTTTTTACGAAAGCGGATGTTGAGACCATAGCTGCCCTGGGATTCGATCATATTCGGATGCCTATTGATGAAGAACAGATGTGGAACGAAGAGATGGAAAAAAACGCCGATGCTTTTGAATTGCTGCACAATTCCATCAAATGGAGTCATGATGCGGGCCTGAGAGTAATCATCGATCTGCATATTTTGCGTTCACACCATTTCAATGAGGGAGAAAAACCATTGTGGACGGAGCGCGCTGAACAGGAGAAATTCTTTGATCTCTGGAGAGATCTGTCCGGTGAACTTGCCGGATATCCGGTTGGTCAGGTTGCTTATGAACTGATGAATGAAGCAGTGGCTGATGATCCTGAACAGTGGAATGAATTGTTGAATGAAGCCTACAGTGTTATCAGGGAACTGGAACCCGACCGTGTCATCGTTATAGGCTCCAACAGGTGGCAGTCGGCCAACACCTTCCACCAGTTACGGATACCCGGAAATGATCCCAACATCCTGCTGAGCTTTCACTTTTATAATCCTATGGCGCTTACCCATTACCGTGCCAGTTGGTCGGGGGTGTATGACTATGAAGGGCCGGTTCAATATCCCGGCGAAGTAATCAAAGAAGAGGACCTGGAAGGATACCCGGAAAAATTTAAACAGCAGATGAAATGGTCATCTGGTTATTACACCATCGATACCCTGAAAAAGATGATGCAGGAACCCCTGGAGTTTGCCAGAAAAAATAACCTGAATCTCTATTGTGGTGAATTTGGTGTCTATAAACCGGCTCCACGGGAAGATGCTTTGCGCTGGTACGATGATATGATCACGGCCATGGAAGAGTATGGCATTGGTTGGGGAAATTGGTGTTACAAGGGAAGTTTTGGGATTTTCAATGAGGAGGGCTCTGTGGACCAGGAGTTAATGGATATTTTTTTTCAGAATAAGGAAAACTGATGCTGGATTCTATTCAGCAAGCTTAATGCTTTCCTTTCAGGCACGTCAACATATTATTCGTTTCCTTTTTGGACTGATTATCAGATCTCCGGCCGTTCATTTTCACTAGGATAACCAGCGGGGAAATTAGGGTCCGAAATATTTCGTGTTAGACTAAAGTATTCAGTTTTTAAGGAGCAGGGAGTTCATTCTTCCTGCTTTTTATTTTTTCACCCTCTTCAACAATTCCTGGATCTTACTCGTTATGGAATGCACCAGTCTTGCGTCGGAAGCCTGCATCAACGACATCCGCTCCATAATCCTGTGATAAAGAGGTGTCCCCTGTTTTATACCTGTCTCTTCCAATATAATGGATGTACGATCCTGCAATTTTCGCCAGGTGGAATCGCGTTGTACCTGGCCCTGGATGGTTGGTGAAATATTTTTTACGGATGAAAGTTCATACGCAAAGATCATCACTGCCTGGGAAAGATTCAGGGAAGGGTAATCAGTGGCCATCGGAATGGTAACGCCCACATTGGCATGTTGAATAATGGAGTTGGGCAATCCACTCTCCTCGCTGCCAAACACCACCCCGATTTTTTCGGCAATATTTTTTTTATCTGAAAGAAAACCGGACAGCTGGGGTGAGGGGATATAATCCACCTTGGCAGATTTCTTCTTCGCTGTGGTACAAACTATAAAATCCAAATCGGCAACGGCCTCTTCATAGCTCTTGAAAACCTTGCAATTCTCCAATACATCATGGGAACCATGCGCCATCATTTTTGCTTCATCCGAAAGATGGTTGGACGGATCGATCAGGCGAAGTTTGCTGAATCCCATGGTTTTCAACGCCCTGGCACTGGCCCCTATATTTCCTGAAACAGCAGGTTTGTAGATGATAAAGTAAATTTCCGATCTCTCCAGGTTATTCATCTTTTCCAGAATTAATGATGTACAATCTTACTCCTCCATAATGGAAAGGGAAGGAGAATTTAAAGATAATCAACATATTTATGTAAATTTCCGCCAAATTGAAGCCCATGAGAATTAAACTATTATTGTTTTTGCTGGTACTGCTTTTTTTATCGGCGTGCCGGGATCAGCAAACAGAGATCATCAGGGCGTCGGTTGAGAAAAAACTCGCGTTGTATCCGAAATCCACATTATGTGATCTTTACAAATCCTATTTCCAGGATTATTTCGGGCCGGGACACCTGATCCACGATACAGCAGGCGCCAGGAGATACATGGAATATGAGTTGGGGATGGATGATTACAGGGATACAGTAATGCTGTCATTAACCGGTTACAAAGGTAATTTTTACAGAGTTAACCTTCAGTTGATAAAGGACGGTACAATTCCCAAACACCTGTTTCTAAACCATTTTATCGAAAGTGCAAACGCAGTGGAAGGGATCTCTGTGGAAACATGGAAAATAGAGTGGGACAAAATTTTCGTTGTTATTGAGGCCATTGCAGGAGATCTGCCAGATTTTCAGGAGGACAAAAGATTTATTGAAACATTGATCAACCGGGGAGAATATGTCGTACACCACAGTGAAAAGTATCTGGAAGCATATCATCCGCATTACAGGATCATACATAAGCCAATTTTCGATGAGCATTTGGCGGGGTATTTGGGAAGGTGAGATGTTTACTCACTTTCTGCTTCTGAATCCAAGGGTTCTTCATCCATCATCGTTCCCATGTTAATGATGGTATATCCATCTGTACCAATGGAATTTCTTTTGTTCATGTCGATGTCAGTAACAGTCATAACAACCTTTTTGTTATCACTGAGTCTTTCTGTAATATATTCCATCACAAAACCGCTGGTATAATAGGCGTGCATGAATAACCCTGCAAAAGTGCTATTCTGCAAATAGGATTTTTTTACATCCTTATCAAGCTCGTTGGTTACCCACATGGTAACTACCTCGTACTCATCCTCCATTCTGTACTCATCACATTTGTACCCCAGGATTTTTTTTGTTTTTCCGGTTTTGTACGCTTTGTAGTGATCGTACTCCTCCTCAATAACTTCAACTTCTTCTTCTTCAGCAGGACCCGACACCTCATCGGGGGAATAGCTGATCGCAAAACCTGTTTTTTCCCCTTCCGTTTCACCGAGGGTCAGCATCAGGCTGTTTTCCATATCGAAGATGATGGTAGAAGTTCCATCCTGGCCGGGATCGGTAAAAACCATTCCGTAGTCAAGTGTTTTGGAGTCAAGATAAGTTGTATACAACGAACTTTCATCCTGAACATCTTCCTTTTCACTGGTAATTGTCATTTCTATGAACCCGTCAAATTCGTAGATTGGTTTTATATTGGCTGTTCCGGTTGAGAGGCCCATTGCTCCCATCAGGGCATTCATTCCCGCACCGGATGTTCTTGAGCCTGAATTTCCTGAATCAGATGATTCAGTGGAAGCGGGCTGTGTGGTTTCTGCTTGTTCCTCCTTACCAAACATCTTGTCCAACGCCTTATTTACCTCACTCTTGACCGCTTTATCAGTCTCTTTACCGACTCTATCCCCGGCAGCTTTTTCAGCAGTTTGTGTTCTTTTGGAGACAAACCTTATGAGATCCTGCCCATTGGCCTCAAAAAATGAAGTTGAGCATAAAACAATAATTGAAATTAGTAGGATGCGTTTCATTGGTAGATATTTTGGTTAAACTTCTGTTCTTTCATTAAATAACAACTATAAAAATGACTTTTCTGAAATCGATGCCATGGTACCTTCATAGATTTACATATTTTTAATCTAAGATAATATCATTTCAAGGAGAATGAAACAAACCGGCAATGATTTTATTAAAGATTATAATTTTTTACTATGAAACTGCAGCCGATGATTAAGGGAACATTAGTGAAGCGTTACAAACGGTTTCTGGCCGATATAAGGCTGGAAGACGGGACCGTGGTCACAGCACACTGTCCCAATTCAGGTTCCATGAAGAGTTGCCTGGAGGAGGGGGCCATTGTTTATTGCAGTCCGGTGGATGATCCGGCACGAAAAACAAAATATACCTGGGAGATGATCAGGATCGGGGGGAGTTGGGTTGGAATTAATACAGGCATACCGAACAGGTTGGCGTTTGACTGGATCAGGGAGGGTATAATTCCAGGATTTGCGGAGTACGAGGAATTCAGGAGGGAGGTGAAGTGGGAAGACAGCCGGTTTGATATTTATATGAAAAATGATCGTACGGAATGTTTCGTGGAAGTTAAAAATGTTACGCTGCGGGTGGGGGATACGGCCATGTTCCCTGATGCAGTTACAACCCGCGGCAGAAAACACCTTGAGACGCTTATCCGGGTAAAGCGTGCCGGCATCAGGGCAGTGATGCTCTATTTTGTTCAACGTTCCGATATATTGAATTTTTCTCCCGCCCGGGAAATTGATCCGGATTATGCAGATGCACTGGACAGGGCACAATCGGCCGGAGTGGAAGTCATGGTCGTTCAGGCGGTAGTTACCCCCGAACGTATTATATTCGATTCGGTCCTGGAATTTGTCTGACCAATATGTTTATTAAAGTCGGTTAATCCTTGTTGATCCCTGAACTGGTATGCCTGGTGCATAAATGCCTGGAGTCGAAGTTCAATGGAAGAATCTTCCTGTCCATCGTAGGAGATTACTACCATGGGAATGTTTTTGTGGTTGTTTCGGAAACTTCCTGCCACGGAAGAGACCACCGTTCCCGGCATACAGGTAAACGGTTCTATGTTGGCGATACCCGAGATTCCCCTCTGTGCAAGCACTACGGAGGTCCCCAGGTTGGGTGCGGGATCCCCGTCGTAATGCCTGTGTACATAAGGGCCGCAGGCATCGAGCATCTCCCTGACCGATACTTCCAGGTTATTGTCGAACATGTGGTGTACCGCTTTGCTAATTTTTCTTGCCGCCAGGTTCTGTGAGAATTCCTGGATCTTCGATTTCAGAATTCCTCTATAGTCACCTTTCCATTTACTGTCACGGGTATACCTGATGGTTGAATAGGTGAGCCATTCAGAAAATCCCGCGATCCAGGTTTCGGCACCGAATTTTTCAAGCCTGTCGATCAGAAATGCACTACAGTAAGGATTGTCACGCATAAATATTTCCCCCATTACAGCAATTATGGGTTTTCGTTTGCCATTGTTCATGGGAATACTATAAAATGATCTACCGATATTTTCCATCAGTTCAGGCAGCCCTTTTGCTCCGTTTTCCATGCATTTTACAATATCATCCAACCCTTGCTGATAAACCTGGTCGGTATTCCCGTGGATGAGTTCGTACGGTTTATGTTCCTGTTTGAATTTTCTCAGGATATCCACCGCCACAAATCCTTTCCAGCAATTATACCTGAATTTAGTACCGTGCCCACCGGAAATATCTTCGTAGGAATTGTCGTTGCTGGGTGATATGATCTCTGCTTTGGTAAACCCAAGCCGGTCGAACAACACCCGCTGGAATTTATTGTACTGGCCAAACCTGCAGGGGCCGTTATGGTCGGGCATAAAAAAGCTCACTTTGGAGGGATCAATCCCCGGTTCCATTAGCTTTTTCAGAAAACTACCTGTTGTGCAGATCATGGGAAAACACTCCCTGCCTGAAGTGTATTTCCGGGCAATTTCCAGATCCTCATCGTTTTGCATGGGCAATGAATGGGAGTTGATACCAAAACTGCGGCAGGTGGCGGCAATCACATGTGAAGCATCGTTCATGTAAGGGAAGAAGAGTGTTCTTCCCTCCATGGGTGTTACCGTAGATTTTCCAGGCCTGTGGATCTTCCTGGGTTCATTCTTCGCAACCCTGGATCCTTTGAGGCTGTCGAGGAACGCCTCATACCTGGTAATCATCCCGGCATCGGCACTGTGTTCATCAATTTCAATTTCCATGAAAGGTTTTCCAGCCATCTCTTCATGCACAAAGTGAGAGAGAAAGGAGTCGGGACCGCACCGGAAATTGCCCATATAAACTGCATGCAACCTGTCGTGGCGGGAGATGATACGGGCCGCGGCCAGGATCTTCTGACCGTTGGGCCAGTACATCTTGTTATAATCGGCGGTAATATGTTCATCAGCCAGCGGCAGGTAATCCATGGGGATCGGCAACACATCAAGATTGATCAGTTTATCTACCATGCTGAGATTAAGAGCGGAGTCGCCGGTGTTGTATGGTCTGCCCATGATTGCCAGGCATTCCTTATCCGGCGGAAGATTGGCCATTACTTCACGGCCCCTGTCGGACACTTTCTTTTCAAACTGTTCCTGTTTCCGGTTGGACAGGTACATGGCATCGGTAATTTCTCTTTTTGAAAGGTTAAACTTTTTACCAAATGCTTCGTACAACTCTTCTGCTGTAACCTTGCCAAAATACCGGAAGTTAAGTGCCGGTATGAGCAGTTTCTCACGATTACTTTTGTCCAGTGATGCTTTTACCATGAACGGGTAGGTTTGCACCCAGGGACAGTTACAGTTGCTGGTTGGATTGTCCTTCTCCGCTTTGGAGTTGATCATAAAGGGGGTGAACACATAATCCACATCTGCATCCAGCAGTTCATAGATATGGCCATGCATCACCTCCACCGGAAAGCAGGTCTCTGCAACGATGGAACTAAGTGCCTTTCTGACAGTCTGGGTATTGGTCTCTTCCGACAGGACCACCTGGAAGCCGAGGGTTTCGAAAAATGTTCTCCAGAAAGGGAATTGCTGGTAAAATACCAGCAGTTCCCTGGGGATCCCTATCACCGTCTTACCAACTTCCCGCGGCCTGTTTTCAAATCCATCCATGATCATTTCCAGCCGCTCTTCAAAGTAATTTGGAATATCCAGTCCCTTCCCTTTTCTTTCATCCAGTTCATATTTTTCACATCTTCCACCGAAATAAAGCGGTTTTTTTTCCCCCTCAATCCTGATACGCCTGATCTCGCATTGGTTGGAACATTCCCTGCATGTGAACTTGTCAACAGAATAGGGGATTTTGCTGATGTCAAATCCTTTAAACCTTGGTTTGAGCTTGTTTTCTTTCACGTGGTCCCTGGCCAGCATGGCCGCTCCGATTGCCCCGGTAACATCAAAGTGTGGCGGAATATGGATCTTCTTGCCTGTAACCTGTTCAAAAGCGGCTACCACCGCACGATTATTGGTTACTCCACCCTGGAAGAGGATATGGTCGCCGATCCGTTTCTTTCTTACAACCTTCTGGATGTAATTATGTACGATTGAGTAGGCAAGTCCGCCCACCAGGTTCTCGGTCTCCACCCCTTTTTGCTGAAAGGAATTGAGATCCGATTCCATAAATACCGTGCAACGGTCGCCTAACCCGGCCGGATTTTTAGCTTTAAGCGCCAGGTTTCCAAAATCATCGATAATATTTATCTCCAGCTTTTCAGCCTGCTCCTCCAGGAACGACCCGGTTCCTGCCGCACATACCTTGTTCATTTCAAAATCCACAACAACACCATGGTCGATGCTGATATATTTAGAATCCTGACCCCCGATCTCGAAGATTGTATCCACCCTGGGATCGTATGCAATGGCTGCTGTGGCCTGGGCAGTAATCTCATTTCTGATCAGATCTGCTCCGATGAAATCGCCGGTAAGGTACCGGCCTGAGCCGGTTGTGCCGGACGCTTTTACAATCACCCGGTCACCAACCTCCTCATAAATTTCCTGCATTCCCCTTCTTATAGCCTCCAGGGGTTTGCTGGCTGTGGGAAGATAACGCCGGGCAACAACGCGGTTCAGATCGTCGATCAATACTACGTTGGTGCTTAGTGAGCCCACATCCAGGCCAAGATAGACCGGGTATTTGTTTTTTGAAGGTGGTATTTCATATACCTCTTTATTATAGACTGAATCGGGAACATGAAGCGGTTTATAGGTTTTACCCCTCGACTTATTGCTAGTAATGTAAGCGCGTAATCTGGCGGTACCGTTGAATTTTTCGATGGCTGCTGTACCTCTTTGCAGTAATGTGAAGAGTGCGCCAATGGCTCCCATGGATGCGTGATATTCGGGAATTAGCAGCTCTTTTTCACCTGCTTTCAGTAACTCCCTGAACGCTCTGACCATGCCTATGTTGGATGCCACTCCTCCCTGGAATACAACCGGGAAATGAATTGTCTTTCCCCGTCCGAGTGTACTGATAAAATTCCGTGCAACGGCAAAGCAGAGCCCGGCCACAATGTCGTGCACCGGTGTTGCAATTTGCTGGAGATGGATCATGTCGCTTTTTGCAAACACACTGCATCGGCCTGCAATACGGGGAGGATCTTTGGATTTCAGCGACAATTCGCCAAATTCATTCTCAATGGATACACCGATCCTATTTGCCTGCTGGTCGAGGAATGACCCGGTTCCGGCGGCACACAGGGTATTCATCTCAAAATCCGATAACCTCGAGGTACCGCTTCCACCATCCTCCATGAAGATCAGTTTGGAGTCTTCCCCTCCCATCTCTATAATGGTTTTAACCTCCGGGTACAAGGAAGCAACCGAAGCCGACTGGGCCACGATTTCATTGATATAGTGACCTCCCACAAGTGTCTGGGCAAGTTTTCCGCCGGTCCCGGTGAGTCCCACAAGTCCCACCTGTTCCATTGCATATTTTGACGCCAGGGCATCCAGGATTTTCAGGAACAACTCAAATGGCTTTCCATGACACTGGTCGTACCTGTTCTCCATGATTTTCCGGTTGTTATCCATAACCACGGTGTTGATGGAAATGGAACCGATATCGAATCCAAAATGAATTTTCTGATCAGTTGCTGCCATGTTACATGATTTTGAACATTACAAGCATTACAGGTACAATACACCAGAGCGGTGTCGGTGAGAGGATAGCAGATCTTCTACTTAAACATTCAATTTACAATATTTTATTTAGATTATTTGAGGAAAAGTAAGAAGTATAGGTAAATTTAGAATTTGTCAAATTAAGGAAGTGAAGTTATCTGGTTTTAAATCTGTGCAAGCTTGCTGTCTGTGTCCTCTGTGGTTAAAAAAAAAGCTCTTACGATGAATACCTGTTGAGATAATTGAGTTCGACCGCCTCCGGGGTCGGGTGTTACGTAAATTATTTACCCGGAGTGGGATCCGGGTTATTTAAGTATGACACGCTCCGCGGTCAGGAGTTGTACGCTCACCAGGTTTCCAATGAGCGAAGTGTCTGTCCATAATCCGTTTGTTGTGTTACGCTCGTCGGGCCAGCGCGTATTGGCCCTTAGCGGGCCATTTATTATACTGTATTGAAGTCCACTACTCAAGAGCTTGCTCTAATTCCCTTGAACAGTGGCCCGATTACAGGGATGGAGCAAAATATATTTTCGGGGTGGTACCTGTAATGCCAGAAGTATTTATCAGAGCTATAACAGGAAGAAAATAAGGTGGATGGTATTCTTTTTCATGCAACAATAAAATGATGATTATATCGCAATTTGTACCAGGAAATAGCGGAATAATTTTTAATTTAAACGCTTAAGCATATATTAGGTACATGAGAAAGATTAAAACCGAAGAGTGAAAGAGTAAATGAGTTCCAGGAAGAGAATAAAGAAAGTATCCCTGAAAGAAAGATTGACGCCATTATTTTTGCAACAAATACTTTAACCATCAAGGGGTTGTACTTTTTATTACGTCAAAGTATCAAAGTACCTGATGAACTGGCTATCATAGGATTCGACGGGGGAGAAGCATTTGATTTCTTTTACGCTCCCCTGACCTATATTAAGCAGCCGATCCAGGAGATGGCCAGGGAATCGGTGAGGTTGCTGACGGAGCAGATTAACGGAACAAAAAAGGCGGACAAAGTAAGGCTTATGCACCGGTTTATTGAGCGCCAGTCGAGCGGATAAATTTTTATCGGTTATAAAGGAGAGTTATAAGAGCTGGCTGGCAGTACATTTATATTGGAAATTAAGAGATTAACAATAACAAATTCAAAATTAAAAAAATGAGTAACAAATTAATTGGTGAATTACCGAAAGTTGGAATAAGACCTGTAATCGATGGAAGGGAAAAAGGCGTTCGTGAATCACTTGAACAGCAAACGATGGATATGGCCAGAACTGCTGCCAGGTTGATTGAATCAGAACTGAGGTTTTCTTCCGGTGAAAAAGTGACCTGTGTGATCTCCGAGACCACCATTGGTGGAGTGGCAGATGCAGCGCGGTGCACTGAACAGTTTGCCCGTGAAGGGGTAGGGGTGTCATTGACAGTTACTCCTGCATGGTGTTATGGTACCGAAGTGATGGATACGGACCTGCTGGTACCAAAAGCAATTTGGGGGTTTAACGGATCGGCACGGCCGGGGGCCGTTTATCTTGCCGCAGCGTTGGCAGGGTATAACCAGAAAGGACTGCCAACATTCGGCATATATGGCAGGGATGTGCAGGATGCAGATGATAAAACAATTCCGGAAGATGTCCGGGAAAAGATTCTGAGGTTTGTAAAGGCGGGACTTGCCGTGGCCCAGATGAAAGGTAAAACATACCTCTCCATCGGTTATGTATCCATGGGAATTGTGGGATCCATGGTTGATGCAGGGTTTTTCCAGGATTACCTGGGCATGCGAACAGAATTTGTGGACAGCACCGAGATTATCAGGAGGGTTGAACTGGGAATTTATGACAAAGATGAATATAAGAAGGCGCTGGCCTGGGTGAAGGAAAATTGTATTGAAGGGGAGGATATCAATAAGGAGCCAACGGATCGGAAGAGAAAGGATTGGGAATGGGAGATGGTAGTGAAAATGACGCTGATCACCCGTGATCTGATGATTGGAAATGAAAAACTTGCCAAAATTGGATGGGGAGAAGAAGCCCGGGGAAGAAATGCTATTGCTGCGGGGTTCCAGGGACAGCGGCACTGGACGGACCATTTTCCCAATGGTGATTTTACAGAGGCCATGCTTAATTCTTCATTCGACTGGAACGGGATACGTGAAGCATTTATATTGGCAACGGAGAATGATAGCCTGAACGGGGTTTCCATGTTGTTCGGACATTTACTGACCAATACCGCCCAGATTTTTTCTGATGTACGAACCTACTGGAGTCCTGAATCTGTAAAGCGTGTAACAGGAAAGGAACTTTCCGGGCTCGCAGCCGGAGGTGTTATTCACCTGATCAATTCCGGGTCAACAACACTGGATGCGACAGCTATGCAGAAAGATAAGAAGGGAAACCCGGTAATGAAGCCCTTTTGGGATATCACGCCGGAAGAGGCCAGAAAATGCCTGGAGAGTACCAGGTGGTGCCCGGCCAATCTTGAGTATTTCAGGGGCGGTGGATTTTCGTCGCAATTTAAAACGGCTGGCCAGATGCCCGTAACCATGAGCAGGATCAACCTGGTAAAAGGACTGGGCCCGGTTCTTCAGCTTGCAGAAGGATGGACGGTTGAACTGGAAGATGATATCCACCATGTTCTTGACAAACGAACTGATCCAACCTGGCCAACCACCTGGTTCGTGCCACGAACAAACGGTGCCGGACCTTTTACGGATGTCTATTCAGTAATGGCCCATTGGGGATCCAACCACGGGGCCATAAGCTATGGTCATATTGGTGCGGACCTGATTACGCTGGCATCCATGTTGAGGATCCCGGTAAACATGCATAATTTGGAGTATAATGACATATTCCGTCCTGCGGCTTGGAAATCTTATGGATCAGAAGCTGAAGGGGCTGATTACAGGGCCTGCAGTGAATTGGGTCCACTGTACGACTGATGATAGTCATTTGTAAAAAATAAAATTATGAAGCGAACTGTTTTTCTGACAATAGTAGCAATTCTGTTTCTGACTTCACATTCTTGCAATCAGAACAATAAAAGATATGATATGGGTAAATACGGGTATGACAAGGCTTTTTTCGAAAAGCACCGGATCGATTTTCTGGAGCTGGAGAGTGAAGACGGATTATCCAGGATACTGGTAGTTCCGGCTTACCAGGGAAGGGTGATGACCTCTACAGCTAAAGGAAACAAGGGGAACAGCTATGGATGGATCAACTATTCATTTATTGAAGCTGGACAACAGGATCCGCAATTTAATGTATTTGGGGGTGAAGAGAGGCTCTGGCTCGGACCCGAGGGAGGGCCCTACTCCATCTATTTCGGGGAAGGGGAGGAGCAGGTATTTGAAAACTGGGTGGTTCCTTCATTGATTGATACCGACACCTTCGATATACTTGAACAGGATAGCCGGAGCGTCAGATTTTCAAAGTCTGCAGTATTGAAAAACGTGGCCGGTTCGGAATTTTCTTTAAGCCTGGAACGCAAGCTTTCGGTTATGGCAAAAGAAGAAGTTTCGGAGATGCTTAATATTCCTGTCCCTGACAATATACGGATGGTCGCTTACGAATCTGAAAATACCATCATGAACCGTGGTTCAGAAGCGTGGACAAAGGAGGGGGGACTGCTATCCCTCTGGATGCTATGTATGTTTAACCCATCACCTGAGACAACGGTGTTCCTGCCTTACAGGGAGGATACTGATGGAGTGATCGTGAATGATGATTATTTCGGGAAGGTTCCATCCGACCGGTTGAAAGTTGAAAACGGCACTGTCTTTTTCAAGATAGATGGAAAACACAGGAGTAAAATCGGGATTCCACCCCAACGGGCGAAAGCATTATGCGGCAGTTACGATTCGGGAAGCAAGGTATTAACCCTTTTGTGGAGTTCATTACCAGACGAACCAATGCCTTACGTTAATTCGAAGTGGGGCATCCAGGATGATCCTTATGTTGGGGATGCGGTGAATTCTTACAACGATGGACCGGTAGACGACGGATCGATTATGGGGCCGTTCTATGAGATCGAAACCTCCTCTCCGGCAGCAGCGCTTAAGCCGGGAGAATCATTGGTACATGTTCAGCGGGTTATGCATTTTGAAGCAGAAGAGGCAATACTGGCAGCCATGGTTGATACGTTGTTTGACCTGGATTTGAAAGAGATAGCAAATAAATTTAAATAAACACAACAAATATATCTTATGGAAAAGGAACGCGTCATTCCAAAGGGAATACTTTGGCCATTTATTCTATTGTCGTTGCTGTTTTTTGCCTGGGCAATTCCCAATAACCTGACAGATACCATGCTGGCAGCATTCAAGAGGATATTCAGTCTTACAGATACCAAAACAGCGTGGATCCAGATTGCCTGTTATTTTCTTGGGTATGGCTGTTTTGCCATTCCGGGGGCTCTATTTATAAAGAAATATACTTATAAATCGGGGGTACTCCTCGGACTTGCCATGTATGCCACCGGAACGTTTATGTTTTATCCGGCTATGTTAACATCCGGTTTGAGTACTGAAATTGGATTTATGCTCTATCTTTTTTCCATACTGATACTGTTTGCGGGTTTATCAATACTTGAAACTTCCACCAACACTTATGTTTACGCCATCGGCCCTGAGAAGACCGCGACACAACGGCTGAATTTTGCGCAGTCGTTTAACCCGTTTGGAGCAATTACGGGGGTTGTGATCAGTCAGGTGTTTATACTTTCAAAGTTAAGTACAATGACAGCAAGTCAGCGAGGTGCAATTGCTCCGGAAGAACTGACAAGGATCCAGGGATTGGAATTAAGCTCCCTGACATTTACATACATGATATTGGGTTTGGTGATGGTTGGGATCCTTCTGGCCATACGCTTCACAAAGATGCCGAATCTGAAGGAAGATGATAAAACCCTTGATTTTTCGGGCACTTTCAGGAGGCTTATGAAAAACAGGAACTATGTTTGGGCGGTGGTGGCGCAGTTTTTCTATGTGGGAGCCCAGATAGCTGTTTGGTCGTTTATAATCCGCTATGTGATGCAGAAGCTCCAGCTTGATGCAGTGATTGCGGGTATTGGACCAAATCCCACCACAGGGCAGATCATTACGGAATTAAGGGGCATTGAGCCCATTGCGGCAGGATTTTACAATTTCATTGAATGGATCGGACTTCCACAACTTCTTCCCAGAACTGCAGAACAGGCCGGGGCGACTTATTACATCATATCATTGGTGTTGTTCGTACTGGGAAGATTTATATGCACCGGTTTGATGAAGTTCATCAAACCAAGGCAGCTCCTTACAGGCCTTGGGTTGATTGCTGTACTCTTCAGTCTGATTGCCATATACAGCGATGGATTTGGGGGGATCTACGCACTGATGGGCATATCAGGATGTATGTCGTTGATGTTTCCCACCATCTACGGGCTCGGGATCAATGGATTGGGAGAGGATGCCAAGATTGGCGGGGCCGGTATGGTGATGGCCATCGCAGGGGCAGCTTTCCTTACCCAGATACAGGGAATCGTTTCCGACCAGTCGGGGAATATCATCTTAGCATACTGGGTACCGGCCATTGCTTTTATGGTGGTGACCTATTACGGGGCTGTTGTGGCCCGCAGGCATGAATTGGGAAAAGTAAATGTCTGATTACGCGGACGGTGGAGCCTTGCAGTAAATTTTAAAGCTGTTTCCCAAAGAAGCACAGTGTAAAAGAATTTCACATTGCACCTTTGGGAAACAGCTTTATTGTTGTCTCCAATACGGAAACAAACATGCAATCAATCAGGATAGATCAATTAATATGTCGCTTTCCGGAGTCCATGATAATTCCCTGCACCACCGGTTTTGCATTCTCAATACATTTTTTAACAAGAACAGTCTCAGTCGGGAACGGCTGTGGCTCATTCTTGGTCAGGTCCCTGGTGCCGACGTCAACCGCTTCAGGATTACCGATCAGGTCATAAGAAACATTTTCGAACGTATGGTCTGCTGAGAAAGGAGTTTTAGCCACCGAGCCCCTGGGTTCCCCGGCAATAGAAATAACCTCAACCTCACCGCGAATTCTGCAGGTTTTGATTTTCTCCTTTTTCACCATGGTGGCCGAGACGTCCTTGTATATTTTAATGTCATTACCGGCTGTATCTTTCATAACATTTCCCGCTCCGTCGAGCGCATAATCAAACAGTGTTTTGCTCTTCCTGGTATAGTCCTGTTTCGATTCTTTTTCAATATTATCCGAAATGTCAATGGATAGCACCCTGACAAACAGCTCATAATCGTAGTCGGCATTACCGCCAACATGCTTAAAATGATACTCTATCCATTCGCTTCCAAGGCCCCGTGAATCAAAGGCGACCAGGTAATCCAGGTCTATCTGGGGTATCCCGATATGGGGATCCCTGTTTTCAGGTACAACGATAACCCTGCTGATCCCGCTCATACGCGCATCGTGGATCAACAACTCAATATCAGGAAATTTATGCCCCCCATACTCATTGGCACGATTCAGTTGAAAGTAGGCTTCCCTGAAATCGCTTTTGGAAAGTGCATTGTTCATCAACTTTTTACCAGTGTTGTAAAATTCTTCGGCAGCCTTATTCTTTGATGCCACGATCTTCGCATCGTAATCGATATACTCATAATTAAAAGTCTTGCCGTCAATGGTTATGGGAGTGACTGTCCGCACCTTGCTTTGCCGTTCTTTCAGGCTGGCGTATCGTGCGAAAAGTTCATCGTAGTAATTGGGATTATCTTCCCTCTCCAGGTAAGAAACCCTCTCCAGATCCCTTTCATTGGCAAGTTTGTAGGCACGGTCCATCGCTTCTGCATCCTTAAGCTTGGGCTTCCGCATCAGACTCTTGGTGGTTTTTTGAATTACTTTATCATAATTTCCCCGCTGCAGGTTCTTGGTAACAGAACCACACGAAGAAAAAATTAATACGGAAAGTAAGATGGGTAAAAGTTTTTTCATAGGTGGTAGATTTTGTTCGAAGCTAATTTATGAAAATATTTATTTAAAACCACGAAGGTTATGAACAACTAAAAAGGGCCGGATTTCCGGCCCTTCAATTTGCTATTATTAATATTTTACTGCAATACAAAGTTAATGGGGAAGGTAAACAATACCTTTACTGCTTTTCCCCGCTGCTTACCAGGGGTCCATGAAGGAGAGGACATTACCACCCTGATCGCTTCTTTATCAAGTTCCGGGTCAACACTCCTCATAATTTTTGCATCTACCACACGTCCGCTTGAATTAACCGCGAACTGAACAATTACACGTCCACTGATACCGTTTTCAGCAGCTATTTCAGGATAGTCCAGGTTTGCAGCAATATACTTCCTGAATTCAATTGCGGGATCACCACCGTTAAATGTAGGCATATCCTCAACAATGAAGAAGATCTGTTCCTCATCAATCTGTTCTTCATCATCATCGGCCATGGTAAAGTCATACTGCGTATTTTCATCCACCTCCATATCGAAATCAAAATCATCGATTTCCACATCATCTTCTACAATATCCAGCACTTCGGCCACTGGGGGAGTTTCCGGTTTGGGCTGCTCCTTGGGCGGTTCTCTCCTGGTAACGATCATTTCATCTTCAAAATCAATCTCCCTGACCATTTCAGTATCATCATCCAGGTTAGGTTTTGATGTCCACTCAAATCCGATCAATATGATCGATAAAGCAACCACTAATCCTACCTGCAGAAATATACTCTTTTTATTCTCCAGGTCTGCCGTTTTCGATTTTTTTGGTTTCATTGCTATTGTTTTTTTAGCGCTGTTAAAATTAACACTAATTTATTTGAAATTCAAATGCCCCACTGTCCGATCCTAATCTATTCTGATTCTAAACTTCAGAAGGACAAAAATATCATATTAAACACGAACTACATTTATCCTTTCATATATTCAGATGCCATTGTAATAAAAAATCCACAAATATTTTGCCACAGAGCCCTATTTCAACAAAAAAATAATAATTTTGGGGCTTAATTGGGGCTATAGCTCAGTTGGTCCCGTGTTTTCGCAAATTTTCAATTTGCTGAAAACACGAGGATCCTCGA
>JBBDIE010000096.1:0-25331 GCA_040880545.1 Bacteroidales bacterium | reverse complement strand
TTCGAATACTGTGTCCTGGAATATTCATTTGCATTCTGGCAATGGGGTTATGCAAGATGTTCAGAGATACCGGGGAGGCATGAAAAACCTGATAAAATTATTGCACACATGTACAGTGTGGCCGGTTTCGATTATTTCGCAGATGAGTTCATCAATGAATATCGTCCGTTCTTTTACCAGGCATATACTGAAATGGGATATTACGGTTACAATCTTCAGGATTTTAATCCCCATCTAAGACATGCAACCGAAAGCGGTTTTAAATTTACACTGCCGGCGGATGTGGAGGTATCCTTCAACAACAAGATTTTACTGGAGGTGGATGATTATATCCGTAACAGGGCTGGGAACTTTATTTTCATTTATGGCGAATACGACACTTGGTCGGCTACAGCCGTAGAACTTTCCGGAAACACCAACTCACGGGTATTTTATAAAGAGAAAGGATCCCATCGTACCAGGATAAAAAACATGCCCCAGGAACAACAGGATGAAATTTATGTTGTGTTGAATGAATTTCTTAAGCGGTAAACTCAGCAGTATTTTCTTTTTGCATGGTCCATTTCATTTACCAGGCATTCGATTTTTACTCTTCCGCCATGTGCAGGCAATAGTGTTTGAACGCCACTACGAATGTAAAGTTCCCAGCTCTGAAGCACCCCGGCCATGTCATTGGCAAATGGTGGGAAGTGCTCTTTCATATTAATTCCCAGAACATTATCACCAACTATTGCCTCTCCTGTTTCCAGCAATACCGATAAGGAACCGGAAGTATGGCCGGGCGTATGCACCACTTTTCCCGGTATCCCATACGGTGCCAGGTCAAATTCATCATCGATCAGCAGATCGGCTTCTGCCGGAGGGTATGCGGCCATTCTCCAAAGAAACAATTTTCCGAATAGGCGAATCACTTTCCCCTTCCATCTGGTACCCCTGGGGAAAGGTGTCATTCCCTTGCTTAAACAGCCCGCTTCAGTCCGGTGTACAGCCAGAAGGGCACCGCAAAGTTCCTTGATTTTCTTTGCCCCTCCCGCATGGTCAAAATGTGTGTGTGTAAGAACAATGAGCGTAACATCGCCCGGTGATTTACCAATCTCTCTGATAGCCTCAGTAAACCTGGTGGTTGTTCCGGAATGACCGGCATCGATGAGAATCGCAGCGTTGCTGTTGTAAACCAGGAAACCTGATACATGGGCAAACCTGATGCGCTTTATCTTGGCTAATGTCATACCTCTATTTAACCTGGAAATCCATCATTTTCCTCCCTGCCAGGTAACCTTCCAGATGGTCGTTCATCCTGACGGGGCCCACACCTGCCGGTGTCCCCGTAAAAATAAGATCTCCTGTCTTTAGGGTCATAAAGGTAGATACATAGGAAATAATCCTGTCAAAGCTGAATATCATATCCCTGCTGCTCCCCGACTGCACCGTCTGGCTGTTCATATCCAGGCGAAATTCAATTTCCCCGTTTTCAGTAATTTCAGAAAGGGGCAGAAATTCACTCACCGGGGCCGAATAGTCGAAACCCTTGGCAATCTCCCAGGGTAGTCCCTGTTTCTTCATTTCCAACTGCAGGTCCCGGGCAGTAAAGTCAACACCCAACCCCACTTCGCTGTAATAGCGATGCGCAAATTTTTCAGGAATACTCCTGCCCAGCCGCTGGATCTTTATAACAAGTTCAATCTCATGGTGTACATCATTTGAAAATTCCGGATAGAAAAATGGCTTGTTCCTGAGTACAAGTGCAGAATCGGGCTTCAAAAAAAACACCGGCTTCTCCGGTACCGGATTATCCAGCTCTTTGGCATGATCGATATAGTTCCTACCTATACAAATTATCTTCATGGTTCTTGATGTCTAATCAGTTGTTTTTCAATGCCCTCAGTTTAATGGCGGTGAGTATCTTTTTCGTATATAGCGGAAAATCACCCTGCATGATCCAGCCGTAATAGCCCGGGTCCTTTTCAAGTACCCCGGTAACCGGTTTTCCCTTGTACTTCCCGAAATTAAATACCTCAATATCATTGTCATCAAAAATAATCCTGCCCGCTAAATCAACATTCCTGTTATGGGCTGAGAATTCAGCCAGTTTGGTAATGTCATTCTCCAGATTATCGTATTGGTCCAACTGCGACTGCAGGATCTCATAGGTGGCACGTGTATCTGCCTCTGCGCTGTGGGCATTTTCCAGCTCCTTGTTACAGTAAAATTTCAGCGCTGCACCCAGGGTCCTGGGCTCCATTTTCATAAAGATCACCTGCACATCCACGAATTTCCTCTTCTTCAGGTCAATATCCACTCCCGCCCTCAAAAATTCCTCAGCCAGCAATGGGATGTCAAACCTTACCGCGTTGTAACCCGCCAGATCACAACCTTCAAAATCATGCGCAATTGATTTGGCAATTTCATTAAAGGAGGGTGCATCTTTCACATCCGCATCTGTTATTCCATGTATATCTGAAGATTTTTTCGGAATGGGCATGCCCGGATTCACCTTGATCGTTTTGGATGATTCGTTGCCATTGTTGTCAATTTTAAGGTATGACAATTCCACGATACGATCACTTGCAATATTTATTCCGGTGGTCTCAAGGTCAAAAAAGATAATGGGGTTTCTCAGGTTTAATTTCACGACTAAATATTTAGGTTAAGCTTCTATAATTCTAATTAGTGTCTGTCCATAATGTCCTTTTGCTGCGTAACGCTCCTCGGGAAATTGCTCATCCCGACAAATCGGGACTGCGCATTTCCCGACTTCGCAACCGAAAAACTGAAAGTTTTGAGTTCATGACCGCAGGGAATAACCCTTGCAAACGAACTTTATGATCCAGCCATTCTATTTTATTGACAGACTAATTAACAACTAAAAAATCAATTCCGCCACCGATTCCCCAAAACCCTCATCTGTTTTTATCTCCCTTTGCAACGAAACCCTGCATGGGAGTTTCATATCAATTACATGGTGAAATAAAGGTAAGTTGAAATAGTATAAAGGCGAAAAATGCACTCCGCTGGATTCACTCAACTTCCGGCGCTCTATTCCCGATCCACACACCGTTTCATTTCCCAAAGGAACTTTACGTATTAATTTCCAACAAGCGAAGCAGGTTTCTCCCCCCTGCTCCTCTACGCGTTAATCATCATCGGCATCAGCAGCATCAAAATGTCTTCGCTGTCATTTTCCGAAGTTGCCGGCAGCAAAATGCCTGCCCTGGTTGGATCGGACATCTCCATGACCACATCCGGAGTTGCCAGGTTGGCCAGGATCTCAATCAGAAAGGTAGATTTGAAACCGATATCCATATCATCACCCTCATACTGACAATTCAATCGTTCGGTACCGGAAATAGAAAAATCAATATCCTGGGCTGAAACAGTCAGCTGATTCCCGGTAAGTGCAAGTTTTACCAGATTACTTGCCTGGTTGGAGAATACAGAAACACGCCGTAATGCATTGTAAAACTCCACCCGGTCGATGGTCATTTTGAATGGGTTATCGGTGGGGATCACCGAATTGTAGCTCGGGTAATTACCTTCAACCAGTCTGCAAACCATCTTATAGTTGGTAAGTGTAAATGCGGCATTTTTGTCATCAAACTCCAGCTTCACCATGTTCTCCTCTTTGGGAAGAATATTTTTCAGCAAACCGGCAGGTTTTTTAGGAAGAATAAACGATGCCGTACCTTCTGAGGTAACATCAGTGCGCTTATAGCGTACCAGTTTGTGTGCATCTGAGGCCACGAAGGTGGTATCATCCGGAGAAAGCTCCATGAAGATACCATTCATTACCGGACGAAGCTCGTCGTCGGCGGTGGCAAATATTGATTTTGCAATTCCTGAAAGCAGAATTTCGCCGTCGATCTCCAATTCCTGCTTTTGATCCTCTTTAATCTGGGGTAACTGGGGAAACTCTGATCCGTTCTGGCCCATAATGGTGAATTTTCCGCTTTCCGACTGGATCACCACCATCATGGAATTGGTGTCAATTTCGAATGTCAGGGGGATCTCTGAAAATTCCTTCAGTGTATCCGTAAGGATTCTTGCGGGGATCGCAATTTCCCCTGACCCGTCTGCATTTTCCAGTTGCATTTTGGTGATCAGGGTCGATTCAAGGTCGGATGCTGTAATCTCCAGCAATCCAGAATCAAGTGAGAAAAGGAAATTATCAAGAATTGGAAGGGTGTTTTTATTGCTGATCACCCGGCTCACTGCCTGAAGATGGCTAAGCAGCTCCATACTGGATACGACAAATTTCATAGAATTTCAGGTTTTTATAATCTGTTAAATATACTAGTATCTACACTAAATTTTAGACTACCAATTATACAAAAAAAAAGTGAAAAAGGCTGTGCAAGCTGCCATAAAACAATTAACGCCATAGCGATTATTGTTTTCAGCATGACGACCACACACATCTGCCTGTAAAACACAGTAAGACAGTACAGTTTGGATTAATACAAAACAATCCGCTCAGGTTCCGGGATCTTCATAACGATCTAAACGCCTCATCAACAGGTCCAGATAGATATAGTTCACTGACAATAAATAGGGCCCGTCGTTAAAGATCACAAGCGATTCGAACAGATCCGGGGATAACTGACCCGGTTTTGTCCAGGGATAGATCGCTAATTTCCAGCTTTCATCTTTAAAACTGGTTATTTTGATTATTGCATCAGGCTTCTCCTGCAAGGTACCCGCTTCAATGCTGTCTCCTGTAATTACCCTGTTGTAACGAATGGCATTAAAATAGGAAAAGAGCATTCTTATTTTATGTTCGTCGATATGTGTACCCAGATCAAGACCGGTGGAGAGGCTTTTCACGGAAATATTACTTTTCGAATCCTGTTTTGCCATAAACGGCTCCCCGTCTCCGGGATAGATCTCCACGGATTTTATTTCGGATGGCAACAGGTTTACAAGGAGATGTTTTCTGTAATGATCGGGATTGGAGGCAAAGACCTTCTCCAGGGGTATATTTTCAAATCCTCGCAGTTCCACGCCAAATACATGGGCTTCACCTGGTGCATAAATTATGTCGCCTGAGGAAGTACCGGCCATCATAAAATGACCCAACACTTTCCGTTTTCCCAGAAACAATATTTCAGCTACGGGTCCGGTTTCCTCCAACGATTCCCTTGGAATGATTGCTTTCATGGAAAGCCTGGTAACTGCGTAAAGCAGGTTCTCTACCGCCTCCTGGTTCAATGGTTCCCCGTTCATGACCCAAACGGTATCCTGCCGTTCAAATGCAAAACTATCGATGTCGGTGATCATAAGGATCTCAGTAACATCATCCGTATCATCCGGCAACAGGTCGGATAATTCGGTTTTTCCCGCTGATCCGGGCTCTTTCAATACAACTATTCCCAGTGTAATACCCAACAGGATAAAAGCCAGCAATGCAGTATATTGTGAAATTTTCATCCGGTGTATTTACGTTTTCTGTATACATTAAAAAGTACACCGAACAGTATGATCATCACAACCGGAATCACACTGTTCAAAATTTTCCACGTTACCACCGCCTTTTTGTCTGTGACCACGGTTTTATCCAGCAATCTAAGCTTGAACTCCCTTGAACGTAACTCCATCAGGCCTGTCTCGTCGGTCATATAGTTTACCGCATTGAGGATAAACTCCAGGTTCCCGAATGTCTGGTAGGTATACTTGTCATATCCAAGCAATTCAGCCATGTATTTGCCTCCCTGGATTCTTACTTCATTCCTGATGATATCTCCGTCGGTAACCAGCAACATGGACGTCTTCTCACTGCTTTTTTTAATTTCGGCGTCGGGTGGGTATACCCCTTCAGGTACTGAATAGTTTGCGTAAAAAGAAGGAAATACGCCTTCCGACAGCACAGCCACAGGAAGATTCCGGTCGTTATACAACGATGGGTCCGGATCCCTGGAAACTTCGTCCATGGTGATCCTTAATGGTACCCTCCTGTTCATTGATCTGCCTGATGTTTGCAACAATATGGTTCTGTTCAGCTCCCCGGCTGGCAATGGTATGGTATCAAAGGTAGAGATGAACTGTCCGTGAATATAATTCAGCCCCCGGGTAACCGGATGTGTGGATGGGGCGGAAAGTAACGGGCTGTAAACCCATGGGCGCATTTCTGTATCTTCGTTATCGGCTCCCACTGAAATATTCACAGGTACATAATTGCATTGCAGATCGGTCACGATATTGTAGTCGATCCGCATCCCGTACTTAAACAGGATATCCTCTATATTCAGCTGATTAACAAGGGAAATGGTCATTCCGTTCGCCAGGCTGTCAGGCAGCGTTACCACTGGATCGATAAACCAGAGCACCTTTCCACCTCTCATGACATATTGATCGATGGCAAACTTATCGGCCTCACTGAACGGGCGCATGGGTTGTGCCACAATTATCGCTTCATAATCCAGTAGTGCCTCCATATTACCGTGGATGACCCCACGATCCACCTGGAAAAAATTTTTCAATTCATTCATGATGCTAAAGGTTTCCAGGGAGTCCAGTTCCCCGTGACCTTCTATAAAAGCGATCTTGGGTACATCCCTTTTAGACATGCTGTGCATCGCTTTGGAAAATTCGTATTCCAGGGATTGGATGGAATTACTGAGATTTACTTCATGGGGAAGTGACGGATTGTTTTTCAGCAGATTCACCGGAAACTCCAGCCCCTTGTAATTCAATACTGCACCCGGGAAAATAATTTTATCGCTGGAGCCCCCTTCAGCATCCTTCATCTTGATATTTGTAACCCTGAGACCTTTATTGTGCAGGTTCATAATGGTCCGGTTCCTTAAAGACTCATCCTTTTCATCATAAATATTAATGAAATCGTACTGAATATTCTCTCCCCCATAGGCCCGGAACTCATCGATCATTTCCCCAATCGATTCCTGGAATTTTACAAAATCAGGAGGAAGATCGCCCGCCAGATAGATCCTGAAATAAACAGGAGCATCCAGGTTGCGTAAAACAGTTTTGGTGGAGCCTGCAAGTGTATAACGCTTCTCTGATGTCAGGTCCAGACGGAAGAAGGTGCCGGAGGAAATTGCTGCAACGATCAACATCACCACAATCACAACCAGGTACTTAATTATAGCTTGACTTTTTATATTATTTTTCTCCATTCCTTACCACTTATTTCTTTGTAATACCAACCTTGCAGAGAGAACAAACAAAATAATCACCCCCAGGAAATAGAGGAGATCGCGGGAATCCAACACTCCTCTGCTGATGGAATTGTAATGGTAGTCAATGCCGAACCGGGTAATAAGCAGGTTTATTTTGCCCGATCCTGCAAGTCCTCCCATAAAATCAAAACCCAGATACATCAGTAACGACAACATTACGGCAATGATAAAAGCGACGATCTGGTTTTCTGAAAGTGCCGATGCAAATATGCCAATGGAGGCATAGATACCTCCCAAAAAAAAGAGGCCAATGTAGGACCCCCATGTCCCTCCCACATCTATATTGCCCGGGGGAGAGCCCAGTTTGTGGACCGACCAGAAAAAAACAAGCGTGGGGATCAGCGATAGCAGGACAAGGCTCCAGGATGCCAGGAATTTAGCAACAACAATCTGCAGTTCCGTAACAGGACGGGAATAAAGCAGTTCCAGGGTCCCTGTCCTTCTCTCCTCAGCGATCATACGCATGGTAATGGCAGGTACCAGGAAGAGAAAGGCCCAGGGTGCAATGGCAAACAGGCTTTCCAGGCTTGCATAGCCAGTTTCCAGCACATTCATCTGCCCGGGAAATACCCACATAAACAGACTATTCATGGAAAGGAACACGATCATCACCACATATCCTGTGAGCGAACTGAAAAATCCTTTGATCTCTTTACCAAAAATGCCCCACATTAGTTATTGATTTGAATGCAAAAATAATTTATCAGATGGATCATGGCAACGGGTAAGATATATCCGGCAGACTGGATCTCGGAAGGTCCTCGTGGTGCATGATCCGTATGTTAAAAAAATAGAACTTAATGATGTCCTGGTAATTCAACTGGCTGCGAGCCATGTTCATGGCTCCTTCCTGGCTTAATCCAACGCCGTGTCCATACCCCTTTCCCCAGAGTACGATCCTGTCCCCCACTTCCGGAAACATATTGAAAAAGGTCGATTTAAATCCCCAGTCCTCCCTGATAGTGGTCATCAGCAGCGAATCCCGGTCCAGCACAAAGTATTTCCTCCGGTGGCGCTGTTGCACATATAACAGTTCATCCGGAATCTTCTTTACCGATTCCATTCCCTTTTCAAGCAGGTAGGTTTTCCAGTCGCTAAAAAATATGGTATCGTACCATTTTGCATTGGGCTGGTGCAGAGAATATGGATCAATCACCGCCTGCAGATAGTCTGTATCCTTCAGCCATACATCGGCTGCCCGTTGTGTCTCCCCTCCACTGTTTGAATGATAAACCGCAGTGATCAGTTTGTAATGAAAATCGGTAACCACTTCGCCTGTAGTTTCATATACAGCTTTTGCGATCTCCGGATTAAACGTCGCACGACCATGGTAGGCCTGGCAATGGATCCCATCGCAAAGCGAGAAACCCTCCTCTTTATGCTTCTCAAAATTTTTCAGCAGATAGGTCCTTGTCATAAGCGCGTGAGCCTTGTATAACTCTTTTTCCGTATTGGGCCCGACTTCCGATTCCAGGACCCCGGCAATATACTTGTCAAAATCCACCTGGTTCACAATGTTCAGGAAATTGCTTTTCGAATCAATGATCAGGTCATCATCATACGACCGGGAGGCTAATGCGGGAATAACCGGGCGAATCCTGAAAGTACCGTCCAGACTAAGGCTTTTCAGTTCAACAAACTCAAATGTTCCGAATACCCGGGATGAATTGTGAAGACGTATGCTGTCTTTCTTCAGGGTTGCAAAGAGCATATCTCCTTTTTTGAATTCCCCGATCCGGGCCTCACCATCTTTAATCAGGTATTCCCCCTCCGTACAATTGATCACCACCGACTCCACTACCTCGTCGTGGTACAGGCCAATCCTGATTACCTGCGCCATGATACGCGGTGTAATCAACAGGACCAAAAGTACTAGAAACAGGTTCCTTTTCATATCTTTCTATCGCAACAATTCCACCATTTTACCGGCCACCCGCCGGGATACTCCTGCCTCACCAAGCATTTCCCGGATCTTTGCATAGCCTTCTCTCATTTGTAAACTTGTTTTTTCAGTATTTAGTATTTTTTTTAACTCCTCCCGGATCCCTGACTCCAGGTTCACCTGAAGCAGTTCTGTCACCAGCTCATCACCAAAAATAAGGTTCACAAGACTAAAGAACCTGAAAGTAACAAATAATTTTCCAATTCTGTAAGTGAGAAACCCTGTCTTATAAACCACCACCTGGGGAATATCGAACAATGCTGTTTCCAGGGTGGCGGTACCAGAAGTTACGATGGCCGCTTCAGCATGTGAAAGCAGGTTGTAGGTATCGTTATACACAATCTTTATTCCGGATCCCTCCAGTAAACTGTCGTATACCGGATTCTCAACCGATGGGGCCCCGGCCACAACAAACTGGTAATCGGGAAAACCGGAAGCTGCCCGGATCATTTCAGGCAGACAGCTTTTAATCTCTTGTTTTCTGCTTCCTGCAAGCAAGGCTATAACAGGCCGGTCGTCAAGGCTGGCTGAATGAATCCATGATTCGCGGGCCGGTTTCCGGCTATTGAATTCTGCCAGTACATCCATGAGCGGGTTCCCGTGGTATTCAACCTCCATCCCGTGGTTATGAAAAAACTCCACTTCAAAGGGAAAGATGACAAATAGCTTATGAACATATTTTTTCAGCAGCCTGATCCTCCCTTTTCGCCATGCCCACACTTTCGGCGAAATGTAGTAGAAGGTTTTGATCCCCAAACCCGAAGCAAATCTTGCCATTCGTAAATTAAACCCGGCGTAATCGACCAAAATCACCGCATCGGGTGAAAACTCCCTGATGGCCCGCTTCGTTTTCGCGAGTATCCGCTTCAGATGGCCCATATTTCTGATTACTGCCGAAATTCCCATGAAGTTCATCTCCCTGAAATGCTGCAATGGCTGACCCTCTGCAACAGCCTCCATCAGGTCACCTCCCAGAAACCGGAATTCAACGGCAGGATCCTCGGCTTTCAATCCTTTCATCAGGTTCGATGCATGCAAATCCCCTGAAGCTTCACCTGCAATGAGGAAGTATTTCACTACTATTCTTTTAAGTTAAACTACCGTAATTCCAAAAATTGTGCTTGCAGGAAAACGTCCTTAGCTGCGTTATGCCCGACTTCGTAAACAGGTTTCATAATTACTATAAAAATTTAACAATCACCATGATAAATGCAAGGATCAACGTGGCAAAAATCACCCCCCGCGCAGCCCGGTACATGCTGAGCCATATCCCGATAAAAAAGAGCAGGAGGTTGGGAATGGCACTCAGGCTGATCAAACTCGAAACCCTGTTCATCTGCTTAAACTGTTGAATAAAATCAATAAACTTACCGTCGTATAAAATCAGACTGGCGACCATAAAGGTAATGAACGGAACCAGGATCCCGGCTATTAACCCCATGGACAGATGATCAAACTTCTCAATTTTTTTCATTGACTACATTATTTATATCCCAGTCCTTCATCTCAGAGACCAACTCCCGGGCGGTGAAATCAGTTTTAATAGGAACCACGGTTATATAATTGTTTTTGAGGGCCCATTCATCCGTATCAGTTGCATCGGGCTCCCTGTTTATAAATTCTCCTGTAAGCCAGGCATACTTTGATCCCCTGGGATCTTCCCGGGTTTCAAAGGTCTCCCTCCAATAACCGTTTGCCTGCCTGCAAACTTTAATTCCCCTGATCTGGTGCTCCTTCACGGCAGGAATATTTACATTCAGACAGATCCCTTCAGGCAAGCCGTTTGTAATGGTCTTTTGAATAATCTGCCTCAACAGGGGCCCTGCTCCGTCAAAATCTGCGTCGGGCCTGTAGTCCAGTAATGAAAATCCTATGGAAGGAATATGATGAATGGCTCCTTCAATGGCAGCTGCCATGGTTCCTGAATATACAACACTGGTAGAGGAGTTTGTACCGTGATTTATTCCTGAAAGAACAAGATCCGGCTTCCTGTCCAGTATACTGCAAAGGGCAAGCTTCACTCCATCTGCAGGCGACCCTTTTAAAACATACCTGGTGAGCCCTTTCGAATTTTCGGTTTGCTTGTACCTGATCGGATCCTTGATGGTTATTGAATGAGATTTTCCCGATTGTGATTCAGAAGCTGTCATCACGATCACATCCCCGAATTCCATCGCAATTTCAGTTAATTTTGAAATACCTTTCGCCTTGTATCCATCGTCGTTCGTGACCAATATCAATGGTCTGTTGTTACTCTTCCCCATTTTTCTCTTTTTATTTGAAATACAAAAGTACCGAAAATGCTGCAGTTAGTTTATATTTAAGATATGATTTCCATTATCTTCCCGAACATAACCCAGGTGGAAACGTCGATACAGATATGAATAAACAGTTCCGGATAACCCTCTTACCTGCCGGCAGTATTGAGCTCTCTGAGCTTACCTATGTTGTAATCGGCGCGCGGGAAATGGAGCACTGGATCTTTGTCAGGCACCAGGAGCGGGATAGCTGGGAACTTCCCGCAGGACACATCGAGGAACATGAATCTGCAGATGAAGCCGCCAAAAGAGAGTTGTACGAAGAGACCGGTACGGTACGTTCCGATCTTCGGGCATTGTATGACTATTCCATTGAAATCGGGGGCCAGACATTTATCGGCCGAATTTTCTTTGCCGATGTCACGCAACGCGGACCGCTGCCCGTATCAGAAATTGCTGAGATCATGATTAGCAAAACATCGCCCCAACCTGCCACTTACCCGGAGGCTCACAAGCGCTTTATCGATATCCTGGAAAAATATGTGCACCAATCAAACCGCTGAATTTAGCTTCATTACATTACCGGAATTGGAATAATCTCCCTTAAAATTTCTATTTTTGCTCATCAAATTATAAATCCCGTATATGAAAGTTTCCTATCATTGGCTGAAAGAATATTTAGATTTTTCAATTGAACCGGTCGAACTGGCCAGAATACTTACCGATACAGGTTTGGAAGTAGAAGGAACAGAGGAGTTTGAATCTGTAAAAGGAGGGCTGGAGGGTGTGGTCATCGGGAAAGTGCTCACCTGTCATAAACATCCCAATGCAGATAAATTATCGGTTACAACCGTAGATATTGGAGGGGCGCAACCGGTACAGATTGTCTGCGGTGCTCCAAATGTTGCCGTGGGCCAAACCGTTCCTGTGGCAACAGTGGGAACAACACTGTATCCTTCAGGAAATGATGAGGGCTTTCAGATAAAACGGGCCAGGATCCGTGGAGAAGATTCAGCCGGAATGATTTGTGCGGAAGATGAACTGGGACTGGGGAGTAGTCACGACGGGATCATGGTACTGAAGGATGGCGTGAAGGCCGGAAGCCGGGCAAGCGATTATTTCCGGATTGAAAAGGATGTGATTTTCGAAATAGGCCTTACACCTAACAGGATCGACGGGGCATCGCATATCGGGGTGGCACGTGATATCGCAGCCTGGATGAAACAGCAGGGAAAACCGGCCATGCTGAAAAAACCGGATGTGGATCAATACAGGCAGGACGACAACGCTTTGGCGATCGATGTTTCGGTTGAAAACCGGGAAGCCTGCCCGAGGTATTCAGGGGTGACCATCACCCATCTGAAAGTGGAAGAGAGCCCGGAATGGCTGCAGAACAGGATCAGGGCCATCGGCCAGGTACCCATTAACAACATTGTAGACATCACTAATTTTGTGATGCATGAAACCGGTCAGCCCCTGCATGCCTTTGATGTGGAAAAGATAAAAGGCAACAAGGTCATTGTGCGCACGCTACCTGAGAATACACTGTTCACTACACTGGATGAGAAGCAACGAAAATTGACTGCCGGTGATTTGATGATCTGCGATGAAAAAGAGGGCATGTGTATAGGCGGTGTTTTTGGAGGGATCGGATCGGGTGTTACGGATCGGACCACCAGTATTTTCTTGGAATCTGCCTGCTTCGATCCTGTGTATATCAGGAAAACGGCAAAACATCACCAGTTGAATACCGATGCATCCTTCAGGTTTGAAAGGGGTACCGATCCTAATGGAACTATTTACGCGCTGAAAAGAGCGGCTTTACTCATGAAAGAGATTGCCGGCGCCAAATTTTCTTCGGAAATTACTGACATATACCCGGTGCCCGTGGAACATTTCAAAGTTGAAGTATCATTCAGCAATATGGCCAGGATCATCGGGAAAACCATTGATCCCGGGGTAATTGTAAGCATCCTGGAATCTTTGGATATTACGGTGGATAAAAAAGATGAAGCAGGGATGCTGCTGCGTGTACCGCCTTACCGTGTGGATGTGCAGAGAGAAGCGGATATTGTGGAAGAGATCCTGCGCATATACGGGTATAACAATATTGGGTTCGATGAACAGCTGAATTCAACCCTCTCCTATGTTGAAAAACCCGACAGGGAGAAGGTTATGAATACGGTTTCAGATATGTTGACCAGTTTGGGCTTCCTCGAAATCAAATCAAATTCACTTACCAGGGAGAGTTATTTTGACCCGGAAGACAGATCGGTGGTGAATATCCAGAATGCGCTCAGCCAGGACCTCTCCAGGCTAAGAAAGAGTTTGCTGCCGGGGGGACTGGAAGCGATAATATACAATATTAACCGCCAGCGATCGGATCTCAGACTGTATGAATTCGGGAATTGCTATTTTTTCGATCCGGAAAAGAAGAGCGATAATCCTCTGAAAAGTTATTTTGAGGAGTTACACCTGGGTATATTCCTTACGGGGAAATTCACTTCGGAAAACTGGGTTACCCAGGCTGCCCCTGCCTCCTTTTACCATCTCAAGACATTGGTATTGAATATAATGGATAAGCTGGGAATTGACCGCGGCAAGTTCACCTCCAAAGAGTTGGCCACTGATACATACACCCAGGTATTGGAATACCATGTGGAAAAAGGAAAGGTGATCAGCCTTGGTAAAGTGAGTGATTCCTTACTGAAATCGTTTGATTTAAAGCAGGATGTTTACGCGGCGGAGTTGAATTGGGACCTGGTACTGCGGCTTCACAAGAGGACCCGGATCAAATTCAGTCCCTTGCCAAAATTCCAGGAGGTAAAAAGAGATCTCTCCCTGCTGCTGGACAGGAAAATAAAATTTGAACAGATGGAGACCCTGGCATTCAAATCAGAGAAAAAACTCCTGAAAAAGGTGGATCTGTTTGATGTGTATGAAGGGGAGAAGATTGAAAACGGCAAAAAGTCGTATGCCCTCAGCTTTACGCTGCTGGATGAGGAAAAGACGCTTACGGACAAACAGATTGATATGGTGATGAAAAAGATCTCTGCTTCATTTGAAAAGGAGCTTGGGGCGGTGGTCAGAGGGGCCTAAAATAGCTTATTCCAGGATACGCGTTTTCTGTTTTCTGTCATTTACCCGTATTGATTTACATAGGATCATCGGCAACTGTACAGTTACAGACAAATGACTCACAGTTTATACCTGGTTCTCTGCAGTAATCTCCGTTTCTCCTTGTCAGGAAACATCTTCATTATATTTGCCGGGGGACGTTTGTTCTTCAACTCTTCGGCCATCAGTTTCATGTATTTGTCAACGTGCCTGAAGTAGTAAAGGAATCCATCGTGCAGATAGGTGATCATCTCGCCGTTTTCCGTCTCAACGAACCTGTGCTTGGGGCAGTCTCCTCCGCACATTTTCAGAAACTCACATTCCCTGCACTCTTTGGGCAATGTGTCCCTTTTATCCAATCCGAACTTCAGCTGGACATCACTTTTTGCAAGCTCTTCCAGGTTGTCATTCATTACATTACCAAGGTGAAACTGCGGATAGACATAATGGTCACAGGAATAGACATCCCCATTGTGTTCCATTACCAGTCCGTCGCCGCAAACCAGGCGCATGGTACAGAGGGAGGGCTGGTCGCCTGCATAGGGTGCCAGGGTGTTATCAAAGTAGTTAACAAAGATGTTTCCGATATCGATCCTCACCCATTCGTCGAATATTTTAGCCAGGAATTTTCCCCAATCTTCAGACTCCACACTCTCTTCCGTCACCCAGGTCTCCTTCTTATAGTCATTGGCCACCAGTTTCAGTTTCATTCCCGGGTCCACTGCTTCCCTTTCCACAATTGGGATAAACTGCATGAATTGGCTGCCGATATCCTTTAAAAAACGATACACTTTTAACGGAACCTTTGCATTCCGGTCATTCACAACTGTAAGTGTATTGAATTCCACCTTATGCTTATGGAATAACTTTACCGTATCCATAATCCGTGAAAAGGATCCTTTTCCAGAGGTGTATTTTCGGTAATAATCGTGCAAATCGGCTGGACCATCTATGGACAGCCCTATCAGAAAGTTATTCGTGACAAAAAATTCAGCCCATTCATCGGTAATCAGTGTACCATTGGTCTGCAGCGTATTGGAAATCCTTCTGCCTTCCCCGTGTTTTTGCTGAAACTGAAGTGCCTTTCTGAAAAAATCCACTCCCAGTAAGGTGGGTTCCCCGCCCTGCCAGGTAAACTGAACCTCCTCCCCGGGCTGTGATTCGATATAGTCGTGGACATATTTTTCCAGTACCTCATCAGACATCTTAAACTGTGTGGGTACATTCTTCTTCTCATCGTAGATATTGGCTTTCTCCAGGTAGTAACAGTAATCGCACTGAAGGTTGCAAACAGGACCGTAGGGTTTTGTCATCAGCTGAAATGCCCGCTTCTTGTGCATACGGTCATGGGCCGTCAGGAAATTTAATTCTGGCATAGCATTCTCACGTTTCATTCTCTCGCAGGTACAAAAATAATCATTTATAATGGAATGTACGAAACATGCCCGATCCTTCCGGATGGAAAACTGCCGGAAGAAGTTAACTTGCGGATGGCATAAAAATTGATATATTCACTGGAAAAAGAGCCGACAATGAAAAAATTCGTTTTCGTACTGGTTATCATAGTTATTGCAGCCGGAGCAGCTGCGCAGGACCCCGGAAGGCTGTCCAAAAAGGAGCAGCGAAAATTGATCAGGGAGGAAAATGCAAGGATTGAAAAGGAAGAAATGGCCCGCTTCGCATTACTTGTGGATAATATGGTAAAATCGGCAACCTTCGTTCTTGAGGCTGATATGTTGTTTGACCGTTATGGACAGAGTACCCCGGTCCAGTCCACCATCAATTTTCTTATGGTTGATTCCGTTTATGGAGTGATCCAGGTAGGGAGCCCCTATTACCTGGGGCGAAATGGAGTTGGTGGTGTGACACTGGAGGGACCTGTAACCAGATATGAGCAGTCGAAAAATGAAAAACGCAGCACCTACAGTGTACAATATGACCTGAGAAGTTCGTTTGGCTCCTATAATGTCTCCATCAGTATTGCTCCATCCGGAAGGGCCGAGGCCAGGGTGAGTGGTAACTTTTCCGGTTCCCTCAGGTATTCCGGACGGCTTGTTCATCCATCCGCAAGCAGGGTGTATAAAGGATCTTCTTACTAACATTCCCATGATAGAGCCTCGTACTGGATTATGGGGCGATTCCTCTCAGTTGGCAGGGAAGCTTACAATAACCTTTAGTTGTATTGACAACTTCCCGAAACCAAGGGAGGAAATTGTTGATAGAAGTAACGAATTCAACAATGAAATCCTTTACTTCTTCACATCATCCAGGGAATACATAAACCGCTTGATACTCCGTTTAGGAGTTTTTACAAACTCCTTATCATGAATATGTATTTTCAGAATGCCCTCGTAGGCCCTCAGATGTTTGTTGATCTCCCTGCGGTTCTCCTCCATCTTCTCCAACAGCTGATCCTTTACACCATCAGCCTCTGCGGCATCCATATCGGGATAGACCAGTGCCTCAAGCTTGTGGTCATCGTTCATTAACACCACTGATTCGGCAATGTAAGGCAGGTTGTTGAGTTTCGCCTCAATCTCTTCAGGGTAGATATTCTGACCGGATGGACCCAGCAACATACTTTTGCTTCTGCCCCTGATGTAAATGTATCCTTGCTCGTCGGTCACACCCAGGTCACCGGTGTGCAGCCAGCCATCCTTGTCAATGGTCGCTGCCGTAGCCTCTTCATTTTTGTAGTAACCGTCCATCAGGTTTTCTCCCCGCACCAGGATTTCACCCACTTCATTGTAGGGATCCGATGAGTCGATCTTCATCTCCATAATATCGGATAAAACTTTCCCCGACGAACCGGGCCGTGAAGTTTTCCATCCGTCATAGGAGATCAATGGCCCGCATTCGGTCATCCCGTATCCAATAGTGAAAGGAAATTTGATCCGCTTAAAGAACTTTTCCACATCGGCACTTAGTGCAGCACCGCCCAGAACAGCTTCACGGAACCTTCCGCCAAAGGATGCCATCACCTTTTTCCTGATGGCACCATAGAGGATATTGTTGATCCCCGGTATGGCCAGTAGTACCTTCATGGTACCCTTGGAAATGGTGGGCAGTAGCCTCTTCTTGTAAAGTTTCTCAAAGAAGAGCGGGATGAACATGATCAAATGGGGCCGGATATCGGCAAATGCTTTCAGTAACAGGGGTGTTGCGGGAAGCTTACCCAGAATGGTAACATGCACCCCCTTTGTCAACGGAAACAGAAAGTCGAATGCACAACCGTAGCAATGGGCCAGCGGAAGTACCGCCAGCATCTTCTCACCGGCATTCAGTTCTATGGCGCCCCTGGCAAATACCATGTTTCCTGCCAGGCTGTTGGCCGATAACATAACACCCTTGCTGAATCCTGTGGTTCCCGAGGTGTAGTTGATCTCCACCAGGTCACTGTTGGAAACTTCAGGAAACTTCAAATGCTCCCTTGTAAATCCATCCGGGTATTTCTTGGCAAACATATCATCAAGCTTTTCCACCGCATCTTTCATCTGCTTTGAAGGCTTTGGTGATGCCACAGAAAAATCCTCAATGGCAATTGTACCCATTAATTTCTCCATATCAGACTCCTTCAAATCAGCAAACATCGATTTATCTGCAAACAGAAATACAGAATCTGAATGATTGATTATGTTGGTCGCCTCTGCAGACTTAAAGTCGGACAAGATCGGCACTACCACTGCTCCATAAGTCAGTGATGCCATAAACACCACACACCAGTTGGCAGAGTTTTTCCCGAACAATGCAATTTTATCTCCCTTGTTGATCCCAAGCTCCCTGAAGAGGAGGTGGGTTCTGGCTATCCTGCCTGAAAGTTCACCATAGGTGATCTCAGGTCCCTGGTAATCTGACAGTGCCGGCAGGTCCCAAAAGTTCCTGAAGCTGTCTTCGTAAAGCTGAATGAAGTTTTGTTGGATCATGTTCGATTGGTTTTTAATTTCTAAAGATATAAAAAAAATACCCTTTACTCCGGTGAGATTTTACAACCTCTCCTCTACCACCTTCCAGTCGAGCACTTTCCAGAAATTGCTGAGATATTCCGGCCTTTTATTCTGGTAATCAAGATAGTAAGCATGTTCCCAAACGTCGGCTGTCATCAGTGGCTTCAGTCCATCACGCATCGGGTTCCCTGCGTTGGGTGTCTGGACGATTGAAAGGGTACCTGAATCATTCAGGACCAGCCATGCCCAGCCCGAACCAAAGAGCGTGGTCGCTGCCTTCTGAAAATCATCCCTGAAATGGTCCATGGATCCAAAATCCCGTTCGATCATCTCTCCAAGCTTTCCCCCGGGCGATTTTGCAGGAGCAGGAGATAGGGAGGTGAAATAGAAAGTATGGTTCCACACCTGTGCACCATTGTTAAAAATACCGCCCTCCGCCTTCATGATGATGGTCTCCAGGTCGGTGTTTTCAAATTCGGTTCCGGGAATGAGATTATTCAGGTTGTTCACATAAGCCTGGTGATGTTTTCCATAGTGAAACTCTATGGTTTTCTTACTGATCACAGGCTCCAATGCATCATTTGCATAAGGTAATGTTGGAAGTTCGAATTTCATAATTGCCGGGTTTTGGTTTACGTACAAAATTTACAGAGAATTAATGAATCCTGCAAACCTTATTCCCACATTCACTTTTTACTATGCTGACAGAACATCTTTTGATTACTTACCGTTATAAGTATTGTACATTGATTTTATGCAAATAAACAGAAAGAAACTCCTTAAAAGGACCTTAATAATATCTGCCGGACTGGCTGTTTCGGCACTTTTATTTACGGCACTGCTGTTTTTACTGGTCTTTTCTGGTATCTCGGGACCACTGCCCGACAGGGAGGAATTGCTTGAGGTCCGTAACGAAGAAGCGTCACTGGTATACTCGGCGGACAGTATCATTATCGGAAAATACTTTGCCATGAACCGGACAAACATCCGGTATCACGAAGTTCCGGCGCACCTTATAAACGCGCTGATCGCCACGGAGGACAAGCGTTTTTTTACCCACAAAGGGTACGACACCAGGAGTTATTTCAGGGTTCTGTTCCGGAGTATACTGCTGATGGACAGAGGCAGCGGAGGTGGCAGTACCATTACACAACAGCTTGTCAAAAACCTGTATGGCCGGAACGACTATGGCCCGTTAAGTATGCCTGTAAATAAAATTAAAGAACTCTTTATCGCCGCCCGGATGGAAGAGGTTTACACCAAGGACGAAGTCTTACTGCTGTATCTGAATTCCGTTCCATTTGGCGAAAATATCTACGGCGTGGAATCTGCTTCCCAGCGATACTTCAACAAACCTGCCAGGGAACTGCATGTGGAAGAGTCGGCTGTATTGATCGGTATGCTGAAAGCCAACACCCATTTCAACCCCCATCTCAACCCGGAAAATTCTGTTAAACGGCGCAACCTGGTAATCGCACTGATGGAAAATGGCGGTTACCTGGATCAGGAGATGGCCGACAGCCTTCAGAATTTACCCATGGAACTGGACTACGAAAATATGGCCCTGGATGCCCCAGCAGGGTACTTCGTTTACCAGGTTAAAAAGGAAACTGTAAAACTGCTGGATTCCATTAATGTAAGCAGAAAGTCGGAATACAACCTGGAAAAGGACGGGCTGAAAATTTATACAACGCTGGATATGAAAATTCAGCGGCAAAGTATAGAAGCGGTTAAAAACCACCTCCCTGGCATGCAAAAACTCCTTGATCAGCAACTTGAGAAGCATATGTTCAGGGAACGCTGGTATAAAAAACAGGAACAGGGGTCCGAAAATTTTGAGCGGGATACTGTAAAAAGGGAGATGATATTATTTGACCTGGACAGTATTCAAAAAAAGAATATCAACAGATTCGACAGTCTCTGGCACTACGTTAAAATGCTCAATGCTTCCGTCCTTATCACTAATCCAAAAAACGGGGAAGTGATTACCTGGATCGGAGGCAATCATTACAGGTACCTTCCCTTCGACATGGTGTTATCGCACCGGCAAAGCGCTTCGGCATTCAAACCATTTCTGTACGCCACTGCCCTTGAATCGGGTATTTCTCCTTGCACCTACCTGGATAACAAGGAGAGAATCTATCCGGAATACCAGGATTGGGAACCAAAAAATGCCGATCATAAATCAACACCCGACAGTACCGTGGCTTTCTGGTATGCCATGACACACTCCATGAACCTGCCAACGGTGGATCTGTATTTTAAATTGAAAAGGGACAGTATCGTGCAAATGTGCAATAAGTTACACTTCCCCCCCTTTGCCGACAGTACACCATCCATCGCGTTGGGGACCCTGGACCTATCCCTCTACGAGATCGTAAAAGGGTACAGTTCCTTTGCCAATGGCGGATCAATGAACGAACTGGTCATGATCAATAAGATCACCGATGCGGATGGGAATGTACTATATAACAGGGAACCCAGGGAAGCTGAAGATATTTTCTCCATGGAAACAAGTCAGATATTAACAGCCATTTTGCAACAGGTAGTTGAACAGGGAACAGGGCAGCAGATCAGGACAGGATACAAAATAGAATCGGAACTGGCAGGCAAGACAGGTACTTCGCAAAACTATTCCGATGCCTGGTTTATTGCATATACCCCTGATCTGGTAGTGGGTACGTGGGTTGGTGCCGGCACACCGGATGTCCATTTTTACAGCGATGCAGGATCAGGATCGGTGCTTGCGCTGCCCATTGTAGCACAGGTAATAAAAGGGATTGAAATGGATCCCGGGCTTTCTGAAAAATATCTCACCGCTTTTGATAATCCTGAATATATCTATGCCGGAATGCAGTGTGAACCATTCCGCCAGGAGGGAATCAAAGGGATATTCAACCGGTTGTTTGGCGGTGATCGGGATAGGGATAATTTTGCAGATGATTCGATCCGTCAAGAAGAAACCGGCGAGGAAAAAAGGTCATTCCTCAACAAATTGTTCAGAAGAGATAAATAGAGGCTGTCCATAGAGTTCAGTGGCCAGGCTGTTAATAAACTGTGATAGCTGTTTGCAACATTTCCAAGGAATTTCTTTCCCGAAACATTATCTTTGCAGTGCAAAAGGGTCAGGCAGAACTCCTCTCCAACGAACAACTGGTCCGCAATTAGAAATGGATGTTTTTTATTACAAACTGAACTTATGATAAGCTTCTTCTCCGTTCTCAACGACAGTCTTATTGCAGTAGAATCCCCGGGCCAACTGGCTGATTCGGATATTAAAAAACTGGAATGGGCATTTGGAAACGCTGTCATGACGGGCCAGGAGAGAATCGAAGGTTACTTCGTCGGACCACGCAGAGAGATGATCACCCCATGGAGCACCAATGCAGTTGAGATCACACAAAACATGGGGATCCGGGGGATCCTGCGCATTGAAGAATATTTCAGGGCTTCGGGAAAAGAGAGTGCTTATGATCCCATGTTGCAGCGTTTATACGATGGACTGGACCAGGAAATTTTCAGGATCAGCAAAAAGCCGGACCCGGTTCTCCGGATCAATGATATAGCCGCTTATAATCAACAGGAAGGCTTGGCACTCAATCCAGACGAGATCGAATATTTAGATTCGGTCAGTACCAGGCTGGGCAGGAAACTTACTGACAGTGAGGTGTATGGATTTGCCCAGGTAAATTCGGAACATTGCCGCCATAAGATCTTCAACGGAACCTTTGTGATCGATGGAGAAGAGAAGGAGTCGTCCCTGTTCGGACTGATCAAAAGGACCACCCTCAGCAATCCAAACAAGATCGTTTCGGCCTACAAAGATAATTGTTCATTTGCTCAGGGACCGGTCGCGGAGCAGTTTGCACCACAACGCCAGGACCGTTCTGACTTTTTCAGGATCGAAGAGATTGAGACTGTGCTCTCACTGAAGGCAGAGACCCACAACTTTCCCACCACCGTTGAGCCATTCAACGGGGCAGCCACAGGAACGGGCGGGGAGATCCGCGATCGGATCGCCGGTGGCAAGGCATCCATACCCATGGCAGGCACGGCGGTGTATATGACTTCATACCCGCGGCTGGATAAAAACCGGAAATGGGAGCATAACATGCAGGAACGTCCGTGGTTGTACCAGACCCCGGAAGAAATTCTCATTAAGGCCTCCAATGGTGCCAGCGACTTTGGAAACAAATTCGGACAGCCGTTGATCTGTGGCAGCCTGCTTACATTCGAGCACCAGGAGAATCTGAAAAAGCAGGGATTCGATAAGGTGATCATGCTGGCCGGCGGGATAGGATACGGAAAGAAGAAAGATGCACAGAAGGATACCCCTGAAAAGGGCGATCTCGTGGTTCTGCTGGGTGGAGATAATTACCGGATCGGGATGGGCGGTGGCGCCGTATCATCGGTGGATACAGGTCAGTTCGACAATACCATTGAGTTGAATGCCGTTCAACGGGCCAATCCGGAGATGCAGAAACGGGTTTTTAACGCCATCAGGGCATTGTCAGAATCTGCGAACAATACCATTATCAGTATTCATGACCACGGCGCCGGTGGGCACCTTAACTGTCTCTCAGAACTTGTTGAAGAAACCGGGGGGAAAATAGACCTGGATATGCTACCCATTGGTGATCCCACACTTTCGGCCAAAGAGATCATCGGGAATGAGTCGCAGGAACGGATGGGGCTCGTGATCAGGGTTGGCGATATCGATGAACTACGGCGCATAGCTGAACGGGAACGGGCACCACTGTATGTGATCGGGCAGGTCATAGGAGACCATCGCTTTGTATTTGAAAGTAAAAAAACGGGTGAAAAGCCGATGGACCTGGAGCTGACCGATATGTTTGGCAAGCCCCCAAAAACCATCATGACGGATACCAACGTCAAGGAGGAGTACAGATCATTTGAACCGGACCCGGCAAAACTGCAAGCTTACATTGAAGATATGTTGCAGTTGGAGTCTGTGGCTTGTAAAGACTGGCTCACCAACAAGGTGGACAGGTCGGTAACGGGGAAAGTTGCCAAACAGCAATGTGCAGGTGCGCTTCAATTACCACTCAACAACCTGGGGGCCGTTGCCCTCGATTTCCGTGGAATAAAAGGATATGCCACGGCCATCGGTCATGCCCCCGTTGCGGGCATCATAGATCCGGCCGCAGGCAGTGTACTCTCCATCGCCGAATCGCTGACCAATATCATCTGGGCCCCCATGCCGGAGAAAATCAGGAGTATTTCCCTCTCGGCCAACTGGATGTGGCCATGCAGAAACAAAGGGGAGGATGCACGCCTCTACAGGGCAGCTGAAGCAGCCAGCGATTTTGCCATCGCATTGGGAATCAACATTCCAACGGGTAAAGACAGCTTGTCGATGACACAGAAATATGGTGACGAGCTTGTACAGGCACCTGGTACTGTTATTATTTCGGCCGCAGGCGAAGTTACCGATATAAAAAAGATCGTTGAACCGGTAATAAAAAATGATACATCCACCTCCCTCATCCATATTGATTTCTCAAGTGATGAATTTAAATTGGGAGGAAGTGCGTTCGGACAGTCGACCGGGTACCTGTTCAACGATGCACCCACAGTAAAAGATCCGGAATACTTCGTGAAAACCTTTAACCTGGTTCAATCGCTCATTGAAGAGGGGATGATCATGGCCGGGCACGACATCTCCGCCGGAGGGATGATCACTGCACTGCTGGAGATGTGTTTTGCCAATGAAACCGGGGGATTGGAAGTGGATATTACCGGGTTCAGGGCGCCTACCTCCGCTATCCTCTTCAGCGAAAATCCCGGGATCATAATCCAGGTAAAGAACAGGGCACAGGTAACCGCCATCCTTGAAAAAGAGCGTGTCAAACATACAGTCCTTGGACGGCCCTCAGATGGAAGGGAACTTACCCTGTACACCAACGAAAAAACCCGGAAACTGGATATAAATATGCTGCGGGATACCTGGTTCCGCACCTCCTACCTGCTGGATCGCAGGCAATCTGGAGATAAACTTGCACTGGAAAGATTTGAATCATACAAAAAACATGGGCTGAAATTCAACCTGGGAGATTTCAGTGGGAGCTGCAAATCCTTGGGAATTGACCCGGGCAGAAGAGCTAAAACGGGAGTGAAGGCAGCCATTATCAGGGAAAAAGGGGTCAATGGCGACAGGGAGATGGCCTATTTGATGTATCTGGCCGGGTTTGATGTGAAAGATGTGCATATGACCGACCTGATCGCGGGAAGGGAAACACTGGAAGATCTTAATTTCATCGTCTTCGTGGGTGGTTTCTCCAATTCAGATGTTCTTGGCTCTGCCAAAGGGTGGGCCGGGGCGTTCAAATACAATGAAAAAGCGAGAATTGCACTGGAAAAGTTCTACGCCCGCACCGACACGCTCAGTCTGGGTATATGCAACGGCTGCCAGTTGATGGTTGAACTGAACCTGGTAACCAGAGAAGCAGAAATAGCACCAAAGATGGAACACAATGCTTCAGGTAAATTTGAATCAGGTTTTCTGACTGTAACGGTACCCGAAAACGAATCGGTCATGTTCAACACTTTGTCGGGTATGCAACTTGGTGCCTGGGTGGCGCATGGGGAAGGGAGATTCAATCTGCCTGCGCGGGAGGGATACCAGGTGACCGGCAAATACTCCCACTCCTCCTACCCTGCCAATCCCAACGGATCGGACAACGATGTGGCAGCAATATGTTCCATGGATGGACGGCACCTGGCCATGATGCCCCACCTTGAAAGGGCATTTTTCCCCTGGCAGTGCGGTTATTACCCGGAGGAAAGAAAAAATGATGAAGTGACCCCCTGGGTGGAAGCATTTGTCAATGCCAGGAGATGGGTCGAAAACAAGTAA
>JBBDIE010000095.1:0-25395 GCA_040880545.1 Bacteroidales bacterium | reverse complement strand
GACTCTGCCCCTCCCGGGGGGTACGCTGCAAAGATTGAAAACCTGAAAATTTCTGAAGGAAATTTTCGGTTTTTTATTGCGGCAGTTCTTACGCAAGCTGACACTTGGGTCGGGATTGCCGGAATGAAATACCAGGAACGTTGTATGTTTTTGGTATGACGAAATGGAGGGGGTCCGGACGAGAATGCCTTACGGCGGACTCTGCCCCTCCCGGGGGGTACGCTGCAAAGATTGAAAACCTGAAAATTTCTGGAGGAAATTTTCGGTTTTTTATTGCGGCATCTCTCCCTCAAGCTGACGCTTGGGTCGTGCTGCCGCAATAAAAAACCCGGAAAGCTCTGCTGAGCTTTCCGGGTTTTCAATCTTTGCGGTCTGGACGAGACTCGAACTCGCGACCTCCGGCGTGACAGGCCGGCATTCTAACCAACTGAACTACCAGACCGTTAATTTGTTATCTGTGCGTTTCAAAATACAAACAGAGAACGTGCATTGCGTTTAATGCGTCGCAAAAATAGGTGATTTTTTCATATCCCCAAAGAAAAAAGATAAAAAAGCAGTTACCTTTGATAAATTCTATGCAATTATATTTCCATACCATAACCTGGTGCTTATCCGGACTGCTTTTATTCGGGTCTTTAACGATACTGCCAGGGCAGGAGAGGTTTCCCGAACAGGGGCGTTTATTTGATAATTCCACGCTCGCAAGGGTGGATATCACAATGGATGCCGATTCGTTGGCAGAGCTGCTGATGGTGGGAAATGAGCATAACGACCATGAATATATGGCTACGTTTACTTTTTCCCGCGATACGCTGATCACAACCATCGACTCTGTAGGATTCAGGCTCCGGGGAAATACCTCCCGGTATGCTGCCAAAAAATCCTTTAAGGTTTCCCTGAATTCCTTTATTACGGGTCAGAAATTTGAAGGGGTCGAGAAAATCAACCTGAACGGCGAACACAACGACCCCAGCATGAGCAGGGCGCTGCTTAGCTGGTACCTGTTCCGGGAAGCAGTTGTGACAGGCTCCAGGGCAAACCATCTACGGTTGTATATCAATAAGGAGTATAGGGGACTCTACCTGAATGTGGAACATGTGGACGAGGAGTTTACCGACCTCAGGTATGGAAACAATAATGGCAACCTGTATAAATGCCTCTGGCCGGCGGATCTGCTTTACAGGGGTTCATCCCAGGATGCTTACAAGATTGAAAATGACGGAAGACGGGCGTATGAGCTCAAACAAAACACGGTGGCCGACGATTATTCAGATTTGGTAAATTTTATCCACATCCTGAACAACACCGATCCTGCCAAATTTCAAGAGACCCTTAACCGGGTGTTTAATATCAACAGTTTTTTGAAATATATGGCCGTTGAAGTACTGACTGGCCATTGGGATGCCTATTCTTACAATAAAAACAACTACTACCTCTACTTTAATGAAGGCACCGGAAAATTTGAATTTATCCCCTATGATCCGGACAATACTTTTGGTATATCCTGGTTCAGTGAGGACTGGACCGAAAGAGATATTTACAACTGGAGCCATGGGGGAGAACCCCGCCCGTTAATGACGAAGATACTGCAGAACGAAACGTACCGCGACAGGTATTCCTACTACATGCATAATCTACTGCAAACTGCGTACAATCAGGCCCATCTGGACCCGTTCCTCGACAGTATACGCAACCAGGTTCTACGTGCGGCAGCTGATGATCGCTACAGGGGGCAGGATTATGGATATTCCTACACCGACTTCTACGATGCCTTTGAACTGGCAGCAGGGGCGCATGTCAGGCAGGGAATAAAACCCTTTATCGCCAAAAGATCGGCTTCCGCGCTGGATCAACTGGAGGTGAACAGAATCGATCCGGTAATTACCCTGGAATATGTTAATCTACCCGGGCTCTATCAACATGCCGAGGTGGAATTCCTGGTGGAGGATGACGATGGAATTGAAGAGGTGAGTATCTGGTTTTCACAGGATGACAATTTCACAGGAATGTATCCGGTTCAGATTGGGAACGGACGCTTCAGAGCAATCCATCCGGCCCCGGCCGGTGACGGCATACTTAAGTTTTACATGGTTGCCACTGATACAGAGATGAACACAACCAGGGATCCGGTGGAAGGCTGGTATTCCATTTACTATGGAACCGCCACGTCCGATGACAGATCCATAAACTCTGAAAGACGGCTGACGGTCTATCCCAATCCTGCCTCCACACAGCTTAATGTTAGGTTCTCTGGTCACCACAACGAGTTCGGGTACAGGATCCTTGACGAAACTGGCAGGACAGTTTTGGAAGGGTATGCTGTGGATGTAGCATATAACTTACAATTGGATGACAGGGTAACCGATGGATTTTACATACTGGAAGTGAAATATATGGATTCCGGCAATTCCCTGGTTACTGAATTCGCCAAATTTGTGGTGAGCAAGTGATTTTCAACAGATATGAAGTAATTTTTTGGGCCGTATCATCTGTATTTACAGGGTTTACGCAGTTTCCTTCCGGGCACAGGAATAGAAATTATGCAGATAAAATGTTTATTTTTATGGAATGAAAAGCGTAGCTGCAATCGCTATCTTTGGTGGATTGATCATGGCTGGTTTGTTCCAGTGCAGATCCGTTGAAGATATGAATAAAAAGAAGAACAAGATCGTCATTTACCAGGTACTGCCCCGGTTGTTCGGAAATACAAATTCCACGAATAAACCCTGGGGAACCATGGAAGAAAATGGTGTGGGGAAGTTTAATGACTTTACCGACCGGGCCCTGAAGGAGATCCGCGAACTGGGTGTTACCCATATCTGGTACACCGGGGTGTTGCACCATTGTGTAATCGGGGATTATACCGCCCTTGGTATCTCCAATGATGATCCGGATGTGGTGAAGGGTAGGGCAGGCTCTCCCTATGCTGTCAGGGACTATTATAACGTGAATCCTGACCTGGCTGTTGACCCGGCAAAACGGCTGGAGGAATTTGAAGCATTGATTGAACGCACCCACAAACAGGGTTTAAAGGTGATCATTGATATTGTTCCCAACCATGTGGCAAGAAACTACCAGTCGCTGACCAATCCACCAGGGGTGAAAGATTTTGGTGCCGATGATGACACAACCGTGGTATATGCCCGTCATAACAATTTCTACTATATCCCGGGTGAAAAATTCCAGGTACCTGATTTTGAGGATGGATATTTACCACTGGGTGGTGAGGAGCATCCATTACTTGACGGCCAATTCGATGAATATCCGGCAAAGTGGACCGGTAACGGATCAAGGAGCGCGAAACCTTCGGTACACGACTGGTATGAGACCGTAAAGATAAATTTCGGTGTTACTCCGGAAGGGGAGAAGGATTTTCCTGAGCTTCCTGAAAACTATGCCCAAAAGCCATTTGGGGATCATGTTGAATTCTGGTCGGACAAGGAGGTGCCCGACTCATGGAAAAAATTTGAACAGATAGCACATTACTGGCTTGAGAAAGGGGTGGATGGGTTCAGATACGATATGGCACAGATGGTACCGGTGGAGTTCTGGAGCTATCTCAACTCCTCCATCAGGGTGAAGAGGCCGGATGCACTGCTCCTGTCGGAAATCTATGTTCCTGAAATTTACCGGGACTATATTCACATGGGCAAAATGGATTACCTCTACGATAAGGTAGCGCTCTATGATACCCTGAAAAATATCATCAGGGGGGAGGGCAGTACGGATAACCTGGTGGTTCTGTTTAACAAGCAGTCGGATATAGAACATCATCTGCTTCACTTTCTGGAAAATCATGATGAGCACAGGCTGGCCGCTCCGGAGTTTGCGGGGGATCCCGCCAAAGGAAAACCGGCCATGGTGTTGTCGGCCACAACCGGGACATCACCAACAATGATCTATTTTGGCCAGGAAGTGGGTGAAAAGGGTGAAGGTGATGCCGGCTTTGGCAAGTCGGGACGCACCACCATATTCGATTACTGGGGGGTACCCGCTCACCAGGGCTGGATGAACAACGGTGCATTCGATGGGGGTGGATTATCAGAGGAGCAGAAGGCGCTGCGTGAATTCTATAAATCACTGCTTAATTTCACCATTACAAGTGAGGCGTTAACGGGCAATTTTGCCGAATTACATACCGTGAACCGTCAGTTGAACAGTGGCTACAGTGACAAACAATTCGTGTTCCTCCGCTGGAAAGGGGATGAACGGCTCCTTATTTTCACCAATTTTGACAGTGAAAAATCGATGGAGTGCCCCCTTGAAATACCCGGCAAACTGGTTCAGCGCATGGGTTTAAATTTTGGGAGTTATATTTTGAAAGATGCCCTGGGTAGTACCAGGGAATTCAGACTGGAGGTTTCGGACCATAAAGCTGTAGTATTGATCTATGCAGAACCGCTGGAGTCTTTTATTCTGCCATTCTGAAAAAGCTGAAATTCACACTTCCGTAATACCTGTGGTCGAACAGTTCAGGGATGTGGTTGAATTTCATACCGGCGGGGTGTTCCAGTATCAGCCATCCGTCTTTCGCCAGCAGGTTCCCCTGAAGGATGAGTTCAGGGATCGTTTCAAGTGAGGGGAGGTCATAGGGCGGATCCGCAAATATCAGGTCATAGGGCTCCCACGGATTTTTAATCACTTTGAAAGCATCTGACCTGACGGGGGTTACCTGTACCAGGTCCATCTGTTCAACCATGGATTTGATAAATCTGAAGTGCTGCTGGTCCATTTCCACAGAGGTGACACGGTGTGCACCCCTGGAGGCAAATTCGTACGTTATACTTCCTGTTCCTGAAAAGAGATCAAGGACAGACAGCTCCTCAATATCGAAGTTATTTTCGATGATATTGAATAGTGCCTCCTTGGCAAAATCTGTTGTGGGCCTGGCTTTGAATTTTGCAGGCAGATGAATTTTCTTTCCTTTATATTGGCCGCTGATTATTCGCACTTTGTTGCCTCTGCTAATACGACATGTTCAGAAATGTGCGATTTCTCCAGGTCGATGATATGATAAAACAGCGGTTTTACATGCCTGATATATTTTCTCAATACCTTCAATGAATCATCTCCGGGAACACCTGTATAGTAAATTGGTGCTTTTTTCCGGTTAAAATCAAGCTGCTTAATGGAGTTCAGGGTATGGTATACAAGATCATCACTTTTCTTCAGAACGCATTGATTGGCAAGTTGAATCTTGTCATCCCTGATCATCAGGATACCCAGAAACTGATTCTGCAGATCCACCAGCGTAAAACCACGTTGGTGATCCGCTGCATTTACCTGGTCGGCCATGGAGATCAGTACTTCAACAGTGGACATAATGCGCGTTACACCGGTAAACTTTCCGGCCAGTGCAGAGAAAATTTCCGGAACAGGGAACACCATCACAAGGGGTCTGTCCTTCAGGGTCTTGTGCGTAATGGTATTGCTGGTGTGCAACTGGGTCTCAGGTTCCAGGTAAAGTGAAGAATCCTTCTTTGAAAACAGGTCCGAAGGGACCATGGCCGTTGGTAGTTTGTCAATTACAAAACTAACTTCACCCTTGAAACCGTCGAACAGGGTATGCCTGTTTAACCAGTCCTCACAAGCAAGCACATGGCTTTTTTGTGTTATGGAAGATTCCTGGAAAAACCTGTTCAGTACAACCGGATTATAATTAGTATCTTCCAGCAACAAAGAAAATCCATCCGACATAAATCGGATGGATAGATGCCCTGTACTTAGAATTTCCTCAGAGATAGATTTGGATATGATACTCTGTACCTGCATTAGAAATAGACGTTAAACCGCTATTCCCAGTTTCCGGACAGTGTTCCTTCTTCCAAAGATCCGAATTTGATTCCCGGGAAACCGGTAAGTGTAACTCTCCGATCTTTATAATTGGCGATCAGTTGTTCATTTAACCCTTGTAGAATATCATCATAATAGGATTTCACCTCCACAACCTGTACCATCAGGTTTGATGAAGTGATAACCTCATTGGATTCGATTTCGAATTCAATACCATGCGTGTAAGGTATGTACTTCATTGAATCCACCCGATATGTTTCTCCAAAGAGTGAATCCAGGACCTGTCGGCGGGATGTTTCCCTGACAATAACTTTTTCTTTGATCGCTTTTTCCCTGGCCTGTTCCAGTCCTAATTCATCCAACCAATCTTCAGGGATCGTTCCGATTGCTTTTGTTACTGTGAATGAGTCGTTTTTCAGAAACATTTCCAGCGTATCAAAACTGCCTGTATATCTCTTGTATACATCTTTGTAGGCCTTTTGGGCCTCACGAATATCTTTAAGTTTGCTGATGACCGCCTGTTCCCTGACTTCAACAAGTCGCTGGAACCGGATGGGGCGCATAATACTTTCTACAACAAGATAGCCCAGAACAATGATCAAAATGATTAATATTGGCTGAATTACTTTTTTCATTAGTATACAATTTGGTTATACTTTTGTGTTTCTGTTATTTAACAACTTTATAAATTGACAGTACTGATTTCGATGCCTTGGAACCCTCAATTAATTATATCGCCTTTTTCGAAATTAATCGTATGAGGGTTTCATTGAGAAATTTATTTTTTGTTTGCGCACAAATTTAAGAAAAAATATATATTATAAATTTTAATTTTACCTTTTATTGAACCCAATGCTTAAAAACTTCATTTCATCGAAATTACTTGATAATCTTGACTTTCAACCAACGGAAAGTCAATCTGAGCTGATTGAAGAGATTAGTAATTTCATCGAATCGGGTGGCGTACAGGAAATCATGCTGATTTTGGGTTATGCCGGGACGGGGAAAACAACCATCGTGAATTCCATTGTGCGGACGCTGCGGGAACTGGGTTTATCGTCTGTACTGTTAGCCCCTACTGGCAGGGCTGCCAAGGTAATGTTCTCCTATACAAAGTATCCGGCCTGGACCATACACAAGAAAATATACAAGCAGCGATCGGGAAGTGACGGGCTCGGGCAGTTTGTGCTGGACAGGAACATGCATAAGGATACCTATTTTATTATTGATGAAGCATCCATGATAGGGCAGGCTGCATCCGATTCAGTATTTGGTTCGGGAAACCTGCTTTCGGATATGTTAAGGTATTTGGAAAGCGGGAAGAATTGCCGGCTGATCCTGATCGGTGATACAGCACAGCTTCCGCCGGTGAAATTGGATGTGAGTCCGGCTTTGGATCAGCATGTACTGGAATCATTCGGTTACCAGGTCAGGCCCTACATGCTTACCGATATTGTACGGCATGAAAAGGATTCCGGAATTCTCATGAATGCCACCTCCATCAGGAATAACATTACTGAAAACAGTATCGGGATCCCGGAACTAATGGAAAGCGCATTTGAAGATGTGGAGCGTGTAGGAGGAGCAGAGTTGCTGGAGCGTATCAGTGACAGCTATGACAAGTACGGAGAGGAAGAAACCATTGTAGTGACACGGTCAAATAAGCGGGCAAACGCTTTCAATACCGGTATCCGCGGTCAGATCCTGTGGAGGGAGGAGCAGATCAGCAGGGGTGACCTGTTGATGGTGGTGAAGAACAACTACTTCTGGAAGGATGAAGAGGCGAAAATCGATTTTATTGCCAATGGAGATATTGCCAGGATTGAACGTGTGATTGGATTTGAAGAGATCTACGGACTGAAGTTTGCAGATGTGGAACTCTCCTTTCTCGATTATGGCGAACTGGTAGTTGAAGCCAGGATCATGCTGGATGTTCTGGAGGTGGAGGGGCCGGCCATGCCCATGGATACACTGCGGAAACTTTACGATGATGTACTGGAAGACTATCCTGAACTTACTGACAGAAAAAAGAAGGCCGAACAGATTGCCAGGGACAAATATTTCAACGCATTACAGGTAAAGTTCGCCTATTCGGTGACATGTCATAAGGCCCAGGGCGGACAGTGGAAATCGGTTTTCCTTGATTTGGGCTACTTTACAGAAGATATGATTTCCCTGGACTACCTCCGGTGGCTATATACTGCTTTTACACGCGCCACAGAAAAATTGTACCTGGTGAATTTTCCGGATCAGTTTTTTATCCCCCGATAATCTTCACCAGCACCCGTTTCTTGCGCTTTCCATCGAACTCCCCGTAAAAGATCTGCTCCCAGGGTCCGAAGTGCAGTTTACCCTCCGTTATGGCAACCACTACTTCCCGCCCCATGATCGTACGTTTCAGGTGTGCATCGGCATTATCCTCGTACCCGTTGTGCCGGTATTGGTCGTACGGTTTTTCCGGGGCAAGTTTCTCCAGCCACACTTCGAAATCGTGGTGAAGTCCCGATTCATCGTCATTGATAAATACACTGGCACTGATGTGCATTGCATTCACCAGGCACAACCCCTCTTTTATTCCGCTTTCTCTCAGACACGCTTCTATGTCTGGTGTGATATTAACCAACTCGCGTCGCTGCTTGATATCAAACCAAAGTTCTTTGTTGTAAGATTTCATAATATATGCTTTTGATATAAATCAGGTTAATTTTAATTCCTCCTTAATTTTCTCAATTCTCCTTTCCAGGTTGCGATTTACCTTTTCATAATCCTCCCTGGAACCCAGCTGATCCTTTACACTGAAATAAAACTTGATCTTTGGCTCAGTACCCGAAGGACGTACACTTACCTTCGTGCCGTTTTTGGTTATAAACTGCAGTACGTTGGATTTGGGTAATTCAATACTGTGCTCCGTTCCATCGGCCACGTGTAATGATTTTTGCAACAGGTAGTCTCTGATCTCTGTAATTTCAGAGTTGTCTATTTCTTTTGGCGGAGTGGATCTGAACCCCTCCATCATGGCTGCAATCTCTTCCACCCCTTCCTTACCATGCCTGTAAACCGATACAAGCGATTCCTTGTAAAAGGAGTATTTCTGGTATATATCCAGCAGCAGGTCGAACGTGCTCTTCCCTTGTTCTTTCGCCCATACAGCAATTTCAGCCAGCATGGAACAGGTCGTTATGGCATCCTTGTCCCTAACAAAATCCCCAACCATAAAACCATAGCTCTCCTCACCACCGCCGATGAATGTCATATCATTCTCATATTTTCGGATGATGTCGGCAATAAATTTAAAGCCTGTCAGTACATCGAAGTAGGTGATATCATAATTCCTGTAAATATCGGTCACGAGCTCAGTTGTAACGATGGTTTTGGCCATGAATTCCTTTCCCTGGAGCATACCTTTAGCATTCCATTGCGACAGCAGGTAATAGGTAAGCAAAACAGCGGTTTGATTTCCGTTGATCAGAATTAATTTGCCATGGTTATCCCTTACCGCGATCCCAACCCGGTCGGCGTCAGGATCGGTTGCCATAACCAGATCGGCACCCACTTCGTTCGCTTTCCTGAGCGCAAGGTCCAGGGCAGCCGATTCTTCGGGATTGGGCGATACCACCGTTGGGAAATCACCGCTTACAACATCCTGTTCAGGAACGTTGTATATGTTTTTGAAACCCAGCATTTTAAGCGCCTCGGGAACCATATATACACCGGCACCGTGAATGGGGGTATAGACGATTTTTATCTCCGCATGTTTTTCAATCAGATCCACATTCAGTGCTTTGGATACGGATCTCTTCAAAAACTTTTCATCCAGTTCGCTGCCAACCATCTCAATTTTTGAAGGATCACCTTCGAACTTCACATCATTGATGGAGCCAATATTCTGAACCTCCCTTACAATATTTACATCATGTGGATTGATGATCTGGCCACCGTCTTCCCAATAGGCCTTATATCCGTTGTATTCTTTCGGGTTGTGGGATGCAGTGATCAGCACTCCGGACTGGCAGTTCAGTTCACGAATGGCGAAACTCAGTACCGGTGTTGGTCGCATAGCATCGAAAAGATAGGCCCTGATCCCGTTGGCGGAGAATACACTGGCCGTAGTGCGGGCAAACATAGCACTGTTATTCCGGCAATCGTGTGCGATCACGGCCCTTATCTCATCCAGGTGGCTAAACTCCTTCAGCAGGTAGTTGCACAATCCCTGCGTAGCCATTCCAACCGTATAGATATTCATCCTGTTGGTTCCCGCACCCATGATCCCACGCAGTCCGCCTGTGCCAAATTCCAACACCCTGTAAAAACTTTCGATGAGTTCTTTTTCATCATTTTGAATCATGTGGTTGATAGCCTGCCTGGTTTCCTCATCTATATTGCTCTCCAGCCATTGCCGGGCCGTTTCTTTTACCCGGGATAGTAATTCGTTGTTTTCCATGATTGATCAGATTATTTATGGTTTAATTTTTTCAATACATCTTTTCAGACTGCTGCGCCAGTGCGGGATGGTAAGTTGAAATTGGTTTTTGATCTTTTCCTTGTTTAAAACCGCGTAAACGGGCCTTGGAGCCGGCAGGGGATAATCTTTGGTTTCAATGGGAACGATTTTGCATCCGGAGCCTGTGAGGTCAGCGATCTCCACCGCCAGATCATACCATGATGCAACACCTTCATTGGAGTAATGAAAAATCCCGGGGGTAAATTCAGACGGGCCGGCTTCCACCATCTTGATGATCGCCCCGGCGAGATCGCCCGCGTAGGTGGGACTGCCCACCTGGTCAAATACAACCCTGAGTTCCTCCTTTTCGGCCATCAAACCAACCATCGACTTCACGAAATTTTTCCCATAGTGCGAATAGAGCCAGGAAGTGCGGATAATGGCAGCATTCTTGTTTCCGGCAAGCGCTTGTTCACCTTTTAACTTCGATTGCCCGTATATACTTTTCGGAACGGTTTCATCCTCCTCAGAGAGGGGGATAGGTTTGTCGCCACTGAAGACGTAATCGGTGGAGATATGAATGATCTTACAACCGCTTTGGTTACAGTATTCTCCCAGCATGGACGGAATGTCTGCATTCAGTTTTAATGCCGTATCCCAATCATCTTCAGCTTTATCGACGGCTGTATAAGCTGCACAATTGATAATTACCCCAGGTGCATGTTTTTCCAGGAAAGCCAGGGTCTCTTTTTCACTGGTCAGGTCCAGCGTGTCAATATCGGTAAATATAAAAGTGTGCGGGGAAACTCCGGAAATTGCCCCGATCTCAGATCCCAATTGACCATTTGCGCCGGTTACCACGATTTTTTGTATCATACTATTTGTTGTAGGCTTTAAAAAATGGCAGATTACTATCCTTGTCAGATACACTGGCCCGTTCTTCCGGTACCCGCCAGTCAATAAGAAGGTCAGGATCGTTGTACCTTATTCCGCTTTCGGTTTCAGGATGGTAGAAGTCGTCGCACTTGTAAAATACGGTGGCTCTTTCACTCAATACCGAAAATCCATGGGCACAACCCTTTGGCACCAGCATCTGAAGACGGTTTTCATGAGTGATCTCCAGGCCAAACCACTTCCCGTAGGTAACGGATCCTTTTCTGAGGTCCAGGGCCACATCAAAGATGGACCCTTCAATTACACGAATAAGTTTTGCCTGGGCGTGGGGTTCTCCCTGCAAATGTAAGCCACGAATCACCCCATAATCCGACCTCGACTGGTTATCCTGAACAAACCGGTTGTGGATACCTGCTTCAATAAATGCCCGTTCATTATAACTTTCATAGAAGTAGCCACGCTTATCCTCAAATACGTTTGGTTCAATGATCAATAATCCCTCTATCTCTGTTGGCCGTATATTCATTCGTATCATCAATTGAATTTGTAAATCTTTTCATTGGCAATGGTGAACAGATATTTGCCATAATCACTTTTCTCCAGCTCAGCCGCAAGCTTTAGAAGCTGTGCTTTATCTATAAATTGCTTTTTGTAGGCGATCTCTTCAATACAGGATATCTTCAATCCCTGCCTCTTTTCGATGGTATAGATATAGCTGGAAGCCTGGAGCAGGCTTTCGGGGGTTCCTGTATCCAACCATGCCATACCGCGTCCCATGATCTTAACCTGCAGTCTGTCTTCCTCGAGATACATGCGGTTGAGATCTGTAATTTCCAGTTCGCCACGCGGAGATGGCTTTAATATTTTCGCCTTCTCAACAACATCATTACTGTAGAAATAAAGTCCCGTCACCGCGTAATTGGATTTTGGTTCCATGGGTTTTTCCTCCAGGCTGATGGCCTTTCCTGTATTATCAAATTCAACCACACCGTATCTTTCAGGGTCGTTTACATAATATCCGAAAACAATGGCCCCGTCGTCCAGTTCCGATGCCTCAGTTACAGTTTTTTCAAAGCCGTGTCCGTAGTATATATTGTCTCCCAGGATCAGGCAGGCAGGTTCATTACCAATAAATTTCTCCCCGATTAGAAATGCCTGCGCCAGGCCATCGGGTGAGGGCTGCTTCTCATAAGTTATGTCAATGCCCAGGTGGTGGCCGTCGCCCAGCAGCTCCTGGTACAGATGAAGGTCCACAGGTGTTGAAATAATCAGAATCTCCCTGATCCCTGCCAACATCAGCACAGAAAGCGGGTAATAGATCATCGGTTTGTCGTAAACCGGGATAATCTGCTTGGAAATGCTTTTTGTAATCGGATACAGCCTGGTGCCGGAACCTCCGGCCAAAATAATTCCTTTCATACTATATTATCGTGTTTTTGAAATAATCGATGGTACGAACAAGTCCCTCTTCAAGTTTTATATCAGGGCTCCAGCCATCCAGCAGCTTACGTGCCAGGGTAATGTCCGGTTTTCTATGAACCGGGTCATCCTCCGGCAATTTCTCATATACTATTTCAGATTTTGAACCGGTCATTTCAATGATCAGTTCTGCCAGTTCCTTGATGGTGAACTCTTTCGGATTGCCGATATTTACCGGCCCGGTCAGACTGTCAGGGGTGTCCATCATCCTGATCATCGCATCCAGGAGGTCGTCCACGTATTGAAAACTACGGGTCTGGGAGCCCTCCCCGTAAATGGTTATGTTCTGGTTCTGAAGTGCCTGGACAATGAAATTGGAGACTACCCGTCCGTCGTTTGGATGCATCTTCGGACCGTAGGTGTTGAAAATCCGGATGATCTTGATCCGTACATTATTCTGAATATGGTAGTCCATGAACAGGGTCTCGGCACAGCGTTTTCCCTCATCATAACAGGACCTTTTACCAATGGGGTTCACATTCCCCCAGTATGATTCAGGTTGAGGGTGAATGGAAGGGTCTCCGTAAATTTCACTGGTGGAAGCCTGCAGGATTTTCGCTTTTATCCGTTTGGCCAGTCCGAGCATATTGATGGCACCCATCACAGATGTTTTGATCGTTTTGATGGGATTGTACTGGTAATGGATAGGGGAGGCCGGGCATGCCAGGTTGTAGATCTCGTCCACCTCCGTATAATAGGGCTGGGTCACGTCGTGCCTGACAAGTTCGAAATAAGGGTGGTCCAGCAAATGGACAATATTCTGCTTGCTGCCGGTGAAATAGTTATCCAGGCAGATCACATCATGCCCTTCATTCAGCAATTTTTCGCACAAATGCGAACCGATAAATCCGGCTCCACCGGTTACAAGAATTTTCCTCATATTGCCTTTACGTTTATTGGTTTTCTGCCAATACTGTAATATGCAAAACCATATTCCACCATCTCTGCAGGCTCATAGATGTTTCTTCCATCAAATATAACTTTTTCTTTCATGAGCTTCTCCATCATCCTGTAATTGGGTACCCGGAACTCCGACCATTCGGTGACGATTACCAGGGCGCTGACATCCAGCAATGCTTCATGCCTGTCGGTGGCATATTTGATTTTGTCTCCCAATATCCTGCTTGCTTCCTCCATAGCAACCGGGTCATAGGCCGTTACCGCAGCGCCGGCCCCGAGGAGTGCGTCAATGATCACCAGCGATGGTGCCTCCCGCATATCATCGGTTTCGGGTTTGAACGATAATCCCCAGACAGCAATGGTCCTGCCAGTCAGATCTCCTCCAAAGTGGGAGATCACCTTCTTTCCGATGATCGTTTTCTGGAAATCGTTGGCATCCTCCACCGATTGCAGAATGCGCAGCGGGGTGTTAAACTCCTTGCCTGTTTTAACCAGCGCCTTTACATCTTTCGGGAAGCATGACCCACCGTAGCCCGCACCGGGATAAATAAACTTATGACCAATCCGGGGATCCGATCCGATCCCTTTACGTACCAGGTTTACATCCGCCCCCACAACCTCGCATAAATTGGCGATTTCGTTCATGAAGCTGATCTTGGTTGCAAGCATGGCATTGGCCGCGTATTTTGTCATTTCAGCCGACCTGATATCCATGAAGATCAACGGATGCCCGTTCAGCAGAAATGGCTTGTATAACCTGTTGATAATCTTTTCGGCCCTTTCAGAATCGGTACCCACCACGATCCTGTCCGGTTTCAGAAAATCAGTTACTGCAGCTCCCTCCTTCAGAAACTCCGGGTTGGATGCAACATCGAATTCAATGACCGAATTGCGCTTCTTCAACTCTTCGGCAACTGCACTCCGTACCTTGTCGGATGTATTAATGGGAACGGTGCTTTTTGTAATGATTACCATGTAGTCGTGCATGGTACGGCCAATCTCCCGGGCAACCTCAATCACATATTTCAGGTCTGCACTGCCATCTTCATCGGGCGGTGTCCCGACAGCAATAAAAACAGCTTCGCAATCAATAATGCTCTCCTTCAGACTGGTTGAAAAGGAGAGACGTTTTTTCTCCAGGTTATTTTTTACCAGCCGGGTAAGTCCCGGTTCATATATAGGAACCTCTCCCTTGTTCAGGGAATCAATTTTATTTTTGTCAATATCCACACAGGTTACCTGGATTCCCGTTTCTGCAAAGCAGGTGCCCGAGACCAGTCCTACATAGCCTGTTCCTATTACTGCTATTTTCACGTATAAATAATTTAATTAAACATTTGAATTTCAAATAAGTAACCACTTAAAAACTATGACAATTCCCCGCACCGGTGCCTTAAAAACTTCAATGATCTTCATTGAAGTTTGCGAAGATTTGGATACGAGGGTTTCATAATAATCATTATAATTTCAAAACCCTAAAGTTAGAGTTTTTCATGCAATGAGCTAAACCATGGTTTACAAATTGTTATACAGCATATTGGAACACCATTTTACGAAGCCTATATTTTTCTGATAATTAGTGATTTTGCTCTAAAAATCGTATCTTTGCGGCTCGAATAAAATAATTATAATGTCTAACTTATTAGCTTTAAAGAATTTATCTAATGACTAAAAAAGAAAAAGATGCTTTGAACGAAGAACACCAAGCCGGTCAGAGCACTGATGAAAACAGCGAAATTACAGAAAAGAAAACCGAAGAAACAGTAGCTGAGGAGGCGAAATCCGAAACAACTTCACCAGAGGAAGCAGAACCAACTCCAGAGGATACAGAAGTAACTCCAGAGGAAGCTAAATCAACTCCGGAGGATACAGAACCTACTCCAGAGGAGGAAGAACCTGCATCTGCAGAAGCGGAAGAGACAACAAAAGAGGCTCCCGCAGTTGAGGCAGAGAAGGATGAAACGGATGAAGCGCCTGCTGTTGAGGAGACACCAGCTCCTGAGGCCGAAGAAAAGAGCGAAGAAATTTCCGAAGAAACAGTTGAAGCCGTGGAAGAAGTTCCGGAAGCGGCACCTGAAGCTGAAAAACCGGAAGTGAAGGCCGAAAAACCTGCCAGCGATAAGAAACCGGTTGTTAAGTCAGACGGAAGCACCGGTGATACCGATTTTGACTGGGATGCCTATGAAGAGGATGTTCTTGAGGAAACGGTCGAAAACAAGAAAAAATTAGAGGAGATGTACAGCAGTACACTCTCTACCATTGCAGAAAACGAGGTAATCGACGGTACCGTGATCTCCATGAATAAGCGGGAAGTGGTTATCAACATTGGTTATAAATCTGAAGGTGTTGTTTCCCTCAACGAATTCAGGTATAACCCGGAGCTGTCCATCGGAGATACTGTGGAAATATACGTGGAGAGCCAGGAAGACAAGCGTGGACAACTGGTTCTGTCGCACAAGAAGGCACGTGCAATGCGCTCATGGGATCGCGTAAACCAGGCCCTGGAGCAGGACGAAGTAATTAAAGGTTATATCAAGTGCCGTACAAAAGGCGGTATGATCGTAGATGTATTCGGTATTGAAGCATTCCTTCCCGGATCACAGATTGATGTTAAGCCGATCAGGGATTATGATGCTTATGTGGACAAGACCATGGAGTTCAAAGTTGTTAAGATCAACCACGAATTCAAGAATGTTGTTGTATCACACAAAGCACTGATCGAAGAGGAGCTTGAACAACAGAAGAAAGAGATCATTGCCAAACTTGAAAAAGGACAGGTACTTGAAGGTACCGTTAAGAATATTACATCATATGGTGTGTTTATTGACCTGGGTGGTGTAGATGGCCTGATTCATATCACGGATCTCTCATGGGGTCGCGTAAATCATCCGGAAGAGATTCTCTCGCTGGACGAAAAACTGAATGTTGTAATCCTCGATTTCGATGATGACAAGAAACGAATCGCGCTTGGACTGAAGCAGCTTACACCGCATCCATGGGATTCACTTGATGAAAATCTGAAACTCGGAGATACGGTAAAAGGTAAGGTTGTTGTAATGGCCGATTACGGCGCATTCATTGAAATTGCACCAGGTGTGGAAGGACTTATCCATGTTTCGGAGATGAGCTGGTCACAACATTTGAAGAGTGCACAGGAATTTATGAATGTTGGCGATGAAGTTGAGGCAGTGATACTGACCCTTGACAGGGAAGAGAGAAAAATGTCGCTGGGGATCAAACAACTGAAAGAAGATCCCTGGAACAAAGTACAGGAGAAATTTGCGGTTGGAACCAAGCATACAGCGAAAGTTCGTAACTTTACTAACTTTGGTGTGTTTGTGGAAATTGAAGAGGGCGTTGACGGTCTGATTCATATTTCCGATCTTTCATGGACGAAGAAAGTGAAGCATCCTGCTGAATTTACTTCTATAGGAGCAGATATTGATGTTGTTGTTCTTGAGATTGACGTTGAGAACCGCAGACTGAGCCTCGGACACAAACAACTGGAAGAAAATCCATGGGATGTGTTCGAAACCGTGTTTGAGATGGATTCGATCCACGAAGGAACCATTATTGAACTGATGGACAAGGGTGCTGTGGTTGCACTTCCTTATGGAGTTGAAGGCTTTGTGACGCCGAAACATTTGGTAAAAGAAGACGGATCTTCTGCAAAACAGGATGAAAAGTTATCTTTTAAGGTGATAGAGTTTAATAAGTCAGCAAAAAAGATTATCTTGTCTCATAGCCGAATTCATGAAGATGAGAACAGAGGGTCTTCAGGACAGTCAGAAAAGAAGTCAGCAGCCACTGATACCAGGAAGACTGCCAAAAAAATCAAGAGCAATCTTGAGAAGACAACGCTGGGTGATATCTCCGACCTGGCAGCACTCAAAAGTGAAATGGAGGAGAACGAAAAGAATAAGGCTGGAAACAAGAAAAAGTAGTATACACTTAAATTAAAATTTCAGCTATGGAGTTCAAAATTGACAAGTTTGAAAACCATACTTTGATCAAAGTATTGGAAGAAAAATTGGATACACATATCGCTCCAACATTAAAATCGGAGCTGGTACTCGTATCCGGAAATGGCGAGAAAAACATCGTTCTCGATCTCGAGAATTGTCGCTATTGTGATTCTTCTGGACTAAGCGCAATCCTTGTTGCAAACAGGCTTTGCAAGAATGCCAGTGGAACGTTCGTTCTGGCAGGGTTAAATGATGCCGTTGAAAGACTGATCACCATTTCCCAGCTTGATACTGTTTTAAATATTGCAGATTCTGTGAAAGATGCGGAAGCGATGATCAAGGAGGCTGAATAAACGGAAACTGTACGTGTCTTTTGAACTGATAATTTTGGGTAGCAGTTCAGCATTGCCTACCTCAAATCGATCCTCTGCCGCTCATTTATTAAATATGAATGAGCGGTTTTTTTTGATCGATTGCGGAGAAGGTACGCAGATTCAATTGCGGAAAAACAAACTTAGTCCGGCCAGGATCAATCATATTTTTATTTCACACCTCCATGGCGACCATGTATTCGGAATTTTCGGACTGTTATCGAGCCTTGGCCTTATGGGGAGGAATGCTGCGCTGAATCTCTACGGCCCGGCTGACCTGGAGAAGATGTTGCAGTCGCATTTCATTTTTTTCCATCCGCCGCCATTCCCGCTCATATTTCACCGGTGTGAAGATAGTAAGTTGATCTATGAGGATTCAAAATCGGAGGTTCGGGCCATCAGGCTGTTGCACCGAACCGAAACTTACGGCTATCTGTTCAGGGAAAAGCGTTTGCTGCTCAATGTGGACAAGTCAAAAATAACCAGGTACGGTTTGGGCGTCGAGGATATTAAGCATATAAAACAGGGGAAAGATTTTACGACCCGGGAGGGTACAGTAATTCCCAACAGCGAACTTACATTGCCTCCGCTGAAACCGCGATCGTATGCCTATCTTTCAGATACAGCTTACCTGGAGCAGATACATAAAGCAGTTGAAAACGTGGACCTCCTTTACCATGAGGCAACCTTTCTTGAGGAGGATACCAATCTGGCCAGGCAAACTTTTCACTCCACGGCCATGCAGGCGGCCAGGGTGGCAAAAGCTGCCAATGCAGGCAAACTGCTGATCGGCCATTTTTCAACCAGGTATAAAAATGAGGAGCTGTTTTTCCGGGAGGCAAGCAGTATATTTCCTGCTACGGTTGCGGTGAACGATGGGGACAGGTTTGAGGTTGAACAGAGACGATCGGAACGATAAGCAGGGTCAAGGCATTTCCTGTATCAATGAAATAATACCATTTATTCACGCTCATTCTTCGTGAACATATAAAATGTGCTAATTTTACGGATTCAAAATTTATAACCGTGGCAGAAAAAATTCTTATTCTCGATTTCGGTTCCCAGTATACACAGTTGATTGCAAGAAAGGTACGTGAGAACAATGTATATTGCGAGATCCATCCATTCAACGCATTCCCGGAAACCGACCAGGATGTCAAAGGTGTTATATTATCGGGAAGTCCCTTTTCCATCAGGGATGAAAATGCACCCATTCCTGACATATCCTCCATTAAAGGTAAAATTCCACTGCTGGGAATCTGTTATGGGGCCCAGTATCTGTCACATCATTTTGGGGGTAATGTGGCCGCCTCAAATTCCAGAGAATATGGCAGGGCCAGGCTGACAAATATCGATGATGACGATCCTTTGCTCAAGGATGTACCGGTCAATACCCAGGTATGGATGTCGCATGGAGATACCATAGAATCATTGCCGGCCCAATACCGGGTTATCGCTAGTACGGCTGATATTCAGGTGGGAGCTTATGCAGCAGAGAACGAAACCACCTACGGGTTGCAGTTCCATCCCGAAGTGTATCATACCACAGAGGGAAAAAAAATTCTGGGCAATTTTCTGCGGGAAATATGCGGCTGCAAGCAGGACTGGACACCCGAATCATTTATTGAATCGACGGTTACTGGGTTGAGGAGAAAACTGGGAAGCGACAATGTTGTACTGGGGCTTTCAGGCGGGGTCGATTCATCGGTGGCTGCCATGCTGTTGCACCAGGCCATCGGGAAACAACTGACCTGTATTTTTGTGGACAACGGACTCTTGAGAAAAAACGAGTTTGAGGATGTGCTTCATTCTTATAAGGACCTTGGGTTAAACGTGATCGGGGTGGATGCCAAAGATAAATTTCTGGATGACCTGGCAGGGATCAATGACCCTGAATCAAAAAGGAAAAGCATCGGTAAAAATTTTATCGAGGTCTTTGAACACGAGGCAAAGAAACTGGACACGATAGACTGGCTTGCCCAGGGAACCATCTATCCGGATGTGATCGAATCCGTATCGGTGAACGGCCCTTCGGTGATGATCAAATCACACCATAATGTAGGAGGTTTACCCGAGAAAATGAACCTGAAAGTTGTGGAACCCCTGAGGTTGTTATTTAAGGATGAAGTCAGAAAAGTCGGTTATTCACTGGGACTCGGGGATCACATTTTAACGCGTCATCCATTTCCTGGTCCGGGACTGGGAATAAGGGTATTGGGTGAAGTGACACGTGAAAAGGTGCGTCTGGCCCAGGAAGCAGACTACATTTTTATTAACGGACTGAAAGAATATGGGCTGTACGACAGGGTTTGGCAGGCCGGCGCCATGTTATTGCCAGTTCAGTCGGTTGGTGTAATGGGCGATGAACGAACCTACGAATTTGTAGTGGCGCTGAGAGCAGTGACAGCGACCGACGGAATGACCGCCGACTGGGCCCATCTGCCTGATGCATTTCTGAGCAGGGTTTCTAACGAAATAATCAATAAAGTAAAAGGTATTAACAGGGTTGTATATGATATCAGCTCCAAACCACCTGCCACCATAGAATGGGAGTAGCGTACAACAAAACATACACAACAAGGTTATTACTGTAAAGGTATTTAGTGCTTCATGGGAAAATGTCTGTAGCTGTGTTATGCCCGACTTCAAAACAGTCATCGCATGCCTCGCTCTTAACACTTTCTTAGCAGGCTCAACAAAATATTATGCGTATACTTTTTGCCACTATTAATAAAGAACCATGAAATATATAATAAAGGCAGGATTCAGTCTGTTGATCGTGATTTCGTTTACAACCCTGCACGGGCAGTTTGATATTAACGGACTGAAATTGATGGAGGTAATGGATAAGGTGACCCGTTACTACGTGGATTCTCTCGATGAAGAGAAATTCGTAGAAAGTACCATAGAGCAGATGCTGCATGATCTGGATCCGCACTCTTCCTATATTTCCGCGGAGGAATTACTGGAGATCAGTGAACAATTAACCGGTGAGTTTGAAGGGATCGGGGTCTCTTTTAATATTATGAAGGATACAATTTTTATAGTTGGGACGATTCAGGGAGGACCCTCCGAGCGGGTTGGTATACTGGCCGGCGACAGGATTATTCGTGTAAATGACGAAGAAGTGGCCGGTATTGGCATATCTTCGGCGGGTGTGCAAAAGCGACTGAAAGGAGACAAGGGAACCAAGGTTGATGTGACTATTTTTAGAAAGTCAACAGGAAAGGAGATGAATTTCAGGATTACCCGTGATAAGATTCCGGTATATAGCCTGGATGCTGCATATATGGCGGATGATGATGTGGGTTATATCAAGTTATCCAGGTTTTCCCAAACCACTGTTTCTGAATTCGAACAGGCGCTGATGGAGTTGCAGGACCAGGGGATGGAGAATCTGATACTGGATTTGAGCGGAAACGGAGGAGGTTACCTTCGCATGGCCATTGAACTGGCAGATCATTTCCTGGGAAGTGACCGCCAGATTGTTTACACGGAAGGGGATAAGGTACCCCGTACAGATTATAAAGCCACAGCCCGCGGACTCTTTGAAGAGGGCAGACTGGTGATTATGATCGATGAAAATTCAGCTTCGGCAAGTGAAATTGTAAGCGGCGCAATTCAGGAATGGGACCGGGGAGTGCTTGTGGGCAGAAGGTCATTTGGCAAAGGACTGGTTCAGCAACCCTTCAGGCTGAATGACGGATCGGAGATGCGACTAACCATTGCCCGGTACTATACCCCAACCGGGAGGCTTATACAGAAATCCTATGCAGATGGGTTTGACAATTATACGCGTGACATTACCAACCGCTTCAACTCAGGAGAACTGAACCATTCCGACAGTATCCTGTTTCCCGATTCTCTGAAATACAGTACTCTGGTTAGCGGAAGAACAGTTTACGGCGGTGGGGGTATCATGCCGGATTTCTTTGTACCGCTTGATACTACCTCATTTTCAAACTATTACAGAGACCTGATCAGCCTTGGGATATTTAACCAGTTTGTACTACGTTTCATGGATGAGAACAGGCTGGACCTCCAAAGAAAATATAAGAGTTTCAGTAACTTTAAAGCCAGGTATAATCCTGATGAAGAGATGGATGCGTTGATTGCCTTCGCTGAACAGGAAGGTATTTCGTTTGTTGAGGAGGAGTGGCAGCGTTCGAGGAATATCATAAAACTGCTGTTCAAGGCTTATATTGCCAGGGATCTATGGGACACAGAAAAATTCTATCAGATTTATAATGATTCCGATCCGATTTACAATAAAGCCAGGGAAGTTTTGGCGGACCCCTCGTATTATGTGGAAACACTGTAATCTCCTATAAATAATGTCTGACTGGCTGGTTGAGAATTATGTTGAAGTGTTGGGAACGCTTCTGAGTATCCTGTACCTGTATCTCAGCATCAGACAGAATATCCTGCTTTGGCCGGTGGGAATCCTCAGTGCCGTAATGTACATAATCGTATTTTACCATTCAAAGTTTTACGCCGATATGGGGCTGAATGGATACTATTTTCTGATCAGTATCTATGGATGGATAACTTGGTCGGGTGCCGGTAATGGGAAGGTTTTACAGGTTACAAATGTCGGATTGCGGAGAGGCTTTGTATTACTGGTGATCATGATCTTGATTTTTCTCGGATCGGGCTACCTGTTGGATAATTATACAGATTCACCGGTACCATACTGGGATGCATTCACCACAGCAGGCAGCATCGTTGCAACCTGGATGCTGACAAAAAAGATTATCGAACACTGGCTTGTATGGATCATTGTTGACCTGATTTCCTTAGGATTGTATTTGTACAGGGGCCTTTACCCAACATCCGTTTTATTTGCCATATACACAACCATGGCCGTGGTAGGGTACATCCAGTGGAAAAGGTCAGGATACAGCAAGGCAAGGTGAGATGAGCAACGAATTATTTGGATCCGGGGCAAACAGGGAAAAACCCAAAACCTCCGGAAGATCACAAGATGCCGGGAAAGATCGGATCAATAATATTATATTTACTGTTGTAGAAACCATAACGGAGAAGATATCGTGACGAATCAATTACATGCAAAAACATTAAGAGGACTGGAAGATGTTCTGGCCGGAGAGTTAAGAGAGATAGGGGCAACAGATGTAACCCCGGTAAACAGGGGGGTTAATTTTACAGGTTCGGTTTCCATGATGTACAAGGCAAATCTCTACCTTCGGACCGCACTGAGGGTATTGATGCCCATAGCAAAGTTCAAAGCTGCCAACGAGGCGATCCTTGAAAAGAAGGTACAGGAAATTGACTGGACCCAATACATGAGTTATAAAAATTCCTTTGCCATTGATGCAACAACATTTTCAAGGGAATTCAGAAATAATCATTACGTGGAGCTGAGAATCAAGGATGCCATCGCTGACCAGTTCAGAAATAAAACCTCCCTGAGGCCTTCTGTTGATATTAAAAATGCAGAGATCAGGATCAATGTTCATGTTCAGGAGACCTTCTTTACCATTTCACTGGATAGTTCCGGAGAATCGCTTCATAAAAGGGGTTACAGAAGAGAGATGCATCCGGCATCACTCAGTGAAGTTCTGGCGGCAGGTCTGATTAAACTGACAGGATGGAAAGGGGAGCGGCCACTGTTGAATCCCATGTGCGGATCAGGAACAATTGCACTGGAAGCAGCAATGATTGCTGCAAATATTTACCCCGGAATTACAGGGCGGGGATATGCTTTCCAGAACTGGCCCGATTATGATGCGATACTGTTTGAAAGATTGCTGGAAGGAATGCCCGAACCAGTAGCTATCCAATATCCGATCATTGCTTCCGATATTGACAAGGATGCCGTTCGCATAACAAAGAACAATTCCAGGGTGCTGGGTGTTGACAAGCAGATTCTTGTTGAAAAAACAGACTTCCTTGAATCCCCTGAAATGGAAACACCTGCATTGATTATCTTGAATCCCCCCTATGGAGAAAGACTTGAAGTGGAAAATATAGACCAGATGTACGAAGGAATAGGGGCGGTGCTAAAGCATAAGTTTCCGGGTTCAGAGGCATGGATATTTTCAGCCAATATGGAAGCCATAAAATTCATCGGGTTAAAGCCAGAGCAGAAATTCACCCTATTTAATGCACGTCTTGAATGCAAATTTCTGAATTATCAACTATTTAAGGGGAAAAGGAAGCAATTTAAAGAGCCTTCAGTGTAGCCGTCAGGCATGATCATCACAAAAAACCAACGATTCACTGAAAAAAAATGAAATTGTATCTTTTATTTAGGAAGGGTTTCTAATTTTAGTTATATTTAATCTTACATAATAACTGGTTAACTGAGGTGAAAGGCCTCATTTATTCTGTTTTGTGGAGCAATATTTTTTTTTATATTTGCTGAGCGAGAAAAGAGAAATTACATTACCTGAAAACAAATAAAGCTTCAATGAGCTTTGATGTAAACGAGTATTACTCTAAACTGAACGGTAAGGACGTCCTGATAGCCTATAAGGGTAACGTTTCCAGCGAGTTGATAAGCAACGTGCTGGAAGTCGTTGAGGCTAGAATGGATGATTATAGTGAAGCTTCTAAGATCAGAAAGAAGGTTTATAATGTTCTTGTGGAAAGTCTGCAAAACCTATATCATCATATAGATGTGCTTCCACCTGAACTTCAGAAAAAATTTGACAAGAAGTTTGGCATCCTTGTAGTATCGCGTGTAAAAGAAAAATATAAAATCTCCACAGGGAATTTTATTGAGTCAAAACACGTAGCTCAGCTAAAAGGAAAAATCGATAAGATCAATTCCATGAATGCAGATGAGTTAAAGGATATGTATAAATTTATCCTGAACCATCAGCGCTTGTCAGATAAGGGAGGTGGAGGTCTCGGTCTGGTTGATATTGCAAGGAAAACGGGGAATAAACTGGATTACACATTTCACGAATATAATAGTGAATATTCTTTTTTTAACCTGGATGTATACATTGATTTTTAAGCAAAGTAAATTTTTAAAATAAGAAATATGGAACCATTGTTGATTGAAGGAACTGCAAAAACACCAACAGTTAGATTTGATGCCAAAGAAGGTGTAATAGAAGTTAAAGGGCGCTCAATCCCTGAGAATTCAATTGAGTTTTATAAACCGCTTGTTGAATGGCTTGAGGAATATAGTGCAACACCACTGGACCTTACCCAGGTAAATGTGCAGCTGGAGTATTTCAATACCAGCTCTTCCAAATGCATTCTCGATGTATTTAAGAAGCTTGAAGCGATTCATAAAGGTAAAAATGAAGTAATTATTAACTGGCACTATGAGGAGGATGATGAAGATATGCTTGAAGCCGGAGAGGATTACGAGTCTATCATCAGGGTTCCTTTTAAAATGATCGAGATTGTAGATTGATTATTTTATTTGCGGTAAGAAATGAATTTGAAAGCCATCTGAGGTCTTTACTTTAGATGGCTTTTCCTATTCGTGGCTGTCCCTAATGTCCGATATACTCATGAATAGTTTATTTTCAGCGGTATTCGTGAGCTCGTTGCACTCGGTTCTGGGTTATGC